>NZ_JAESLH010000022.1:0-367655 GCF_017892545.1 Staphylococcus sp. GDY8P67P
ACTTTGAAGGGAGCATATCAAATGACGGATTAGTCCTTTTTATTATAAGCGTGCTACGATTTTGCTTGTACATGCTTGCCTGGGGATATGACTCGAGCCTGTAGTCTCTCGTTCATATCATTTCACTAGGCATCAGTACATAACAAAATCACCATGAAATTTTGTTGTAGCAGAAGACTAACAAATTTCGTTATTTTACGTGTACTGTGTATTATATTACTATATTAATTAATTAGTAATTAAATCAAGAAATGGGGATTGATTATGAAATTAGGAAATTTCAAGATACATTACCTGAACGGTGGCATTACAAATATTGATGGTGGAGCGATGTTTGGTGTGGTTCCGAAAGTTTTATGGGCTAAAAAATATGAGCAAAGTGAGGAAAATCGGATTCCATTACCTACACATCCAATTTTAATACAAACGGAAGAATTTAACTTTATTATTGATACTGGTATTGGTAATCATAAGCTTACCGAAAAAGAGCGTAAAATATTTGGTGTGCATTATGAAAGTAATATAGAAGAAGATTTAAAATTATTTAATTTGACAACGAATGATATTGATTATGTTTTAATGTCACATTTACACTTTGACCATGCGTCAGGATTAACTGATAGTGAAGGGCGTGCAGTTTTTAAAAATGCGATTCATGTTATTCAACAAGATGAATGGCATGAGTTTGTTAGCCCAAATATACGAAGTAAATCAACTTATTGGCAGAAAAATAATGGTGATTTCACCGATAAATTATTGCTGTTTGAAAAAGAAATTGAAATCGTCAAAGGGATTAATATGTATCATACTGGCGGCCATAGTTACGGTCACTCTATTATTACAGTAGAAAATGCAGGAGAAAAAGCAGTACATATGGGAGATATTTTTCCTACAGTCGCACATAAAAATCCACTGTGGGTAACTGCTTACGATGATTATCCAATGCAGTCTATAAGAGAAAAAGAACGCATGATACCTAGATTCATTTTAGAAAATTACTGGTTTTTATATTATCATGATGTAAATTACTTTGCTGTAAAATTTAATCAAAAGGAACCATCTGAAATCGAGCATTACATTACAAGAGAATAAAATAAAAGGTTAAAGTTTTGAACATTTGAAATAGCACTATAACTTAACTAAAAATACAATCAATGTCTTCATAGTTTGAGCAGTAATATAGTTTGTTTCTTTCATTGTAATCATCTCAGTGTAGTCGACAAATATTTTCTACATGATACAAGTGTGTTCATAACTTTAACCGTTTATCATTTACATTCAATGATGTTTATCACTTCACCAGTTTTAGCGTCGGCATAAAAATCATAATAAGTGCGTTTGCCGTTATGAAGGGTAGTGATACCACCTTGAAAGACTTCTAATTGATCGCCAGCATTTTGATACATTATCGTTTCATTTAGTATGTAAGAACCTACAACATTCATAAAATAAGTTTTTACATCTGTAATAATAGCTTCTGGATTACGATTTTGTAGTTGCTTTTGACGCGTATAAAAATAAATTGATCCAACAATAGTTGTTATTGAAATTAAGCCGATGAAGAACCAACTTTTTTTATTCAACATATTACAATCTACCCCCAATAAATTCATATTTATAGTTTACCATAATGAAGATGATATAATAAATATTAAGGAGTGAATGACATTGAGTATAGACAAAAGTAAAACATTATCAAGAATGAAAATATTAACAGAATTACATGGAGCGCCAGGATTTGAAGATGACGTTAAATCATATTTGAAATCTGAAATGTCACCGTATGTAGATGACTTTGTATACAATCGAATGGGTGGCTTTTATGGAGTTAAGAGAGCTAAATCTAAAAATTCAAAGAAAATAATGGTTGCTGCTCATATGGACGAAGTGGGCTTTTTAATAACGCACATCACAGATAATGGGCTCTTACAATTCACGAATTTAGGTGGTGTAGCGACTGATATATGGCAAGGTCAAAGACTAAAAGTTAAAACAAGAAACAATGAAGAAATCATAGGAGTTGTAGCGAATATACCGAAACATTTTAGGACAGGTAACGAAGGTGCACCAAAAATTGAGGATCTATTATTAGATATAGGTTGTGAAAGTGAACAAGATGTTATCAATCGAGGCATTCAAATTGGTGATACTATTGTTCCAGACACACCGTTCACACAGTTATCAGAGCATAGGTTTGCTAGTAAAGCGTGGGACAATCGTTATGGTTGTTTATTAGGTATAGAATTATTAGAATTATTAAAAGACGTTGAGCTAGATTTTGATTTATATGTTGGTGCAAATGTTCAGGAAGAGGTAGGGTTAAGAGGTGCAAAAGCCTCTGCTGAATTAATCGATCCGGATGTAGCTTTTGTAGTAGATTGTTCGCCAGCAAATGATATGAAAGGAAAGCAAAATCTTTCCGGTGAATTGGGTCAAGGGACATTGATTCGTATAAAAGATGGTACGATGATACTAAAACCAACGTTTAGAGATTTTCTATTAGATTTAGCAAATAAATTTCAAATTCCATATCAATATTATATGTCTCCAGGCGGTACAGATGGAGGAGAAATTCACAAAGCAAACATTGGTATTCCAACTGCAGTTATTGGTGTTTGTGCACGCTATATTCACAGTACAAATGCAGTATTTGATTTTCGTGATTATGACGCTGCAAGAAACTTAATATTACAATCAGTTAAAAATTTAGATGACGAAATAATAAATACTTTACAGTATAAATAATGTTTTGGAGTGATTAGATGGAACAATTAGAAAATGAACAACAATTTTTAGAATTTAAAAGAGGGGACACTGTATTTTTATTTACTGCTGATTGGTGTCCAGATTGTAAAGTGATTGAACCAGACTTACCACAACTTGAAGCGAAGTATACAAATTATAAATTTGTATCAGTGGATAGAGATAAATTTATAGATATTTGCATTGAACATGGTATTATGGGCATTCCTAGCTTTTTAGTATTTAGTAATGGACAACAAATTGGAAGTTATATTGGAAAAGAGCGTAAATCCATTGAACAGATAGATAATTTTTTAGCTTCTTTATAAACATAAAGTGAATGAATCTTATTAAGTGCACGATAAAAATATACCCTTAGAACTTACTTTTTTTCTGTTCCTAAGGGTATATTTATTGTAAACTGTATAAAGACACGTAAATAGGAGTGTTAACGATGAATGTCTTTCAAATGAGAGATAAATTAAAAGATAGATTAAAACATTTAGATGTCAAATTTAGTTTTAATCGTGATGAAGAAACGCTACGCGTATCTAGAAATGATAATGGCAAAGGTGTCACTGTCAAACTTTCAACAATTGTAGCGAAATATAAAGAACAAAAAGAAAATATTGTAGATGAAATTGTATATTATGTCGAAGAAGCGATTGAACAAATGAAAGGGGAGGCGTTATCTGAAACAGAGAATATTGAGATAATGCCTGTATTAAGGTCGCCTAGTTTTGATAAAAAAGACAAAGAAGGTAATTCATTTGTTATAGATAAACATACTGCAGAAACTAATATTTATTATGCAGTAGATTTAGGAAAATCTTATCGCTTGATAGATGAGCAAATGTTAGAAAAATTAAATCTTACTAAACAACAAGTGAAAGAAATGGCTTTATTTAATGTTCGAAAACTTGAAAACAAATATAAAACCGATGAAGTTAAGGGTAATATCTTCTATTTTGTAAATTCAAATGATGGTTACGATGCCAGTAGAATTTTAAATTCTACCTTTTTAAATGACATACAAGCGCAATGTGAAGGTGAAATGTTGGTGGCAGTACCGCATCAAGACGTGTTGATTATTGCTGATATTCGAAATAAAACAGGTTACGATGTTATGGCACACTTAACGATGGAATTCTTCACGAAAGGATTAGTTCCAATTACGTCACTTTCATTAGCTTATGATAATGGACATTTTGAGCCAATATTTATTTTGGGCAAAAATAATAAACAAAAAAGAAACCCAAATGTCATCCAAAGATTAGAAGCAACTCGAAAACAATATGAAAATAAAGATAAGGAATAAGGAGTTAAAAAAATGAATTTATTTTACAATAAAGAAGCTGTAGGAGATGTAGCTTTTTTACAAATTGAGCCCGCAACAGGCGAATTTACGTATGAGACGAAGAATGATGTAGTAGCAATTCGTCAAGATAACAAGATTGTAGGTTTTAATATATTCAATGCATCAAAAGTGTCAGATATTGATGGAAATGGACATATAAAATTGGATGAGAAGTTAATTCAGGACTTACAACAAGCAATTAAAAATGCTGGTTTCACGTTTGAACTAAATGCAGATTTATCACCAAAATTTGTTGTTGGTTATGTTGAAACTAAAGAAAAACACCCTGATGCTGATAAATTAAGTGTATTGAATGTAGATGTAGCAACAGAAAAGCTACAAATTGTTTGTGGTGCGCCGAATGTTGAAGCAGGGCAAAAGGTCGTTGTTGCAAAAGTAGGTGCAGTAATGCCTAGTGGAATGGTTATTAAAGATGCAGCCTTACGCGGTGTAGATTCAAGTGGAATGATTTGTTCTATGAAAGAATTAAATTTACCAAATGCACCACAGGAAAAAGGTATTATGGTATTGTCTGATGAATACAAAGTTGGACAGGCATTTTTTGAAGAATAGAAGGAGGTAATGTCCGAATGAGCTGGTTCGACAAATTATTTGGAGAAGAAAATGATCCTAATAAAGACTATCTAAATAAAAGAAACCAACGACGTCAAAAGAGTCAAGAACATCAAGACACATTACTTCCTCAAAATAACGATGTTTATGAGAGACCTAAAGGGAAATTTAGATTTCCAATGCGTGTTTTAGAAGAAAATAGTGAAACTGAGGACGCTATTAATGGAAAATCAGAAAATGAATTTAAAAATTCTGACCATAAATCAACTAGTCACCATACTGAGAATCACAGTCATAGAAGAAGAAGACAAATGGCTAATGAAAATGCTACAGATAAATTTACTCAATCATCTAAAGAATCATATGCAACATCTCGTAGTAAAACAAATGCGTCATTAGATAATGAAGTTCAAAAAGAAAAGAGACAACACAAAGGCAAAAGAACAAGAATTCAAACAGACGTTTTAGGTGGTACTGGACGTGAAAATGGTCATAGTACAAAAAGACATGAGCCCACTACCCCTCAATATCATAAAAGTGAATTTAAAGCTAGCGAGGTTCCGTCAGCTATTTTTGGCACTAAAAAACCACACCCTTTAGAAAATGGTGTGATAAATCCTAATCATCGTTTTAAAGATGATAATGAAAATAAAGTGCAAGAAGAACGCAAGTCAAATTCTAATAATGACCATAATGACACTGCTGAAACAACGTTTGCTCAACCTTCTCAAGTTGATAGCGAACAACCATCAGCTAAAAAGAGCAATGAACAACTACAAGATAAGTCGATACAACAAGAAAATGTATCACAAGCTACTACTACTCCAAAAAAGAATAATACCATCAATATAGAAAATATCTATGCTTCTCAAATTGTTGAAGAAATTCGTCGCGAACGTGAACGTAAAGTGCTTCAAAAACGTCAATTTAAAAAAGCATTGCAACAGAAGCGTCAAGAAAATCAACAAAATGATGAAGATACAATTCAAAAAGCAATTGATGAAATGTATGCACAGCAAGCAAAACAATATATTGGAGAAAGTTCATTAGATGGTGCACAAAATAAAATTAGTGATACAGACTATTCAACAAAATCGTCTGGTGAAGATGCAACGGATGAACATGATACAACTGACCAAATTGATACGTCACAATACAATTATCAAGAAATTAATTTAGACAATATAAGTAATGTACATAACATTAACGACTCTGACGATGTTTCAAATACAAATGAAAATCAAACAGAAAATGTAGAAACAGCATCAAATCTTACAGAATCATCAACGAATCATGCTAACGATGAGTCAAATCTTTCTCAAGATATTGATCATGCAGATATAGACAATCATTTGCACCAACATGACGAAAATTCAAATGGAACTATTGATAATACTGGTATTTCGGAAGCTACCTATAGAGAAATTTCAGATAATCAAAAAGATACGACACAAAATACAGTTGATTTGACTCAACAAACTAATAACAATGAACGAAAAACGTCACAATGTGAAAATGATGATGTATTAGATAATACATCATTGCATACCAATCATCATTTTGAAAGAGAAGATGAGCAATATGTAGATGAGTCTAATGATATTAATCAGAATGAATCACGGAATGAAGAAGATTTATCAACTTCAACTGAAGCGGATGAAAATGGTGAAGAAACAGTTGCTAATGACGTACAAATGTCAGAGAATAACGAAAATGAAGCACAACAAGATCATGTTAAAACAAACGCTAAAGCGAATAGCGATGAACAAAACAATCAACAACATAAAAATACAATCAACTCGAAAGGAAGCAAACCAAAACCTTTCAATGTAGTAATGACACCATCTGACAAAAAAAGAATGCTTGATGCCAAGAAAAATCTTAACGTCACACATGCTTTTGTGAACTCAAATGATACTGAATTACAACAATCAGATGAAAAAATAGATAAAACGGCACAAAGTGAAAAAGATGAATCAACTGCTGCATTTAATCAACAAATGCAAACTGAAACTAACCTGGAAGAACATAATTCTAATGCTAATGAGTCAAAAGATACGTTTATAAATACGGAATCTGAAACGTTGACTGAGGATGAAGAAGTAGCATCCAGCATAGATGACAAAAATGAAGTTATAAGTCACAGGTATAATGGACAACCACAAAATGCAGAAACCAATCATGTGGATAAACATTCTGTAGATGCTACCGTTTCTCATAAATCAAATTCTGTGAATCAGCAGAACCAAAGCATGCAAGCATCCCAAGAAAGCAAAACAACTATACGAAAAGGTCCAAATATTAAACTTCCGAGTATTGATTTACTGGATGAACCTAAGGTCCATGAAGTAGATAATCAGTGGATTGAAGAAAAGAAACAAGAATTAAATGAAGCATTTTACTATTTCAATGTACCTGCGGAAGTTCAAACTGTTACAGAAGGGCCAAGTGTGACTCGTTTTGAATTATCTGTAGAAAAAGGTGTAAAAGTATCAAGAATCACTAACTTACAAGATGATATTAAAATGGCGTTAGCAGCAAAAGACATACGTATTGAAGCGCCTATTCCAGGTACAAGTTTAGTAGGTATTGAGGTGCCAAATCAGTCTTCAACACCTGTTAATTTACGTTCTATCATAGAAGATAATACTTTTAAAAATGCTGAATCTAAATTAACAGTTGCTATGGGACTTAGAATTAATAATGAGCCGTTAGTTATGGATATAGCAAAAACGCCTCATGCATTAATTGCTGGTGCTACAGGTTCAGGTAAATCAGTATCTATTAACAGCATTTTAATGTCATTATTGTATAAAAATCATCCTGAGGAGCTAAGATTATTACTTATCGATCCTAAGATGGTTGAGTTGGCACCATATAATGGTTTGCCACATTTGGTATCTCCTGTTATTACAGATGTTAAAGCTGCTACACAAAGTTTAAAATGGGCAGTGGAAGAAATGGAACGTCGTTATAAAGTATTTGCTAAATATCATGTTAGAAATATTACTGCATTTAATAAAAAGGCAAATTATGAAGATAGAATGCCAAAAATTGTTATAGTAATAGATGAATTAGCTGATTTAATGATGATGGCGCCACAAGAGGTTGAACAATCAATTGCACGAATTGCACAAAAAGCACGCGCATGTGGAATTCATATGTTAGTTGCAACACAAAGACCATCTGTAAATGTAATTACAGGGCTAATCAAAGCGAACATACCGACACGTATTGCTTTTATGGTATCTTCAAGCGTAGATTCACGTACAATTTTAGATAGTGGTGGAGCAGAACGCTTATTAGGTTATGGAGATATGCTCTACCTAGGAAGTGGAATGAACAAACCAATACGTGTACAAGGAACTTTCGTTTCTGATGAAGAAATTGATGATGTCGTTGATTTTATAAAACAGCAACGTGAACCTGATTATCTTTTTGAAGAAAAAGAATTGTTGAAAAAAGTAGAAAGTCATCCGCAAGATGATTTATTCGACGATGTATGTCGATTTATGGTACAAGAAGGACATATTTCTACTTCACTGATACAAAGACATTTCCAAATCGGTTATAATCGAGCTGCTAGAATTGTAGACCAATTAGAACAGTTAGGTTATATTTCGGAAGCAAATGGTTCTAAACCCAGAGATGTGTATATCACTGAATCTGATTTAAATGATAATTAATATAGAGATAAAGGAGTGTTACAATGACACATTACCATTTTGTCGGCATTAAAGGTGCCGGAATGAGTTCATTAGCACAAATCATGCATGATCTTGGAAATGAAGTACAAGGGTCAGATATTAAGAATTATGTTTTTACAGAAGTCGCATTAAAAAATAAAGGTATAAAAATTCTCCCTTTTGATGCAGATAATATTAAGGAAGATATGGTCATTGTTCAAGGTAATGCATTTCCTGATACGCATGAAGAAGTTGTACGCGCGCATGATTTAAATTTAGAAGTGATTCGTTATCACGATTTCTTAGGTCATGTTATTAACCAATATACTTCAGTTGCTGTAACAGGTGCGCATGGTAAAACATCAACAACTGGTTTACTATCACATGTTATGAATGGAGATAAAAAAACATCCTTTTTAATTGGTGACGGTACTGGATTAGGTATTCCAGCTAGTGATTACTTTGCTTTTGAAGCATGCGAATACCGTAGACATTTTTTAAGTTATCATCCGGATTATACAATTATGACAAATATTGATTTTGATCATCCAGATTATTTTAAAGATGTGCATGATGTTTTTAATGCCTTTCAAGAAATGGCGCAAAATGTAAAAAAAGCAATTATCGCATGGGGAGATGATCCATATCTTCGTGATTTAAAAGCAGATGTACCTATTTATTATTATGGATTTTCTGAAAATGACGATATTTATGCGGATAATATTCAAATTAGTGAGAAGGGTACACAATTTGATGTTTATATTAATAATAATTTTTATGATACCTTCTTATCTCCACAATTTGGAGACCATAATATCTTAAATGGACTTGCTGTAATAGCAATCAGTTATTTAGAAGGATTGAACGTTGATAATATTAAAGAAGCGTTAGAAACATTTGGTGGTGTAAAACGTAGATTTAATGAAACTAAGGCAGGTAAACAAGTATTAGTAGATGATTATGCTCACCATCCAAGAGAAATTAGTGCTACAATTGAGACAGCACGAAAAAAATATCCTAATAAAGAAGTTATAGCTGTTTTCCAACCACATACTTTCAGTAGAACACAAGCTTTTTTAGAAGAATTTGCTGAATGTTTAAGTCTTGCGGATAAAACATTTTTATGCGAAATTTTCGGCTCAATAAGAGAAAACAATGGCGAACTAACTATTCAAGACTTGGTTGAAAGGGTAGATGGTTCTACACTTATTGATGAGCAAAGTGTAAATACTTTAGAACAATATGAAGATGCGGTTATCTTATTTATGGGTGCAGGCGATATACAAAAAATCCAGCGCGCATATATGGAAAATATCGGTGTAACTACCTCATTTTAATATGTTTATGTTAAAATGATGTGGGTATTTATATTAAATAACAACATATGTTTTTTTAGGAGGCGTTTTTAATGGAATGGATTTTACCTATAGCTGGAATAATTGCAGCGATTGCTTTTTTAGTGTTATGTATAGGAATCGTTGTTGTATTACTTTCAGTTAAGAAAAATTTAGATCACGTTGCTAAAACTCTTGATGGAGTTGAAGGACAAATTCAAGGGATTACACGTGAGTCTACTGACTTACTTCATAAAGCGAATCGCTTAACTGAAGATATTCAAGATAAATCAGAACGTTTAAACTCTGTCGTTGATGCTGTTAAAGGTATCGGTGATTCAGTTCAAACATTAAATGGTTCTGTTGATCGAGTAACAAACTCAATCACGCACAATATTTCTCAAAATGAAGATAAAATTTCTCAAGTTGTACAATGGTCAAATGTTGCAATGGAAGTTGCTGACAAATGGCAAAACAGAAGAAATCGTAGAGAAAGTGCAAATTATAAAACAAGTAGCGTAGCAAATGATGCAAATCACAGCTATACTACACGTGTTGACCATTAATCATTTATATACTTAAAAAACAAATGCACTTAAATGAGGTATAAACTTATTTAAGTGCATTTGTTATAGGAGGCATTCAAATATGAAGTACTATAATCGAGATGATTACGAAAGAAATTTAGAAAGTTATGAAGTACCAGAATATTTTACATCTGGTGCTAGAAATGTGTTTGTTTATGGATTTATAGTAGGTGCTGTGATAGGTTCGGCTGTAGGATTAGTGTCTATTAGTAAATCACGTCAAAGTGAGAAATCCGTTCCTAAAAGTAATAAAACATTCAAATCAAATGTAGTTAAAGAAGCTGAAAATGACAAACTAGAAGCAGAACGTCAAGTTGCGCATATTAAAGAAAAAGCAATTACAAACAATGAATTAGGTGCGCAAAAAGTTGCAATTCAACAAGAGACGGCTACTCACAACTTATCTGATACGTCACCACAAGCACAAGATACATTAACTGAACAACAATCGGATGAAACATCAGAAGGCTTGAATAATATTGATGAACAAGTACAACCAACTGATAGTGAAAAGAATGCTCAAAAAAATGCAATCAAGAAAGAGTCAGAAACACATCATTTAGCTGATTCTACAGTTGCTTCAACGTCTAACGAATCACAAAAAAATGATACAGTATCGGCTACGAAATTAGCCAATGCTGCTGAAGAAAAAAATAAAGCTTTAACAAATGACCCGACAATTAAGAAAAATACAACTGAACTTGTAACTGAAGAAAGTGTAAAATCTAATTCTAAAAAAGAAGTACCTAATTTAATTACAAAAAATGACAAGACTGAAGCTAAAGATAGCTTAAATTCAGCAACAATTGCAGATGGTATTACTGCTTCGGGATTAGCATTAGCAGCGAGTCAAAAACGTGATGCAATGTCTAAAGACCCAAAAGTAGCTGAAAAAACCGTTAATTTATTAAAACCTGAATCTTTAACAGTCAAAGGTAATCAAGAAGTGCCTAATTTAGTTACAAAGAAATTAGATAATGCAGTTGAAAATAATAATAAAGTAGAAAATTCTGCTGATAAACATGATCAATCTTCAACTAAAAATACACCTCAGGCTGCAGAGCAACGTGTTAAACAAACACATAAAAGTGTGTCGTTTAAAGACGGTATAATTGTACATGATAATGCTGAACAAGGTATTAGTAAGCAATCTTCTAATAATAGTACTGATAGCTCTAATTCTGACAATGAGGTGCCAACATATTCAAAAAATAGATTGCAAAGCAAAAAGACTGAAAAAGCAAAAAGTAAAATAGATAAAAGAACATTTAATGATTAAAACTGTTATGTGATTTTGGAATAAATTCTATAATCAAAAGCAGTCTCGGACATAAATTCTATACTCAAAATAAGAGGGCCAATGCATAATATGGATTGGTCCTCTTTATAGTTAAAATCTTACGTTTTTGACTGTCCATGCTTGGCTAGGATATGGTTCGAGCCTGTAGTCTCTCACTCATAAGATTCCCCTGGGTGTCAGCACATTACAAAATCAGTATAATTGATATTTTGTTATTCAAAAAATAAGGCACTTACGTATAATTTAATAAACATTACTCAACTAAATTAACGAAATGCCTTATATGTGAAATGTATATCTTTACTCAACATACACTGTCAATGGACACTTCAGTACTTATTCCTACAATTATCAGTAAACTAAAAATTAACGAATCAACTACCCGCATTAGTTAACATAAGTATAGTTACTTATGTTAAGTGGGGTTTAATATCCTTGCATACGCTGTGATGAGCGTTGGTATAAATTGATTATTTATGGAATAGTGTAAAAATACGGCTAGAAAATAACAGAAAATTCAGTTATCATTAAACGTATTCACTTTAAAAGTGATTTTTTACGTTTGAGACTTGAACTTATATTCAGTTATTGTTAGAATTACGTTTAACAAATATTTTATCGCTTTAAAGCAGAATAAAATATCGCTGTAAAATTTTCATAGAGGTGACTAAAATGACAGACAAATTACAAGAATACAGAGATGAAATTGTTGGAATTAATGAACAAATACTAGACCTTTTATCTAAAAGAGGGAAGATTGCACAAAAAATAGGTGAAGAAAAGCGCAAGCAGGGTACAATGGTTTATGACCCTCAACGTGAAAAAGAAATGATTAACCAACTATTAGATAAAAACGAAGGTCCGTTTAATGATAATGTGATTAAACAACTATTTAAAGAAATATTTAAAGCCTCTACTGACTTGCAAAAATCAGAGAATGAAAAACATTTATATGTATCTAGAAAATTGAAACCAGAAGATACGATTGTTCAGTTTGATAATAAAGGTATTATCGGTGACGGTAATAAATCTTTTGTTTTTGGTCCATGCTCAGTTGAATCACAAGAACAAGTAGATACAGTTGCAGCAGATTTACAAGCCAAAGGTGAAAAGTTCATTAGAGGTGGAGCGTTTAAACCTCGTACATCACCTTATGATTTCCAAGGTTTAGGTGAAGAAGGACTAAAAATACTTAAAAATACAAAAGATAAATATGGTTTAAATGTTGTAAGTGAAATTGTAAATCCAGCAGATTTTGAAATCGCTGATCAATATTTAGACGTTTTCCAAATTGGTGCGCGTAATATGCAAAATTTTGAATTATTAAAAGAAGCAGGACGTTCTAATAAGCCAGTATTATTAAAACGTGGATTAGCCGCTACAATCGAAGAATTTATCTTTGCAGCTGAATATATTGCATCGCAAGGTAATGAAAATATAATTTTATGTGAACGTGGTATACGTACATATGAAAAAGCTACAAGAAATACATTAGATATTTCAGCAGTACCGATTTTAAAACAGGGGACACATTTACCAGTTTTAGTAGATGTTACACATAGTACTGGACGTAAAGATATCATGTTACCAACTGCAAAAGCAGGTTTAGCTGTTGGTGCTGATGGTATTATGGCAGAAGTTCACCCAGATCCTTCTGTTGCATTAAGTGATAGCGGTCAACAAATGGATTTAAATGAATTTGAAAAATTCTACAATGAATTAAAACCATTAGCTGATATGTATAACAATAAACAATTAAAATAATTTATATCATACGATGACTTTATAACCTCTATTTTGCATACTAATTATTTAGGTGCATATAGAGGTTTTTATATTTCTTTTTAATAGCAATTTATACGAATTTATACTAATATTAATTACTATTTTTGAAAATGATTGTAATAGAAATAAAAACATATACTTAAATAAGATTTAATAAATTATTATGAAATTGACATTATTATGACATTCAAATCAAAATGATTTTACATTTGCGAAAAATATGGTAAACTTTGAAAATGTTATGAAAACAGAGTATAATAATAAAGAAATCGCTTTCAAGGAGGAAGTTTATGACTGTAACAATTTATGATGTAGCTAGAGAAGCAAGGGTATCTATGGCTACTGTTTCGCGTGTCGTAAATGGTAACCAAAATGTAAAACCGGAAACACGAGACAAAGTGAACGAAGTTATTAAAAAGTTGAGTTATCGTCCCAACGCAGTAGCAAGAGGATTAGCAAGTAAACGTACGACGACTGTTGGGGTAATCATCCCAGATATTTCAAATGTCTATTATTCACAACTCGCACGTGGTTTAGAAGATATTGCTACAATGTACAAATATCACTCAATCATATCGAATTCTGATAATGACCCTGGCAAAGAGAAAGAAATTTTTAATAATTTATTAAGTAAACAAGTAGATGGTATTATCTTTTTAGGTGGAACGATATCAGAAGAAATTAAAGAATTGATTAATAAATCATCTGTACCAGTAGTCGTGTCAGGTACGAACGGTAAAGATGAAGGAATTTCATCTGTCAATATCGATTTCCAAACAGCTGCAAAAGAAATCACAGCGCACTTAATAGAAAAAGGAGCAAAACGATTTGCTTTTGTAGGCGGAGACTATTCCAAAAAGGCACAAGAAGATGTGTTAGAAGGATTAAAAGAGGTTTTATCAGAAAATCAATTAACATTAGATGAACAATTAGTTTTCAATGGCAATGAGACCTATAAAGATGGTTTACGTGCATTTGGTGCATTAAAATCTACTAAACCAGATGCTATTTTATCAATTAGTGATGAACAAGCAATTGGTTTAGTTCATGCAGCACAAGATGAAGGTGTAACTGTTCCAGATGATTTACAAATTGTTAGTTTTAATAACACACGTTTAGTTGAAATGGTTAGACCACAATTATCAAGTGTGATTCAGCCGTTGTATGACATTGGTGCAGTGGGAATGAGATTATTAACCAAATATATGAACGAAGAAGAAATTGATGAACCTAATGTGATTTTACCACATAGAATTGAATACAGAGGTACTACAAAATAAAGTTAATAAAACAGCAGAATTTGGACATAAATTTTATGTAACATGATTTCGTTGTCCGAGTTAAGTAAGAATGAACAGGATTTAAGTGTCACCTGAGCTGCAACTCGTGCAATAGCCCCACTAACTCAACGAACTGAGTAGTGGGGCTTTATCATGTCTGTATTTTTATGTAATAAAATAATGAATACCAATGTTATTTAAACCAACTTAATACTTGAGTTGCATGTTTCATATTGATTTCTGTAATTTCTTTACGTCTAGGTATTAATTGATAATCTAGTTTTTGGTCTTTCCAAGTTGTAGGTAATTCACAAGTAGCATAGGGTGTCCACTTAGCAATCCACTTTTCAGGTAATTCGCCTTGCTGTTGTTGTTCACCAATTAATGCTAAAAAAACATGCGTCCATGCCCTAGGTACAACTTTCCAAATATTGTAACCACCACCACCAAACATAATTACTTTTCCATCAGTATATTTATCTGCTAATGCTTTAATTTTATAGGGGATTTCATATAGTGCATTTAATGTACAACTCATATGTGTGAGTGGGTCTAAATAATGAATATCTACACCGTGCACACTCACAATGATATCAGGTTTGAAAGAGGCAACCACAGGTTCTAATGTTTCATTTAAGACTTCTAGATAAGAATCATCTTCTGTGTAGGGTTCAAGTGGTATATTGACGGTATAACCGAAGCCTTGTTCATTGCCGCGTTCTGTATAGTTTCCCGAACCAGGGAATAAAAATTTGCCTGTTTCATGTATAGAATAAATTAATGCATCGTTGTTAGTGTAAAAGCTCCATTGTGTTCCATCCCCATGATGTGCATCTGTATCTATACACATTACTCGTAAATCATAATGCTTGATGAGATAAGCAATCGTAATTGCCACATCATTGTATATGCAGAAACCATTGGCACGACCTGGCAAACTATGATGTAATCCACCACCTAAATGGCAACCATTGGTGAATGTACCGTCCATAATTTTATCAGCTAAATTAAGGGCACCACCCACAATGCGTGCACTGTGTTTATGCATCATTCTAAACTGTAGTGTATCGCTTCCATCTAAGCCATATTTCTTGGCTTCATTGTCATTTAAAATGCCATGTGATGCACGTCTAATAGATTGTATATAATCATAGCTATGAATCAAATTTAATTCGTCATCTGTAGCGATTCGCGGTTTAACAATGTGTTCAGGTTTTAAATAACCTAAATCACTTAATAGTTCAGTTGTCAGTTTCAATCTCATTTGATTGAAAGGATGTTGATTACTAAAACGGTATTGTAAGATTTCGTTTGAATAAACAAAACCAGTTTTTTGGGTATTGCTCATATTGATTTAACTCCCCTTTAAAAGAAAAAGCGATTCTTGTATCTTAAATCATCGAATGCTTGTAATTGATCAATGGAAATGCGTGCACCTATTCTTGCCATTAAACAATTTGCTGGATGACTAGTGATTTCAGGATCATCTGTAGCAAAAATTTCTAGGCCCCCATAACCCATTAATTTTTGCATTAATTTTTTATAAGCAAAAACATCTAGACCAGAATTTTTTAAATCCCAATGCCAATAATACTCAGTAGTTAAAACGATATAATCTTCATATTCATAAGCCGCCAAACTTAAACGAATGAGTTTACTGCCTAAATGTAAATGTCGATAAGGTAAACTGATTTCTATCGCACCCAGTTCAATTAAATACTCAAGGTTACCATCAGACCAACGTTCTAATGGATCAGGATAGTGATAAGTGACATAACCTACAATATGGTCATGCTTTCTAATCACAAAAATTCTACCTTCTTTTAATTCACTAATTTCTTTTATAGCTATAAATTGATCGTTAGGTTGTCGAAAAGCAGAAAGTCCATCATCAAAAGTCATAAGTTCAAGATTTTCTCTAGAGACAGGGCCTTCTATTATAAATGTACCTTCGTCCAAATGAAATGTTTGAAATTGATACGTTTTTATATGTTCCATTTTTTCACTCCAAACGACTGTAGATGAATGTCATATTCACCCTTTAATACTTTTAGTATAAGTGATTTCGGAGGAAATTAACACGAAAATGTATCCGTTTACACTAATTATTTTGAAAATTGTGAATTTGTTAGTTATAATATGCATTAAGCATTCGATTTCATTAAGAGGGGGATTTAGAATGAAAGTAGAAGTATATAAAGGGGAAGAAGGAAATTTTAACCTTCAAAACTATGAGAAACAATACAACAACTTTGATTGGAAAGAGGTCGAAAAAGCATTTTCATGGTATGACACAGGTAAAGTGAATATGGCGCATGAATGTATCGATCGCCATGTGGATGAAGGTAAAGGAGAAAAAGTTGCACTTCATTATAAAGATGATCAGCGACAAGAAAGTTATACTTTCAGTGAAATGAAATCAAAATCAAATAAAGCTGCAAATGTTTTAAAAGATAAAGCCAACGTTGAAAAAGGTGATCGTGTATTTATTTTTATGCCAAGAACACCTGAAATTTATTTTGCGTTATTTGGTATTTTGAAAATAGGTGCAATTGTAGGCCCATTATTTGAAGCATTTATGGAAAAAGCTGTTGGGGATAGACTAGAAAATAGTGAGGCAAAAGTAATAGTTACTACTAACAGTTTATTGCCAAGAATACCTGTAGATAAGTTACCAAATTTAGAAACAATCATTGTAGTTGATAATGATGTAGATGGTGCATATGTAGATTTCAATAGTGAATTTGAACAAGCGAGTGATCAATTTGAAACGGAATGGTTAGATTTAGATGATGGTTTGATTTTACATTATACATCAGGCTCAACTGGTCAACCTAAAGGTGTATTACATGCGCAAAAAGCGATGTTAGTACATTATATTTCAGGTAAATATGTACTTGATTTTAAAGATGATGATGTGTATTGGTGTACAGCAGATCCAGGATGGGTCACTGGAACATCTTATGGTATATTTAGCCCTTGGTTAAACGGCGTTACGAATTGTATTGCGGGAGGTAGATTTTCTCCTGAAGCATGGTATGGTATGATAGAAGAATTTAAAGTGACTATATGGTATACGGCTCCAACAGCATTAAGAATGTTAATGAGTGCTGGTGATGATATTGTTGAAAAATATGACTTGTCATCATTAAAGAGTATTTTATCTGTCGGAGAACCATTAAACCCTGAAGTCATTAAATGGGCAAAAGATGTATTTGGACTGCGTGTGCTAGATACTTGGTGGATGACTGAAACAGGTGGCCATATGATTGTAAACTATCCTTCGATGGATGTGAAATTAGGTTCAATGGGTAAACCATTACCAGGTATTGAGGCATCAATTGTAGATGATCAAGGTAATGAATTACCTCCTAATCGCATGGGTAATTTGGCAATTAAAAAAGGTTGGCCATCCATGATGATTTCTATTTGGAATAATCCTGAAAAATATGAATCGTATTTCATTGGTGACTGGTATGTATCTGGAGACTCAGCTTATAAAGACGAAGAAGGATATTTCTGGTTCCAAGGTCGTGTAGATGATGTAATCATGACTGCTGGTGAACGCGTAGGTCCATTTGAAGTAGAATCGAAATTAGTGGAGCACGAAGCAGTTGCAGAAGCAGGCGTCATTGGTAAACCAGATCCTGTACGCGGTGAAATTATTAAAGCATTTGTTGCGTTACGCCCTGAATTTGAGGAAAGTGATGAGTTGAAAGAAGAAATTCGTAAGTTTGTTAAAGAAGGTTTAGCTGCACATGCTGCACCACGTGAAATAGAATTTAAAGAAAAATTACCGAAAACACGTTCAGGTAAAATTATGCGTCGCGTACTAAAAGCATGGGAACTTGACTTGCCAGAAGGCGACTTAAGTACGATGGAAGATTAATTAAATACAAAGTGTTAAAGTTTTATTTCACATGCAAAACTTGCTAAAAACACTCCTTTATTGATAGGTTTTAACTTTGCTTAAAATTTTGAAATAAAGGAGTTTTTAGTGTAATAAAACAATATGAGTATAAATGTATATCATAATTTTACAAAAGTAGCTTATTATTTTGAAAGCGTTATCTCTATTAATCGACAACACAACATTATTTGGTTATTATGAATATGTAAGGAATTTTGACTCACTGATTGAAATTTGATTTTTAAAAGTGATTAAAATTTATAAAAGAAGGGGCGAATGAATTTGGCACATTTATCAGACTTAGATATTGCTAATCAATCAACATTACAACCTATAGGGGACATAGCTGAAAAAGTAGGTATTCCAGCAGATGCTTTAGAACCATATGGACACTATAAGGCTAAGATAGATATTAACCAAGTTAAACAAAAAGATAACAAAGGGAAAGTCGTATTAGTAACAGCTATGAGCCCAACACCAGCTGGTGAGGGGAAATCAACAGTTACTGTTGGTTTGTCTGATGCATTTAACCAATTAAAGAAAAATGTAATGGTTGCATTACGTGAACCAGCTTTAGGACCAACGTTTGGTATTAAAGGTGGAGCGACAGGTGGCGGATACGCTCAAGTGTTACCGATGGAAGATATTAACTTGCATTTTAATGGTGATTTCCATGCGATTACTACAGCGAACAATGCTTTATCAGCATTTATTGATAACCATATTCATCAAGGCAATGACTTAGGCATTGACCAAAGAAGAATTGAGTGGAAACGCGTTTTAGACATGAATGATCGTGCACTAAGAAATGTGATCGTAGGATTAGGTGGGCCAACGCAAGGTGTACCACGTGAAGATGGTTTCAATATTACAGTGGCTTCAGAAATTATGGCAATTTTATGTTTAGCTAATGATATTCAAGATTTAAAATCTAAAATCAGCAAAATTACAGTAGGTTATACAAGAGATCGTAAACCTGTCACTGTTGCGGATTTAAAAGTTGAAGGTGCATTAGCAATGATACTTAAAGACGCAATCAAACCAAATTTAGTCCAAACGATTGAAGGTACACCTGCATTAGTACACGGTGGCCCATTTGCAAATATTGCACATGGTTGTAACTCAATTCTTGCTACTCAAACAGCAAGAGAATTAGCTGATATTGTCGTAACAGAAGCAGGCTTTGGCTCAGATTTAGGTGCTGAGAAATTTATTAATATCAAGGCACGTGAAGCAGGATTTGAACCATCAGCAGTCGTAGTAGTAGCTACGATTCGCGCGATTAAAATGCATGGCGGCGTTGCAAAAGACAACCTTAAAGAAGAAAACGTTGATGCATTAAAAGCAGGAATTGTAAACTTAGAACGCCATGTAAATAACGTGAAAAAATATGGGTTAGAACCAGTGATTGCATTAAATGCATTTATTCACGATACAGATGCAGAAACTAAATTTGTTCAAGAATGGGCAAAAGAAAATGGTGTACGACTAGCTTTAACAGAAGTTTGGGAAAAAGGTGGTAAAGGTGGTATCGATTTAGCTAACGAAGTGTTAGAAGTGATCGAACAACCACAAGATTTCAAACATTTATATGAACTAGAGCAACCATTAGAAGATAAAATTGAAACAATCGTAAAAGAAATTTACGGCGGTAGCAAAGTAACATTTAGTAGTAAAGCTCAAAAACAATTAAAACAATTTAAAGAAAATGGTTGGGATCATTATCCTGTATGTATGGCCAAAACACAATATTCATTTTCAGATGATGCAACGTTATTAGGTGCACCTGAAGGTTTTGAAATTACAATCCGTGAATTAGAAGCGAAAACAGGTGCAGGGTTTATTGTCGCACTGACTGGTGCAATAATGACAATGCCTGGTTTACCTAAACAACCTGCCGCATTAAAAATGGATGTTACAGATGATGGACATGCAGTTGGTTTATTCTAAATATTTGTTTAAAAAGTTTAGAAAAAGGCCTAACGATTTCTGACTTTAAAATAGGGGTCAATTTATAACGAAACTGACCTCAATCAGTGAGACTAAATAAAAACACTTTCGTTGGATTCGTTTTAAATGAATCATTCGAAAGTGTTTTTCTATGTGCAATGTTGTTTATCTTAGAGATATAAAAACTAACTCATTTACGTAGGATTAGTCTTTACTTTGGTAAAATATATTAATGAATAATTTTATTTAGTCATTAAATGAGATTTAATATCATAATTTTCTGCACGTCTATAATCATAAAGGGTAATTTCATCTTCTACTAACATACGTTTTAATACATAATGCTGTCTATTTAAACTGACTTGGATTTGATCACTAGGTTTAAGTGAGCCATCTTCATTATAGGGTGTGTAATAGTAGGGGCTTTGTAATAACCCAACTAAATAAGCAGATTCAGCAATATTCAAATCCTCAGCAGGTTTGCCAAAAATACTATAAGCAGCTGAACCTATCCCAGAAATATTTGTGCCATTATAATCACGACCAAAAGGAACAATATTTAAATATGTATATAAAATTTCATCTTTAGTCAGTATTTTTTCAGCACGCATTGAGAGTACTAGTTCATTTGCTTTTCGGTTATATGTTTTTTTATTGGTTAAAACTTGATTTTTAACAAGTTGTTGTGTAATTGTACTACCGCCCGTAGCATCCATCGAATTAAATATATCTTGACCAATCGCCCTTAAAACGGCTTTAGGTAAAATACCATTATGTTGAAAGAACAAGCTGTCTTCTGAAGCGGTTAATGCTTTGATCACATTACTATTAACATGTTTTGGACCAACGATAAGTGTATTAATAGAATTGTTATATTCTGATAAAATGTTATCACTTTTATAATCAATATCTTCATTACCAGACACATTTAATAATTTATGTTTTAATTCATTATCTGACATATGCGTTGCTTCTTTTGTTAAATTTTGAAAATAAAGTACAGATATTGCGAGTAAGATAACCAAAGAACAGCTAAATATGAAAAACAAACCTACGAAAAAGTGTTTGATTTTTTTATAAATAAATTCAAACTGTTCCAGTCTAGTAAGTTGTTTATTTTTATGATTGTCTATATCAAACGTCTGTTTTTCCATAGTGGTCCTCCTTAGCTAAACAGTATTATAACATAATACAGAGTGTTGACTTTTAAAATAGAATTAAATATAATTAATATCAATTCGATATCGTTTTTGGATAGAGGAGAAGTAATATATTGTATCATCTTCAGAGAGTTAGTGATTGCTGCGAACTAACGTTGGTCTTTATATGAATACACCTTTATAGCGTAATTATCCAAACGTTTTAGTTAATGAACGTATCATTAATAAAGTTGTTTGACTTAAAGTATGGTGGTACCGTGCATATGCGCCCTTACATAATTATGTAAGGGCGCTTTTTTGCATTTTCTGAGATTATTTTCTTGAATCATAGAAGTGATGCAAATAAAGCCTATTCAAAACTTTATCAATATTTAATTAGGAGGTTGATATCATGACAAATGCATTAATTGAAGAATTAAAATGGAGAGGCTTAATTTATCAACAAACGGATGAAACAGGTATTGAAAATTTATTAAATAAAGAACAAGTTACGTTATACTGTGGTGCCGATCCAACTGCAGATAGTTTACACATTGGTCATTTATTGCCGTTCTTAACTTTACGTCGTTTTCAAGAGCATGGTCATCGACCACTTGTGTTAATTGGTGGCGGTACTGGAATGATAGGTGACCCATCTGGTAAATCAGAAGAAAGAAAGTTACAAACTGAGGAACAAGTTGAAACCAATGTACAAGGTATTAGTAAACAAATGCATAAAATTTTTGAATTTGACACAAATAAAGGTGCAAAACTAGTTAATAATAAAGATTGGCTTGGACAAATATCATTAATTGAATTTTTACGTGATTATGGTAAACATGTCGGTGTAAATTACATGCTAGGCAAAGATTCTATTCAAACGCGTTTAGAACACGGTATTTCATTTACAGAATTTACTTACACAATTTTACAAGCAATTGATTTCGGACATCTTAATCAAACATACAATTGTAAAATTCAAGTGGGTGGTTCAGACCAATGGGGCAATATCACTAGTGGTATTGAACTCATGCGTCGTATGTATGGAGAAAATGAAGCATTTGGTCTAACGATTCCTCTAGTAGTTAAATCTGATGGTAAAAAATTTGGTAAAACAGAAGGTGGAGCAGTATGGTTAGATGCTGACAAAACAAGTCCTTATGAATTCTACCAATTTTGGATTAATTCAACAGATGAAGATGTTATTAAATTTTTAAAATACTTCACATTTTTAAGTAAAGCAGAAATAAATGATTTAGAAAAATCATTGCAAGAAGCACCGCATTTACGAGAAGCACAAAAAGCATTAGCTGAAAATGTAACTAGATTTATTCATGGCCAAGATGCATTAGATGATGCAATTAGAATTTCACAAGCGTTATTTTCAGGTGATTTGAAATCACTTTCAGCTAAAGAATTAAAAGAAGGATTTAAAGATGTACCACAAGTTGACTTAAACCACACGACTTCGAACATTGTTGAAGCCATTGTTGAAACGGGCATATCTTCATCTAAAAGACAAGCACGTGAAGACATAAATAATGGTGCGATTTATATAAACGGTGAAAGACAACAAGATGTAAATTATGAATTGTCAGATGAAGATAAGATCGATAATGCATTTACAATTGTGCGTAGAGGTAAGAAAAAATACTTTATGATTAATTATAAATAAGGACATTTTTAATCGTAAGAGTTGAAAGATAAAAGGTGAGTGAAACTGAAATCTAATTTTATTAAAATGATTTTGTCGTCCCACCACTAATAGTGAAGACTACATTTGAAAAAATTAGAACTTAAGCTCATGCATAAGTCCCACTACTCAATTTATTGAGTAGTGGGACTTTATCATCTACTGACAATATAAAGGAGTCTGGACATCATTGATGTCCCAAACTCCTTTTTTTAAAGATTAAGTTTTGTGTCTTGTTTTCTTAACATATTACCTCATTTTATTAATTAAAAGGGACGGCTTCCTCTTTAGATGAGTCTGTGGTATTAGACTTTTGTTCTGTTAATTTTACATCAACACTTTGTGTTTTACCTTTTCTTTCAATTGTTAAATTAACATTATCCCCCGGTTTTTTATGTTCATATAAATAAGAGCGAAGTTCTGTATCTTCTTTGACTTTTTCATCATCAATTTTTGTAATAATATCGCCTTCTTTTAATCCACTATCAGCATATACTTTGGCTACATATATACCTTGTTTTCTATCCGTATTTAATTGTTTTTTATACTCATCTGGTATTTCACTTAAATTTAGTAAACCAATACCGATAGAAGGGCGATCAATTTTTCCGTTTTTAACGAGTTCCTTAATTGTAACTTTCACTTCGTTACTAGGTATAGCGAAACCAATACCTTCAACTTGTTCATTCGCTATTTTCATAGAATTTATACCTACTAAATTCCCATTTAAATCTACTAACGCACCACCAGAATTACCAGGGTTAATGGCTGCATCTGTTTGTAGTACATTTACTTTGTTCGCACCTGCTGATGTTTGCGTATCAATGGTACGTTCACTTGCTGAAATAATACCTGATGTTACAGAATTTGCGAATTCTAAACCAAGTGGGTTACCCATTGCAAATACACTGTCACCTGTTTTTACTTTAGAAGAATTTGCAAAGTCTATCGCTTTTGTACCTTTGGTATCATCAATTTTTAATACAGCAATATCAGTGAGTGCATCTTTACCTATTAATTTGGCATCTACTTGATTAGAGTTATGTAATTGTACTTTAATTTCACTAGCACCATCGATTACGTGATTATTTGTAACAATATATGCGGATCCATTGTTTTTTTGATAAATCACGCCAGAACCCACGCCAGCTTCTTCTGATTTAGCAGATTTTCCTTTAAGTAAGTCATCTAAATTTTGAGCTTTTTGCATATTGATGACACCAACAATTGCAGGTGACACATCTGTAATCATTTGATTCACAGAATCATACTTATCACTTTTACCATCTAATGAATTACCAGCATTATTGTTATTATTCGCTTCTTTAACAGTTGAACCGTTATCTTCCAAAACTGTATTTTCCATTACTTTACCAATACCTAAGACGATGAGTGCACCTATGATACCAGCTATGAGTGCAACAAGTACAGTTTTGAACCATGGAAATTTTGGTTTTGTTCGTTTACTAAATGTTGGTCGGCTGTAATTTGATGTTTGCGCATCAGGTTGTTTATTGTTTGTATTTTGATCATTGTTCAAATCTGACATATTATACCTCCGATTTATTCTTTAACTCCTATTATGAAAGCTTTGTCCAACTTTTTCTAGTATATCACTATACAACTTTAGACTGAAATATAAATTATCTTGTTCATTAATGCACTAAATGATAGAATCAATAAGGTAATATAAGGTGAAAAAAGTAGGTGGAAAAATGTATAGATTTATTAGCAGTATATTAAATTTAATTATACGTAAAATATGTAAATCATTAGAAGTGCAAGGGGAAGAAAATATTCCTCAATTACATAGGTATGTCGTCACTTGTACTCACGAAAGTTACAATGAAGTCATTATGTTAGGTATGGCTATTTATCCAAATCAAATTCATTATATGGCCAAAAAAGAGTTGTTTAATAATAAGTGGTTCGGTGGATTTTTAAGTTCACTTAATGCTTTTCCAGTCGACAGAGAAAATCCTGGTCCAAGCACGTTGAAAAAGCCAATTAAATTATTAAAAGAAAATAAAACAGTTGGTATTTTTCCAACTGGCCATCGTATGAAATATGACGAAGGTTCACCGATGAAACGAGGTGCAGTTACAATTGCTATGATGGCGCAAGCACCCATCTTACCAGCGGCATATATTGGACCCAAAAAAATTCAGGGCTTAATCACAGGCAAATCAATTATTAAATTTGGTGAACCTATCGACACTAAAAATTTACCAAAAGATATGAAACGAAATGAAAAATTAGAATATTTAACAAAAGAATTGGAAAAAAGAACAATTCAATTACAAAATGAATTAAATGCATCTGTAGCACATAAATAATTCATTTTACTCATTTTGAATCTTATTTTATATACGAAATTTATAAGACTTGTGTTATTATGGAACTGTACAATGACAACAAGTATAACGCTTTCATTCACCACGTGGACATTTTGTACATGTGGTGATTTTTTAGGTAATTTATTGGGAAATGGGGAATGATTATGTATAGTTTCTTTCAACGTTTGGGAAGATCGCTCATGTTGCCAGTTGCAGTGTTACCAGCAGCTGCTATTATCGTTGGTATTGGTAATGCATTAACAGCACTTGGTATATTGCCAACCATAGCTGCGTTCTTTTCAACAGCAGGCTCAACGATACTAGGGCAACTGGGAATATTATTTGCAATTGGGGTCGCTTTAGGTATGGCGAAAAAAAATGACGGAGCAGTGGCGCTTGCTGCAGCTGTTGGTTTCTTCTTAACAACCGTCGTGCTTAGTCCTGAAAAATTAGCACCATTATTGGGTGTAAAAGAAACAGGAGTAAATGAAGCGTTCGAACAAATGAATAATCAAAACGTCTTAATCGGTTTGATTATCGGTTTAGTTGCTGCATATACGTATAACAGATTTAGTAAAACAGAACTGCCAACAGCGTTATCGTTCTTTAGTGGTAAACGTTTGGTACCTATTTTAACTGCATTCTTTAGTATATTTATCGCGGTTATTATGTTGTTTGTTTGGCCAGTTGTGTACTCAGCAATTGTTGCATTTGGAACATGGATATTAGATTTAGGTCCTGGTGGTGCATTTTTATATGGCTTTTTCAACCGTTTGTTAATACCGACAGGATTACACCATGCATTGAATGCAGTATTTTGGTTTGATTTAGCAGGTATTAATGATATCGCTAAATTCCAAACAGGTGATGGTGCTGTTCAAGGTATCACAGGACGCTATATGGCTGGTTTCTTCCCAGTAATGATGTTTGGGATTCCAGCAGCAGCATTAGCGATGTATCATACTGCTGAGACAAAACAGAAAAAAAGAGTTTATGGCTTAATGTTTGGTGGAGCGATTTCAGCATTTTTCGTTGGCGTGACTGAGCCAATCGAATTTTCATTTATGTTTGTAGCACCAATACTATTTGTTATTCATGCACTATTAACTGGTTTATCTCTGTTTATTGCAGCGCTATTTCACTGGACAGCAGGGTTCTCATTTAGTGCGGGGTTAATTGACTTTTTACTATCTTTGATTAATCCAGTAGCAAATCATCCACTGATGTTAATGGTTCAAGGTGTAGTGTTCTTTGTGATTTATTATGTTGTATTTAGATTAGCAATAAAATGGTTGAAACTTAATACACCTGGTCGTGGTGATAACTTACTACCTGACCCGACATCAGAAGAAGCTACAACAGGTGACACTGCAGATTCAGCTGAGTCTGAAGGGGAGTTACAGAAAAATAAGTATTCAAAAACGGCAAGTCAAATCGTAGAAGGTCTTGGTGGCAAAGAAAACATTACTTCTTTAACAAATTGTGCTACTCGTTTACGTATGGAACTCAATGATAATAGTATTATTGATGAAACTAAGATTAAAAGTGCTGGTGCAGTAGGTGTTACTACAAGCGGTAAACACAACACCCAAGTTATCATTGGGACGCAAGTACAACAAGTAGCAGACGAAATGGAAGCGCAACTAGAAGATCATAGTTAGATAGACGTCGTTTGAAAGTTTTATTATAAAGTTGTAGCAATTCATACAATCACGTTTGGAAATTAGCGATAAGTACATGTTATCGTTTCATTTTCAAGCGTGATTTTATTTTCAAATTAATTTCATGAAATTAATAATATATTTCTATATATATATCTTTTGGAAATACATTGCTCTTTTCACATGTAAATAGTACGATATACTAGTATCAGAATTTTCTGATTAAAGGAGAGGAACTAAGATGAAGTCGGTATTATTTGATGTTGATGGTGTGTTTTTAAGTGAAGAAAGGTGCTTTGATGTATCTGCATTAACGGTTTATGAAATGTTAATGAGTAAAGATTATATTGCTATTGACCCATCTATAGATTTTCATGAACTGGATGACGAGCAAATTTCTGAAATAAGAGATATTGTCTTTTACCATGATGAGATCTTAACAAAGTTAAAATCTTTAGGGTTGAATTCAAACTGGGATATGTTATTTATTGTTATTGCATTACATTACATTGACTTATGCAAATCACTTACTCAAGAGGAATTGTCTATTGCATTGAATTCAAAAAGCTTTAGTGAAAAAACGCTACAATTTCTCGGTGATCATATTTCTGATATTGAGCTTAATTTTGAATTACCACTTTCATTTTTAGATGGTTTAAGTTCTGGTAAAGAAAATATATATCAAGCATTAATTGAACATGCAAAAGTACAGTTAAATACAAAAGATGTTGAATTATTTGAGTTGAAAAGTCCTTTCTGGATGCTAGCACAAGAAATATATCAGGAATGGTATTTAGGTTGCGAATTATATCATGAAGTAGAACAGAAACAACAGCGCACTGACTTTAAAAAAGGCTATATATATCAAGAGGTAGTGCTTAGACCTGTTAGTGAAATCAAGCAATTGTTAGAAGATTTAAAAGAGGCTGGTTACCAAATTGCCATTGCTACAGGCCGACCACGTACTGAGACAATCGTTCCATTTGAAACATTAGGGATTAAATCATTGTTTGACGATTTACATATTGTGACTGCTAGTGATGTATTGATTGCAGAAGAACATTTTCCTGATTTAAAGCCGCTAGGGAAACCCAATCCATTTAGCTATTTAGCAACGCTAGATGGTAATGATTTGCAACATTATAAAAAATATGCAACAAATCAAGAAAATCGTGTAAACCCAGATGAAGTATTTATTGTTGGTGATTCATTAGCTGATTTATTAAGTGCGAAAAAGATAGGCGCAACTTTTATCGGTCCTTTAACCGGTTTGAAAGGACAAAATGCACGTGAGGAATTAGAAAGCTATGATGCTGAATATATTGTCAATCATGTTGGTGAAATTCGAGATATCTTATTATAATACAAACGTTGACAATTGAGGTATATAAGAAATATAAATGTATATAATCACATCTTGATAAAGATGATTACCATTAATGATTTACAAGGTTTACTTGAACGAAAGCGTATATATAAACATTTTGGATGATATGAGTAGCACCACGATGTTTTTTTGAATGCATGGATTACATTTTCAGTGATTGTTTCAACGATTTCATTCACATGTCGTGATATATCATTTGTGGGAATAAGAATTGAAGTTTCCATTGGTAGTGTAAGTTGAGTCATGTTGTAATCTATATACATAAGGCACTTCGTTAATTTTAGTGAATTTATTAAATTATACGAAATGCCTTATTTTTTGAATAACAAAATATACATTGTATCGATTTTGTAATGTGTTGACGCCAGGGGGAATGATATGAGTGAGAGACTACAGGCTCGAGCCATATCCTCAGGCAAGCATGTACGATTAAAATCGTAGTATTTTAAATATAAAGAGGGGCAATCCATATTAAGGATTGCCCCTCTTATTTTGAAAATGGGGATTTAAGTCCCAGCCTTTATTTTTCTGCTATTTATGTCCAGACGCTTAAATAGTATTTCATATGAATAAGACAGTTAATAATAGTTCAAATTAAATGTATCTTGATAAAAAGTTGACAGGACAATCATTTTGTTGTCCTGTCAGTTTATTATTGTTAAATATTGTAATTTTCATTAGCTGCAACATCTAATTCTACACTTCTTATTAGATTAAATCCTTCAATTTCATATAAAGCATCGATTACATCTTGTGTTACAGGATGATCAATCGATAAAATCATCAACGCATTACCACCTTGGTTGGTGCGTCCTAAATGCATAGAAGCGATATTGATATTGTATTCACCTAATATTTGACCTGTACGTCCTACAATACCTGGTCTATCGTTATGATTGATAACCAATTGATGTTTTTCAGGTTTGAAATCAACAGGGTATTCATTAATACGTACGATTCTTGGGCCATAGCCATTTAGTACAGTTGCACCAATTTTAATTTGTGTGTCTTTATTAATTAAAGTTAATTCAATATAATTGCTAAATCCACGATGTTTGGTATCTTTTTCTATATTATATGATACACCTTGCTCATTTAGTAATACTAAGGCATTTATTAAGTTGACACGTTCTGCTAAATCTTGGCGTAATACACCTGATACAAGGGTTCTAGTAAGTAAACTTGTATCATCCAGTGCGATATCCCCTTTATATTTAATTTGTAACTCACGAGGGGCTTTTTCCAATAATTGAATACCTACTTCACCAGTTAATTTACTTAATTCAATATATGGCTTTAATTCATCATTAATTTCATTGAAGGACATTTTTGGTGCGTTAATCGCATTAACGACATTACCGTGTTCAAATATGTCTATGATTTCATTGGCAACGGAGACTGCAACTTTTTCTTGTGCTTCAACAGTAGATGCACCCAGGTGTGGTGTGACGATGATTTTATCATGCGCAACAAGTGGTGATTCAGTTGCAGGTTCGCTTTCAAATACATCAATTGCAGCGCCCTGAATTTGATTAGTATCTAATGCTTCGACAAGCGCATCTTCATCAATGATACCTCCGCGCGCAACATTGATAATTTGAAGGGTCGGTTTTGCTTTTTCAAAAAATGCTTTATCTACAATACCTCTTGTTTTTGGAGTCAGCGGTGTATGCACTGTTACAAAATCTGCTTGTTCAGCAATTTCATCAACTGTAGCACGTGTCACATTAAGTTCTTTAGCTTTGTCTTCTGACAGATAAGGATCAAAAGCAAGTATGTTCATACCAAAGCTTTGTGCACGTTTTGCTACACCGATTCCAATTCTCCCAGCACCAATAACACCTAATGTTTTATTATAAAGTTCAGTGCCTCTATAAGCTTTACGATCCCATTTACCATTTTTTAATGATTGGTGGGCTTGAGGGACGTTACGTGCCATGGATAAAATCATTGCCATAGAATGTTCAGTAGCTGAAATTGTATTCCCATCAGGTGCATTAATAACGATAACACCATGTTTAGTAGCAGCTTCTACATCAATATTATCCACACCAACACCTGCACGTGCGATGACTTTTAAGTTTGGTGCAGCAGCAATGATATTAGATGTGACTTGTGTTTGGCTACGTACAATCAGTCCCTCATAGTTAGGAATGATTTCAGCTAATTCTGTTTCATTCAAATCAGTTTGAATGTCGACATTAAAATCGCCATGATCTGTTAAATTTTTTAAACCATCTGGTGAAATTGGATCTGAAACTAAAATTTTATACATATGCTTTTACGACCTCCATATATTGTGTGATAGCTTTACCAACATAAGATTCATTTCTAAATTCTGACAATAGTATTTCTAACGCTGATACAACTTGTAAAATATCAAAAGGCGATATTTGCCCCATATGGCCAATACGTAATATTTGGCCTTTTAAATGACCCTGGCCACCAGCAATTGTAATGGCAAATCTATTTTTTAATTCACTCTTAATATAGTTGAGTTCATCTTTAGATTTTGGAGTGAACGCAGTGACAGTAGGAGACGCATAAACATCTTGAACCAATAATTCCAAATCTAATGCTTTCAATGCTTGTCTTAATCCATCCCTTATCGCATAATGCCTAGCAACAACTTGATCTAAACCTTCTGCATTGATTAGTTCGGCGTATGCGTTTACACCTCTAAATAAAGATACATTGGGTGTGAAAGGTGTTGAATGTTCAGCCAATGATTTTAAATATTTATTTAAATCTAAATAAAATCTAGGCGTTTCTACTGCGTTAAATCGTTCTTTTGCACGATTATTATAAGCTACAAATCCGAGACCGGGTGGAAGCATAATTGCTTTTTGACTACCTGAAACAAGTACATCGATATAATCCCGGTCTAAATCTACATCAACAGCTCCAATACAACTAACACCATCAACCACAAAATATATCGATGAATCAAAGTCGTTTAATGCTTTGCCAAGTTCATGAACAGGATGTAATACAGCCGTAGAAGTCTCGCAATATTGACTAAAGACTGCTGTGATTTCAGTGTTTAAAGATTTTAAAAAGTCGATAAAGTCAGGAACACTGACCGCTTGTCCCCATTCAACTTCAAATATATGTACATTATCGTAATAAGTTTCTGCAATTTGTTTAAATCTATTGCCAAATGCACCAGAAACAATTACAACGATGTCATCATCTGGATTTGCTATATTTAGCATACTCGCTTCAAGTACGCTGGTTCCACTTGAAGTAAGTATCATAACCTCATTTTTAGAACCAAAGATAGGTTTAAGTGATTTAAAAGCTTGTTCTGCGATTGCTTCAAAATCACTTGATCGATGTCCGACCATTGGTAATTGTGTAGCGTGTAATATATGTTCTGGTACAGGTGTTGGTCCTGGTGTAAGTAACAAAGGATGATAATATTTCATGTGTAATTCCCCCCAATGCTTATGATTGTCAAGTTTAGCAAATTTTCAGAAAATATAAAAGTGTAAAAATTTAAAATAATTAAATATATTCAAATTTCTAATAATATGTAAGGGCATACATTGTTATTATAATCATATTCCGTCATACATAAAATGATTGCAAAATTATTTTAATATAGGTTCTATTTTGACGTCGACATTGCCTCTTATAGAATTTGAAATCATGCAATTATTGTCTGCAATCTTTAGTAACTTTGGTAGTTTCTTTTTTAATTGTTCTTTCTGTGTTGTATCTACATTTATTTCAGGATAATGTGTAATGGTATCCATTTTAAATTTGGCATTTTCAAATATAGCTAATCCAATAGTTGATTGTTGTATATCAATATTGGTAAAACCTGAGCGTTCTAATACAGCCGCAAGGGAAATGATATAACAAGATGATGCTGCGGATACTAATAACTCATCAGGATTCGTACCAGTTCCATTTCCGCCTAGACCTGCTGGGATAGATATTTGTTCATTCAAAATATCACCAGAAAGTTTACCGACTGATTCTCGTCCATCTTCCCATTTTGTAGTTACTTTAAATTGATGTTGGACCATTGCTTTGACCTCCATTGTTTTTATGATAACTTAAGTTTAGTGGATTCTAGTTTATAATGAAAGGGGAGGGCACTTTTTATGTCATTTGAATACGAAAAACATCATATAATGTTAGTTGCGCATCGTGGCTTGGCAATGGATTATCCAGAAAACACCAGTATTGCTATTCAATCTGCCCTTCAAAGCAATGCAGATATCATAGAGATAGATTTACATAAAACGCGGGATGGTCAGTTAGTTGTGATACATGATGACACTATTGACAGAACATCAAATGGTAGTGGGAAGGTTGGAGAACAAACACTTAATGATTTAAGACGATATGATTATGGTATAAATAGTAGTCCAAGATATACCAAACAAACATTGCTGACATTTGATGAAGTATTAACATTAATCAAAGCATCGTCTCAGGCATTATTAATAGAAATGAAACAACCTAAAAATTATCCTGGCATTGAAAATGATTTAATAGATAAACTAAAGCAATATGAGCTAGATAAAAATCAAGTGATCATTCAATCTTTTGATCAAAATTTTATAAAGCAACTATATCTGAAGCAATATGGCTATCGATTAGGTGTTTTAATTAGCAAAAAACGATATTGGTATAAAATGCCATCTTTTAAAAAAATAGCTGAATATGCTGACTACGTGAATCCACACTTTTCCTTAGTAACGAAAACCTTTATGAAAAAAGCACATTATCATGGATTAAAAGTAATGCCTTATACTGTTAATGAAAAAAGCCAAGCGATAAAACTAATCCGTATTGGTGTCGATGGTCTTATTTCTGACAAACCACATCGCTTATTTTGTTAATTCAATAACTACCTGAGCTAAAGCTCATGCATAAGAACCACTAACCCAACAAGTTTGGAAGTGGTTTTAAGGATTACCTGAGCAAAAGCTCATGCATAACCCCCACTAACTCAACAAGTTGAGAAGTGGGGGTTACATTTATTTTTGTTGATTAATCCAATCATCTCTTAAAAGACCCATTACATGGCAATCATTATATTTACCTCGCGTATAGAAATGTTCTTGTAAGGTACCTTCAATTTTAAAGTTTTGTTTTTGGTAGATATGTACAGCCTTCTCGTTTGTAACATCTACAAATAAATATATTTTATGAAGGTTTAACACTAAAAAGGCATAATCTATGGCCATTTTAAAGGCTTGTGAGGCATATCCTTTACCACCATATTGTTCATCTACGATAATTTGTATTTCGCAATTACTATGTATAAAATCAATTTCTACCAATTCAACCACGCCGATACGCTCAGAATCATTTTCGATAATAAATCTTCTTTCAGATTCATCTAATAGATGCTTTTTATAGAGTGATTGTAACTCACTTAAAGATTGATATGGTTCTTCAAACCAATAAGACATAATGGAATATTCATTATTTAAATGATGTACAAAGTCCAAATCTGTTTCTTCTAAAGCTCTAATTTTCAATGTTAACACTCCTTTTTACTAAATATAAACAAAGTAAAGAAAAATGTAAAATTGAAAAGAAATACAGCGGAAGGTCTTTTATTTTCCTTTAACATTAAGTGAATACAATGGGGGATATCTTGAAGCCTTTCAATATGCTACGTTTATTATTTTAGCTTAGAAATGATTGCGTAATGAGTCACTGTCTACAAATTTGGATACAAAAAAACACCGACAAAAAATTTGTCGGTGCTTTAATATAAAAATTATTATCTTGAGTAGTACTCAACGATAAGTTGTTCATTGATTTCAGCTGGTAATTCACTACGTTCAGGAATGCGAATGAATTTACCTTTTAAGTTGTCTGCATCAAACTCTAAGTAATCAGGTACAAAGTTGTTGATTTCAACAGATTCAGCAATGATATCTAATTTAGCAGATTTTTCACGTACTGAAACTTCTTGTCCTGGTTTAAGTGTGTATGATGGGATATCAACACGTTTACCGTCAACTTCGATATGACCATGGTTAACGATTTGACGTGCTTGACGACGTGTACGAGCTAAACCTAATGAATATACAACTGCATCTAAACGTGCAGCAAGTAATTGCATGAAGTTTTCACCATGTACACCATGTTGGTTACCAGCAATTTCGAATGTGTTACGGAATTGTCTTTCAGTCATGCCATATAAATAACGTAATTTTTGTTTCTCACGTAATTGTAAACCATACTCTGACATTTTTTTACGTTGGTTAGGACCATGTTGTCCTGGTGCGTAAGGACGTTTTTCTAATTCTTTACCTGTGCCACTTAAAGAAATACCTAAGCGACGAGATTTTTTCCAGTTTGAACCTCTGAATCGAGCCATAAATAGACTCCTCCTTTTTCTTTTTTGTTGTTATGAAAAAACAAAAAAGAGTGTTGCATGCTTAATTGGATATATTGTTTTATGTGTCCTCGCCTCATAGCTACGGTTACACGGCACGCCCACTTTGGGAACAACATAGCGCCAATTAATATACAACTGCTAATTTCGTTTATTCACACAAAGAACATTGTACCATGATATATTAATCTGTCAATAGTTGACCTTGCGTTTGTTTGTAATAGAACAGGATTAGTTTATGATAATTGATTTTCAATGATAGCTACAATGTTTTCTAAGCCTTGCTTATCTTCATTATTGAAACGGTTTGTGATAGGTGCATCTATATCTAAAACACCTATGACATTGCTATCTTTATGAATAGGTATTACAATTTCAGATTTACTGTTAGCATCGCAAGCAATATGTCCAGGAAATGCATTTACGTCTGCTACTAATTGTGATTCATCTTTGGCAACAGCAGTCCCACACACGCCTTTACCAATAGCGATATGTACACAAGCAGGGTGTCCTTGAAATGGACCAAGAATTAATTCGTTATCTTCTACTAAATAAAACCCTACCCAGTTAATTTGATCTAATGAATCATTTAACAGTGCAGATACGTTACTAAGGATGGCAATCATATTGGACTCATCTTCAATTAAACTTGAAACTTGCTTTTGTAATAAATCATAATTTGTTTCACTAACCTCTAGCATAAAAAAACCTCACTTTTTACTTTTCATTTAGTATAAAGACTGTTTTAATAGTAATCAATCAATTGATTTTAGAAGTTATTTTAAAATTATCGTTATACATATGATTAGGAAAGAAAGAACTTAATGACTAATTTTAAATAATTGAGATGATTCACTCATTTTCTCTTTAATGGGTAGGTATCTTACGTTATAATGAATAGTGATAAAATAGGAGGAGAAAACATATGGTATTGTATGTCATTTTAGCAATTATTGTCATTATACTGATTATTGTCGGTATATTATTCTATATGCGTTCCAACAAAAGCCAAATAATTGAAAAGGCTGAAACGCGTAAAGTAAAAGTAGAACAATTACCCTATGATGAAAGTCTATCTCAATTGTCTGAGCTAACTTTAACAGGGGAGACAAAAACAACTTATAACAGTTTAAAACAAAATGCACTAGATAGTAAAAATCAATATTTATTACCAGTAGAAGAAAAAATTCATGATGCAGAAGGATTGCTTGATAAATTTAAATTTTCACAAGCTCAAACTGAAATTGATGAAGCACATGAATTGATGGATAAATATGAAGAAAACTACAATGAACTTACTTCAAAAGTTGAAAATATTTTAAATCTACATAAAGAAAGTGACCACCTATATGAAGCGTGTAAGGTGGATTATCGTGAAATGAAACGTGATGTGTTAGCTAATAGACATCAATTCGGTGAAGCGGCTGCTCCATTGGAACAAGAAATTGAATCATTTGTTCCAGAAATGGAAACATATGAAACATTAAAAGAGGACGGCAATTATAACCAAGCGTACAATCACATCAAAACGCTTAATGAAGATATGAATTATCTTAAAAAAGATATGGATGAAATTCCTGAATTGATTAGAGAAGCACAAAAAGAATTACCAGGACAATTCCAAGATTTAAAATATGGATGTCGCGACTTGAAAGTCGAGGGTTATGATTTAGATCATGTCAAAATTGATAGTTCATTACAGACGCTTAAAACAGAATTGAGTTTCGTTGAACCAATGATCAGTAGATTAGAATTAGACGAAGCAAATGATAAATTAAATAGTATTAATGATCGTCTTGATGAAATGTATGAATTAATCGAACATGAAGTAAAAGCAAAAAATGAAGTAGAAGAAACAAAAGAAGTTATCACTGATAATCTATTTAGAGCTAAAGAAATGAATTATACGTTACAAACTGAAATTGAATATGTGCGCGAAAATTATTATATAAACGAAAGTGATGTTCAAAATGTAAGACAGTTTGAAAATGAAATTCAGAGCATGATTTCAGTATATGATGAAATATTACAAGAAATGGCGAAATCAGCAGTAAGATATAGCGAAGTCCAAGATAACTTGAAATATATCGAAGAACATGTTGATGTCATCAATGAAAAACAAGAAAAACTACAAAATCATTTAATTCAACTTCGAGAAGATGAAGCAGAAGCAGAAGAAAATATCTTGCGTGTTCAAAGTAAAAAAGAGGAAGTTTATAGAAAACTCTTGGCCTCAAATTTACCGAGTGTACCTGAAAGATTCATCATTATGAAAAATGAAATAGATTATGAAGTGCGTGAAGTAAACAAAAAATTTAGTGTGAGACCCATCCATGTAAAACAACTTAAAGATAAAGTCTCTAAAGTAGTTCTACAAATGAATAAATTTGAAGATGAAGCAACAGATGTTCTCGTCAATGCAGTCTATGCTGAAAAATTGATTGAATATGGGAACCGCTATCGTAAAGAAAGTTCAAATATTGATAAAAGTCTTAATGAAGCAGAGCGTTTATTTAAAAATAATCGTTACAAACGCTCAATTGAAATATCTGAACAAGCACTAGAGAGTGTAGAACCAGGTGTTACAAAACAAATTGAATCACAAGTTATTAACTAAATAATAGTAATGTTTTTGAGGCTGGAACATAAAATTGTTCCAGCCTCAAATAATTTTTTGGCGCTAGATGTTTGTATGAACAAATTATTAATATTTAATGATTATTTAAAAATTCATATAGACAGTGATGAAGAATTTATATTTAAAAAACCATTTTCTGTCTTACTCTCTTTTCTTTTTAATAAAACCGAGTATAATGCTAAAAGGGAAACTTTAAAATACGAAATGATATGTTGATATAAAAAATAAATATGAAAAATCCTTAAATATAAAATGATATAGAATTGGAGTGAAAACATTGATTTATCTTGATAATGCAGCGACAACGAAACCGCGACAAGACGTATTAGATACCTTTTTAAAAGTAAATGAATCGCTATATTTTAATCCAAACAGCCCACATAAAGCAGGTATACAAGCAGAGCAGTTATTACAACAATCAAAAGATCAAATTAAAGAACTATTTAAATTAGAAAAAGATTTTGATATTGTTTTTACAAGTGGCGCAACTGAATCCAATAATATTGCTATCAAAGGGATTGCTTACAAGAAAAGAGCATTTGCAAATGTCATAATTACTTCAGTTTTAGAACATCCCTCTGTTTTAGAGGTTGTTCGTTCATTAGAAAATGAAGGTTTCGATATAAAATATGTAAACGTGACTAAAGATGGACAAATTGATTTAGAACATTTGAAATCGTTGATGTCAGATAAGGTAGCTCTTGTAACGTGTATGCAAGTCAATAATATCATGGGACAAATTCAACCTATCGAAGCGGTGGCAAAAATTGTTCACCAATACCCTAAAGCACACTTACATGTTGATGCAGTACAAGCAATAGGTAAAATTGCGTTAGATTTTAAATCTGCTGACACAATGAGTTTAAGTGGTCATAAATTTCATGGCTTAAAAGGCCAAGGCCTTTTATTTGTTCGTAATTTACATCAAATTGAGCCAATTGTTCATGGCGGTGGTCAAGAATACGGACTTAGAAGTGGCACAGTCAATCTTCCTATTGATATAGCCATCGTGAAAGCTTTAAAAGTCGCTGTAAAAGAAAGTGCGCAACTATATGAAAAATTAAGTGAGTTCAATCAGGAAATCATACAATTTTTAAATGAATATAGTGGTGTAAAGGTTAATTCTCCTAGCGGCGCATCACCACATATTTTGAATGTTGGTTTTCCCGGCGTGAAAGGTGAAGTATTAGTAAATGCATTTTCAAAATATGATATTATGCTATCTACTACAAGTGCTTGTTCATCCAAAAAGGCATCCTTGAACGAAGTACTTTTAGCAATGGATATCCCTAAAACGCAAATAGAAGGCAGTATCAGAATATCAATGGGTGCCAATACTACTACTGATGATATACGTGATTTTAAGGAGAAATTTAATCTTGTATATGAAGAAGTGAAGGAGTTGTTAAAATGATTTATGATCACATTTTAGTGAGATATGGAGAGTTAACCTTAAAAGGTGCTAACCGTAAGATGTTTGTTAATAAATTACGTTCAAATGTTAAACGCGCATTAATGCCACTGCAAGGATATAAAGTCAAAGCCAATAGAGATAGAATGTACATTGAATTAGATGAAGGTGCAGATATTGAAGAAATGTGTCGCCGCTTAGAAAAAGTATTTGGTATTTATTCTATCAGTCCCGTATTGAAAATTGATAAAACAATAGAAGCAGTACGTGATATAGCTGTAAAATTTGCTCAAGGTTATGCACATGGAGATACATTTAAGATTGATGTCAAACGCTCAGATAAAAACTTTTCGTTTGATACATATCAATTGCAAAAAGAACTCGGTGGAACCGTATTAAACGCAACTGATGATCTAACAGTAGATGTACACAACCCGAACCATACGATTAAAGTTGAGGTTCGATTAGACGCTATTTATGTTTATGATCAAGTCATTGCAGGATCTGGTGGATTACCAGTTGGTACGGGTGGTAAGACATTACTTATGTTATCCGGAGGTATAGATTCTCCAGTAGCTGGTATTGAAGTTATGAGAAGAGGTGTCACTGTAGAAGCCATTCATTTTCATAGTCCACCATTCACGAGTGAAAAGGCTAAAGATAAAGTAATTGAACTGACAAGAATTATGTCTGCGCATGTTGGTCCTATTAAATTGCATATTGTACCCTTCACTGCTTTACAAAAACAAATTAATAAAGTCGTACATGAGCGCTATACGATGACTTCAACACGTAGAATGATGATGAGGGTAGCGGATAAGCTTGTGCATGATATTGATGGACATGCCATCGTAAATGGTGAAAATTTAGGACAGGTTGCTAGTCAAACCCTTAAAAGTATGTATGCTATCAATCATGTGACATCTACACCAATCTTACGACCACTTTTAACATTAGATAAGGAAGACATCGTGAAGAGAGCCAAAGAAATTGGTACATTTGAGACATCTATTCAGCCATATGAAGATTGTTGTACCATCTTTACACCTAAAAATCCTGCGACGGAGCCAGACATTGAAAAAGTCGAAAAATTTGAAGCGGTATATGATTTTGAACCTCTTGTACAAGAAGCATTTGAACAAATAGAAACTTTAACAATTACGCCAGACTATCAAAGTGAAAAAGATACTGAAACGCAAGCATTGGCAGATCATTTATTTTAATATTTACTTTGAGTATTCAATTCCATACGAACAACATGAGTTAATTAGACATAAGGATAAAACAGATAGGGGATGGAATCATGCTAGATTGGGATATTTCAATCGTACTTATAATTATACTTCTAGGATTTTTAGCGGCGTTTATTGATGCAGTTGTAGGTGGGGGCGGCTTAATTTCTATCCCGGCATTATTAGCTGTTGGTATGCCCCCCGCTATTGCATTGGGTACTAATAAATTAGCAAGTTCATTTGGCTCACTTACAAGTGCATTTCGTTTCTTGAGGTCGGGTAATGTCGATTTGAAGATAGTAGGAAAGTTATTTCCATTTGTATTTATTTTAGCAATATGTGGTGCTAGCGTTGCTACATTTCTACCCGCTGAACTGTTAAAACCATTAGTTATCATTATTTTGACGTTAGTGATGATTTATACGTTAGTTAAAAAAGATTGGGGAAATGTGCGTACATTTACAAAATTGTCGCTTGGTAAAGCAATCTTATTTATGAGTCTTATGTCACTCATAGGATTTTATGATGGTTTTTTAGGTGGTGGCACTGGCTCATTTATGCTTTTTATTTTACTTATGTTCGGTTTTGATTTTTTAAGTGCTGCCGGAAATGCGAAAGTATTAAATTTTGCTTCCAATTTAGGCGCTTTAATTTTGTTTATGATATTAGATCAGGTTGACTATTTTTATGGTTTAATTATGGCAGCAAGTATGATTTGTGGATCATATGTTGGGGCAGCTTTTGCAATTAAAAAAGGTGTCAGTTATGTAAAAACTTTATTTATTGTTGTAACTGCCATATTGATTATTAAAAATGCTTACGATTACATAATGCAATTAATAAATTGATCATTTGGAAAAAGAATTTGCTATATTTCAAAGGTATTCAGATACGTGAACATGGCTGAGACAATTAATTGTCTCAGCTTCTTTTCATTTTAAATAGACACTCATACTAGCCTATTGCTATCTTAATCCTTTTTTATTTTCGTATAATGGTATACATTATTGAATTGATTATGTTTAAATTGTATTTGAAACGATTGAAAAAATATTCTGGGAGTGAATACGTTATGTCGAAAAAGAGAATAATAGCAATAGTACTTGCCGTAATTATCGTGCTTGGTGGTATTGTTATGAGTTCGATATCTACTGTGATTTCTTCGCTTTTTAGTGAAGATAGTATGTCAGAAATAGATCCATTTACTGAAACGGTAGAATCAGAAGGTGATACTTCAAAACGCATTGTACACTTAACTTTAAATGGTGAAATTAGTGAGGGTACTGGTGAAGGAATGTTTGGAAGTTCTGGTTATAATCATGAAGCATTTCTTAAACAGTTGGATAAAGTTAAAAAAGATAGCTCGATTAAAGGTGTTTTATTAACCGTTAACACACCAGGTGGAGGTACATATCCAAGTGATGAAATTTATAAAAAAATTAAAGAAATAAAGAAAAAAGATAAAAAGGTTTATGTACATATGGATGCGATGGCTGCATCTGGTGGATATTATATATCTGCCCCTGCTGATAAAATATATGCTGGTCCACAAACGACTACTGGATCTATTGGCGTTATTATGTCAAACGTTGATTATTCTGGTTTACAAGAAAAATTAGGCGTTAAGGAAAATGTCATTAAATCTGGTGAACATAAAGATATTATGAGTAGTTCTCGAAAAATGACTAATGAAGAGAAAGATATCATGCAATCAGTATTAAATGATAGTTATGAAAGATTTGTTGGTATTGTTGCTAAAGGTAGAGATATGCCAGAGAAAAAGGTTAAAAAGTTAGCTGATGGACGTATATATAGTGCGCAACAAGCCGAAAAGAATGGTTTGATTGATGAAATTGGTTATAACGATAATGCGTTAAAAGCACTTAAGAAAGACATAAAAGCAAAGGATGCTGAAGTGTTTAAATATAGTGAAGACGAAGGTTGGTTTAGTTCTATTTATTCAACTAAAACAACATTACATCAATTCAAAAATGAATTAAGTGAATTGAAATCAATTATAAGCAATGATACAGAAGCTGAACCTATGTATCTATATAAAGGTTAGGTGTATATAATGGAGCAGTATACAAATCAACAAACATTACAGTCAACCCCAGAAAATGATAAATCTGATATAGAAGCAATGTATCATGAACAATTAACAAAGTCTGTATATGCTAGTTTTGGTATAAGGTTTTGGAGTTTTATTATTGATTTACTCATTATATTTGGCATTCAAGGACTATTATTAAAACCGATATACCATTTTACGCAAATTGATGAACTTAAGTTATGGATTGATTATTTTAGCTTAGGTCACGTTTTAGATGCGCTTGTATTTTATTTATATTTTGTATTATTAACTAAATTTTTCAAACAAACGATAGGTAAAATGATTTGTAACATTCGAGTAGAACGGATAGATCGTCAATCTCTTACATGGGCAGATGTGTTGTTTAGAGAATGGATTGGTCGTATTATAAGTGGCGTTTTATTTAACTTACCTTACTTGGTTGTTTTGTTTACAAATAAACACAAGGGTATCCATGATATCTTCGCTGATACAGTCGTAATCAGAAATAAATTTGAAAAGTTGTTTTATTTAAAAAAATAAATGTGAATTTTACTGAGCTATGAGTTTATTTTGATACGATAGATAGGTATACTATGGTTGTAAGAACTATTTAATAGGAGGCGTGCAATATGGCACAAATTACATTTAAACAAGAACCAGTAACACTATATGGTTCACAAGTAAAAAAAGGAGAATATGCTCCAAATTTTACTGTCTTAGACAATGATTTAAATGAAGTAACTTTAGAAAGTTATGACGGACATAAGAAATTAATTAGTGTTATTCCGTCTATAGATACAGGTGTTTGTGATCAACAAACACGTAAATTTAATGAAGAAGCTGCTAAGGAAGATGGTGTGGTTTTAACTATTTCTGTAGACTTGCCATTTGCACAAAAAAGATGGTGTGCTTCAAATGGTTTAGATAATGTAATCACTTTAAGTGATCATAGAAACTTATCTTTCGGTAAAACGTACGGCGTTGTTATGGAAGAATTGCGTTTATTAGCACGTTCTGTTTTTGTCTTAGATAAAAACAATAAAGTAGTTTATACTGAAATTGTTTCTGAAGGTACAAATTTCCCAGACTTTGATGCTGCTTTAGAAGCTTATCGTAATCTATAAATAATATAATATTGTCATATGATTAAACTAGTAAAACTCACAAAACAGTATCGTTGACATTATAAATTAAACTGTCCATAATTATTTGGTAATATAAGTTAGGGTACTGACTTAATTTCAATTAAATTATGGACAGTTTTTTTAGAAAGGACTTTTAAATGGCACAAGAAGAGACAGTAATGGAACAATTATTTAAGGCACTTGATGAAAAAACCAAATCTTTAAATGAAGAGAATGGTCAAAGTTTCATAGAAAATTTAGGACTTGCAATGGAAAATATTTATACTAATCAAAGGTCATTGTTGGAACAAGCCACGCTACAAGATAGACGTAAAGCGTTTCAATTTGCTTATTTAAATTTAATGCAAAAAGAGGATGTTCAAGCAAATCATCAAATTACACCTGATTCAATTGGAATGATTCTAGGATTCCTTGCCGAACGTTTTTTAAAAAACAAAGATGAATTCCATGTAGCGGATATTGCGAGTGGTGCTGGACATTTGAGCGCTTCTGTACATGAAGTACTCACTGAACATACGATTATGCATCACCTGGTTGAAGTGGATCCTGTATTATCACGCGTGAGTGTACATTTGGCAAACTTTTTAGAAATTCCATTTGATGTTTATCCTCAAGACGCTATCATGCCACTACCTTTTGAAGATGCAGATGTTGTTATTGGTGATCTACCGATAGGGTATTATCCAGTAGATGAAAGAAGTAAAGAAATGCAACTAGGGTTTGAAGAAGGGCATAGCTTCTCTCACTATTTATTAATTGAACAAGCAGTAACAGCCTTAAAAACATCAGGATATGCATTTTTAGTAGTACCTAGTAATTTATTTGAAAGTACAAATGTGAAACAGTTACAAAATTTCATTGCAACAGAAACAGAAATGCAAGCTTTTTTAAACTTGCCATCTACACTATTTAAAAATGAAAAAGCGCGTAAATCCATACTTATACTGCAGAAGAAAGAAACGAATGTAACAAAGCCAGTAGAGGTTCTGTTAGCGAATATACCTGATTTCAAAAGCCCTCAACAATTTCAAGCCTTTTTACAAGATTTAAACGCTTGGATGATGGAAAATCATCCTGAAAATTAAACTGTAATATTCTTGAATTCTTACTGTATTAATGATTAAATAGATATGGATATAAAATAATTTAATTTAAATTGGAGGCATTATGCTATGTCAAAATTAATTTTGGCTATTAACGCTGGTAGTTCATCATTGAAATTTCAACTTATTGAAATGCCGGAAGAAAAAATTGTTACTAAAGGACTAATTGAACGTATTGGATTAAAAGATTCTGTATTTACCATTGAAGTGGGTGGAGAAAAACACAAGGAAACTTTAGATATTGCAGACCATGAACAAGCGGTTAATATCATGTTAGAAAGTTTCAAAAAACATGGTGTGATTGATAGCATTTATGACATTGATGGAACAGGTCATCGTGTCGTTCATGGTGGTGAATTATTCCCAAATTCAGTATATGTTACGGATGAAGTTGAAGAACAAATTGAGTCATTAAGTGAATTAGCACCTTTACACAACCCTGCAAACTTAATGGGTATTCGTGCTTTCCGTAAATTGTTACCAGAAATTCCACATGTAGCTATTTTTGATACTTCGTTCCATCAAACTATGCCAGAAAAATCTTATTTATACAGCTTACCATACCAATATTACGAAGATTATGGTATTCGTAAATATGGATTCCACGGAACAAGTCATAAATATGTATCTCAACGCGCAGCTGAGATTTTGGGCAAACCGATTGAAGAATTACGCATGATTTCATGTCACATCGGTAATGGTGCATCAATTGCTGCAATAGATGGCGGAGAATCTGTTGATACTTCAATGGGATTCACACCACTTGCTGGTGTTACTATGGGTACGCGTTCAGGAAATATTGACCCTGCATTAATTCCATTTATTATGGAAAAAACAGGAAAAAATGCAGAAGAAGTTTTGAATACATTAAATAAAGAATCAGGTTTATTAGGTATTTCTGGTACTTCAAGTGATTTAAGAGACATTATTGATGAAGCTAAAGCAGGTAAAGAACGTGCTCAATTAGCATTAGATGTCTTTGCATCAAGAATTCACAAATATATTGGTTCTTATGCGACACGTATGCACGGCGTAGATGTAATCATCTTTACTGCAGGTGTAGGCGAGAACTCTGATCCTGTTAGAGCAAAAGTTTTAGAAGGTTTAGAATTTATGGGAGTTTATTGGGATGCTAAGAAAAATGAAGCGATTCATGGAGAAGAAGGTTTCATTAACTATCCTCACTCACCAGTAAAAGTCATTGTTATTCCTACAAACGAAGAAGTCATGATTGCACGCGATGTAGTTAAATTTGGTAATCTAGAATAAGTTTGAAACAAAACTAGAGATTGTTTAATTTCAAAGTATAGAGACTTGATTCAGTTCAAAATCTTAAAAAGTTTCAAAACAAAATCTTGAATATAAGCATTTTGATTTATAAATAAACGTCAATTTCTATTGCAAGCTTATAGAAATTGACGTTTTCTTTTGTTTTATTATTAATGTTTTAACTAGTTATTAAGTTTTAAAAAAATATACTTGAATTGAAAAACATAAGCTGATTGTTGTATTTTTAAGGTTTTATTTCGAATGCAGTTAGGTTCGTTTGTTGTTTTTGATTGAAGTTATTATCTGAAATAAAGACCAAGCTATCGTTACCATTAGGTAATTTCGGGCCAAATGACATTCCTTCTATATTGTCGATATGCCCAATGTCTTGCTCATTAAGATTTGCGATCAGTTGTTTTTTTACCGGTGCGACGTGAGATTTTTGGAGAGATTTAATATTTTTAATATCTGTTCCACTGGCTATATCGACTTTATAGACGCGAATATAATTTTTGAAATTACTATTTTTATCTTGAACAGTGGCACGCTCAAGTACAAGTAATTGTTTTTGATTCAAGGTTAAAATTTCAGCAATTCCATTTTCAGCATCTTTATTTTTTCCAGGTTTTTTAGGAATTGGATCTAGAGAATAAGCTTTTTCTGTTATAACATCTCCTTGACGATTATATTTTGTTAAGCGTGTTAGGGCGCCTGATTCAGTGGTTGGTAATTGATCATCTTGAAGTAAAGGTGCTTCCATAGAAGTCCAGATATACTTACCATTTTCAGAAAACGTACTCCCCTCTAGCGCCTGATTATTTCTAAATCCATATTTATTTTGATCATCCTTTTTGATAGGGTTATTGATTTGCAAATCATTGATCAATGTTCCAGTTCTAGTAGCTATTCTTATGAAGGGATTGAAACCGAGATTTCGATCACCTTCACTTGTATAAAGTATATGGTTACGATTGAGAGGGTCAATTCTAATTGATTCTGGGTCAACTACAACATCTTGTGAATGGGGATTATACGATGCTTTATTTGGGTATTTTGTTCCATTAGCTTGTGTTAAATAGTGCATTCGAGTGAATTTTACTTTATTAAATTTGTGTTTATTATAATGAATTTGAGCTTCATAAAATCTGGCTGGATTTTCTTCTGAACGGTCATCGCTAATCATAAGCCATTTTTTGGATTTGGCATCATAGGAAATGCCAGAAAGACCGCCTACTTTTGTATCATTAAATGATTTATTATAAGGAATTGTTTCCGTATCTATATAATTTAATCGAGTAGCTGTTTTTTCACTTTTTATATCATCAGTTGAAGATGCGTATGTATGTGTTGGTGCAGAAATCAAAAAAGCATTAATGGCAAAACTAAGTATCATCAGTCTCTTAAATTGTTTCATATCATTGACTCCTTTAGGGGTATGTCTTAATTTTATTTTACTTACCTGATATGAAGCGCATTTGAATTTAATATAACAATTGGATAACAAGTAAATTATAGATGTTAAGAAAATTAATAAAAAGAGATAGTTTAACACTATATATCGTGCAAACTATCTCTCTTCTTTTAAATCTGTATGCTTTTATTAAATAGGTCGAATATTAAAGTTAGTGTGCTTGATACTTAGATCTAAATTCATCTGTAGCTACTTGTGGTTGGAAGTCTTCTGGAAGTTCTTCTGTGCGTACCACCAACACGTCACACGGAGAGTGTCGTACAATTGCCTCAGACACAGAACCTACGATAAATCTTTCAACTGCATTTAATCCTGACGTACCACACATAATTAAATCTGCTTCTACATCAGCTGCTAACTTTTTAGGTATGATTGCTTTAGGTGAACCAAATTCTAGTCTTGTTTCAACCGCGGTTACACCAGCATTTGTTGCTACTTCTTTATAACCTTTTAACAAATCTTCTGAGAAATTTTTTGATTTTTCAGTAAATTGAGCATCATAAACTTCATAAGAAGAGTAAGTTCTTGAATCAATAACATTGACGATTGTTAGTTTAGAGTCATTACGTTTTGCTACTTCTACAGCTTTATTAAATGCCCATTCAGCTTCATGTGATCCATCGACAGCGATTAAAATATTTTTATACGTTAGCATCACAATTACCTCCTTCATCTTCTTGCTTATATTATACCACTATTTACAGAATATTAACATAATTCCCCTTAATACATGTTGTAAAAATACCCTAAACTATGATTGCGCTTTCATATAATACGCGTTACTATAAATTTGGAGGTGGATAAAATGAGAATAGGTATTCCGAAGGAGATTAAAAACAATGAAAATAGGGTGAGTTTATCACCAAGTGGTGTACATGCATTAGTAGAACAAGGTCACTCAGTCATTGTTGAAAAATCTGCTGGTTTAGGTTCATATTTTGAAGATGATGATTATGTTACGGCTGGGGCGAAAATTGGTGATGGACCAGCTGAAGTATGGAACGTGGATATGGTTATGAAAGTCAAAGAGCCATTAGAAGAAGAGTTCCAATACTTTAAGGAAGGACTCATACTATTTACTTATTTACATTTAGCAAATGAAAAGAAACTCACACAAGCTTTATTAGATAATAAAGTAATAGGTATTGCTTATGAAACGGTTCAATTGCCAGATAAATCATTACCACTATTAACGCCAATGAGTGAAGTAGCAGGGCGTATGTCTGCTCAAATTGGGGCAGAATTTTTACAAAAATATAAAGGTGGCATGGGCATTTTACTTGGCGGTGTGCCTGGCGTCTCTAAAGGCCGCGTAACGATTATCGGTGGAGGTCAAGCTGGCACAAATGCTGCTAAAATAGCATTAGGATTAGGTGCCGATGTAACAATTTTGGATGTTAATCCTAAGCGTTTACAAGAGCTTGAAGATTTATTTGATGGTCGTGTGCACACAATTATGTCTAACCCATTAAATATTGAACAATGTGTTAAAAACAGCGACTTAGTTATCGGTGCGGTATTAATTCCAGGTGCCAAAGCGCCAAATCTAGTTACTGAAGACATGGTAAAATCCATGAAAGACGGTTCGGTAATCGTGGATATTGCTATAGACCAAGGTGGTATTTTCGAGACAACTGATCGTATTTCAACGCATGATGATCCAACGTATAAAAAACATGGTGTTGTACATTATGCTGTGGCTAATATGCCTGGTGCAGTACCACGTACTTCTACCATTGCATTGAATAATGCAACGTTACCATATGCATTACAAATTGCGGGAAAAGGTTACTTAAAAGCATTACAAGATAACGAACCTCTATCATTTGGTTTAAATACAATTAATGGTGTATTAACAAATAAAGGTGTAGGTGAAGCTTTGAATTTACCTTATTCTAATGTTGAAAGTTCTCTTAAATAATAAAAAATAACAAACAAAAACTGGTAATCTCTTCTATAAAGTAGAGGTTACCAGTTTTTAATTTGGATTTTAAAATAATTTATGAAATTTAATGTGTTTAAATAATGATAATTGTAAAATATAATCTAAATATTGTGACACGAACACAACAATCGTTTAATTTCATAGCATTATAAACTGAATGGTCAACAATATGATGAAATTTGTGTTGCAGTTAAGCATTTGAATGTCATATAAGATTATTTGATACTGCTATACAATTTTTGTACCGTGTACTTCTTGAAAAGGAAATGCAGCAACGAGCGCTTGAACATTAGATTTTGTTAAACCACCACCAGGCATGATTTCAATATTTCCACCAGAATTCACGACCAATTTACCAAGTTGATTTAAATTATCAAAAATATCAGTTTCTGCTGGACCACCATGTGTCAGTAACCTGGTAAAACCTAGTTCAATTAATTTGTGTAATGCTTTTACCTGTCCTTCTAAATGAATTTCGTCGAAAGCCATATGACAAACAACAGGTATTGGTGATGCGAGTTGTTTTAAAGTTTTCATTTGCCATTCGTTCAGTGTATTATCTTCTGTTAAACAACCGAAAACAAAGTAGTCAATATCATATGATTTAATAGCTTTAATATCTCGTTGCATAATTTCAAAGTCGTATAAGCTATATACAAAGTTGCCTCCGCGAGGGCGTATCATGATAGCAATTTCTACGTGATTTGCTTTACAAATTTCAGTAGCAATTTCAATCATTCCAATACTAGGTGTGGTACCTCCGACATGTAAGTTATCACATAATTCAATACGATCTGCACCATTTTCAATTGCGTATTCAACTTGTTGGATTGTTTCGACTACGGCCTCTTTGATCATTTTTCGTAACCTGTTAAGCTTTCGTTTCCATTTTCAGTAACAAGAATATCATCTTCTATACGCACACCAGCTACTCCTGGAACATAGATGCCAGGTTCGACTGTTACAACCATACCCGGTACGAATTCATTTGTATTTGTACTAGAAACATCTTGGTATTCATGCTCTTCTAATCCTAGGCCATGTCCTAATCGATGAGGGAAGTAGTCTCCATAACCAGCATCTGTGATAATATCTCGAGCAATAGCGTCTACATCTTTGATTTGTACACCAGGTTTAATTGCAGCAATCGCCGCTTGTTCAGCTTTTAATACGGTATCGTAAATGTTTTGAGCTTCTGAACTAGGCTTTCCAAATTTAATTGTTCTGGTCATATCACTACAATAATTTTCGTAAATGACGCCTAAATCAAATAACACAAATTCATTATTTTGTAATTGACGGTCGCCAGGTATACCGTGTGGTGATGCTGCGTGATCACCGAAAAGGACCATTGTATCAAAGCTCATTTCATTTACGCCATAAGCTTTGATTTCATATTCAATGTGATTAACAACTTGTCGTTCTGTCACACCTTCTTTTAAGAAATCTGCTCCAATTTCTATACATTTATCTGCTAGTTCACAAGCTTTCCGAATTTTAGCGATTTCAGATTCACTTTTAACATTACGTAGTGACTTTATCGTTTGATCTATGTCACCGAACGATTGTACTTTGAAAGCTTCGATTAATTCACGTTGACGCTGTACAGTTAAATGAGCCGCTTCTACTAACATTTTATTGAAAGTATGTGGATATTTATCTAATGCATTTTCTGTATCAAGGTAACCAATGACCTCTCCCTCAAAAGGTGAAGCTTTAACTTCTTCAACTTCAAGTTGTGGGCAAAATAAAACTTGATCACCATTCGCTTTGATTAAAAGAGCTAGTAACCGTTCGTGAGGATCACTTAAATAGCCGGTGAAATAAAAGATGTTTAATGGGGTAGTAATCCATGCTGCATCAGCTTGTTGTGACTTTAATGATTCTATAACTTGTTGTAACTTCATTTTACTGCCTCCTAAATATATGATTATATTAATTTTATGTTAGTTGTGTAAGGAATTCAAAAATAATATGTTGAAATAAAGTATATTGCTAAAATTATAAAAAAATTTATCGTTCATAAACACGTATTTTGGTAAAGTGTGTTATAACTATTAATCATTGTGGTATATATAAAATAAATAGTTTTATGGGAGGAATTATCGATATGAAATTATCTTTTCATGGACAATCAACGATTTATTTTGAAGCAAATGGCAAAAAAGTAATTGTTGATCCATTTATTACGGGAAACGATTTATCTGATTTAGATGCTGAAACTTTAGAAGTAGATTATATAATTTTAACACATGGTCATGGCGATCATTTTGGTGATACAGTTGAATTAGCAAATAGAAACCATGCAACAGTTATTGGTTCAGCTGAATTAGGTGATTATTTAACGACTACTAAAAATGTTGAAAATGTTAGACCTATGAATATTGGTGGTAAAGCAGAATTTGATTTTGGAACGGTTAAGTTTGTACAAGCGTTTCACAGTTCTAGCTTGACTGATGACAATGGTATTCCCGTATATTTAGGTATGCCGATGGGGCTAATTTTAGAAATAGAAGGCAAGACGATTTATCATACTGGTGATACAGGATTATTTGGTGACATGAAATTAATTGCTGAACGTCATCCAGTTGACATTTGTTTTATTCCAATTGGTGATAATTTCACAATGGGCATTGATGATGCTAGTTTTGCAATTAATCAGTTCATTAAACCTAAAATTACAGTACCAATTCACTACAATACATTTGACTTGATTAAACAAAATCCAGAAGATTTCAAGTCAGCTGTTTCAGAAGGTGAAGTACAGATATTAAATCCAGGTGATGCAGTCCAACTTTAAAGTGATTGTGACATAAAAAATCTTGGATAAAACAAAAACGCCAATTTCTACTAGGATTTTAGAGGAATTGGCGTTTTCTTTGGTTTTATAGAATTGGATCGTTTGATGCAATGAGGTGACTATTAGAGTCATATTAAGTGTTATGCTATTTTACAATAAGCACAGGGATGCTTGCTCTTTTAGCAACTTTATGACTCACACTACCTAGCACGAATTTTTTCTTGGCTTCAGCACGACGGTTACTAAGTACAACAATTTCATATTTACCACTATTTGCCTCTTTTACCAATTGTTCTTTAGCATTACCACGAACAATGATTTCATCATATTTAATGCCATATTCATCGAGCGTATTTCGTGTATTTTCTAAACCTTTACTACGTTTTTCAACAAGTTTATCTAAATGAACACCAGATTTAATCGATGCTTGTGCATCTTGTTCACTGATTGCGTTAAGAATTGTTACAACAGTACCTTCACCAGCTAATTTTGAAACTTCTTCTAGTGCTTTTTCATTTTTAAGTGTGGTATCAACACCGAGTAAAATATTTTTAAACATTATTCCATCCCTCCTTAATTCTATTCTAATTAGAGTTTATCACAAATCAAATTAAAAATTATATATTTTCATAGTAACAGAGTAAAAAGTTTTATAAATATTAATATATTACTGAATATATGTCATAATTATAGTTAAAATATATTTTTTAAGTGATTAAATCGCAATTTTAGCTATAAAAAGTTATAATATCATAGAAAATGTCAAAAATGAGGTTATTAAAATGACAAAGCATGAGCAAATTTTATCTTATATCGAATCTTTAGCAGTAGGACAAAAGATTTCTGTTAGAAAAATAGCGAAAGATTTAAATGTCTCTGAGGGGACAGCGTATCGTGCGATTAAAGATGCCGGTAGAATTGGTTTAGTAGCAACAATAGATAGAGTTGGTACTGTCCGAATAGAAAAGAAATCACGTGAACAAATTGAACAACTTACATTTGGAGAAATTGTAAAAATAATTGATGGACAAGTATTAGGAGGAAGAAATGGCCTTATTAAGACATTATCAAAATTTGCAATTGGCGCAATGGAAATTGAAGATGTGGTAAAGTATTTAAGTCCTCACACATTATTGATTGTAGGAAATCGTAAAGATGTCCAATTGGCCGCATTGAAAAGAGGAAGCGCAGTATTGATTACTGGTGGTTTCAGAACGTCTAATGAGATAATCAAATATGCCGATGAACATGATTTACCGATACTGTCATCTAATTATGATACATATTTAGTTGCAAATATTATTAATAGAGCGATGTATAATCAAATGATTCGGAAAGAAATATTGGTCGTTGAAGACATAGTTAAATCAGTGAATGAAGATACTGTGGTTTTTGATAATATGACCTTGCACGATTACAAAGAAAAAGCAAAACGCACAGGACATTCCAGATTCCCGGTTATTGATGAACATTGGCGTTTAGTTGGTATTATCACAAGTAAAGAAATAATTAAAATGGATGACAATGATACTTTAGCACATTTTATGACGAAGTCTCCACTCAATGTACAACTTTCAACTACTGTTGCAAATTGTGCACACATGATGATTTGGGAAGGTATTGAATTATTACCAGTGATTTCACCAAGCAAAAAATTAATAGGTGTAATTACCAGAAAAGATGTATTAACAGCAATGCAATTGCTGAGTCGTCAGCCACAAGTAGGTGAAACCATTAATGATCAAGTAGCTAAACATATTACAATTGCAAATGATGATATTCAAGTACAAACTTCGCCTTTACTTACAAATCAATTTGGCACATTGAGTAAAGCGGTTTTTGTAGCAATTATTGAAGAAACCGTTCGTTATGAAATGCGGAAATTAAAGAAACTTGAAGTAATGATAGAAAGTTTAAATATCATTTACATTAAGACTGTGCAAATTGAATCTGAAATTAATGTACATTATGATATGTTAGATGTAGGTAGAAATTTTGCTAAATTAGAGGTAACGATGACAAGTGATGGTAAACATGTTGCAAAAGCAATGATCATTTGTCAGATGATAGATTAAAGAGTATATATAAATTATAAAAAGGAAGATATAAAATGACGATGGAATTTAATCAAATTATGGATGAAATAAAAGCGGTTCAAACAGTAATTATACATAGACATGTGAGACCAGACCCGGATGCTTATGGATCGCAACTCGGCTTGAAAAATTACTTAAAACTTAAATTTCCAGAAAAGAATATTTTTGCAGTTGGAGAAGGAGAACCGTCGCTTGATTTTATCGGTACTTTTGATGATATTAGTGATGACCAATATAACGAAGCATTGGTTATCGTATGCGACACTGCTAATGCACCGAGAATCAGTGACCATAGATTCAATACTGGCAAACGTCTTGTTAAAATTGATCATCACCCAGCAGTTGACCAATATGGAGATATAAATTATGTCAATGATGAAGCATCATCAACGAGTGAGATTATTTTTGATTTCATAAGTCATTTTAACGATCAATCTCTGATTGATGATTCTGTAGCAAGAGTATTGTATTTAGGTATTGTTGGAGATACTGGGCGTTTTTTATTTAATAATACAACACCACATACGATGGAAGTCGCAAGCCAATTATTAAAATATTCATTTAATCATCAACAAGAATTGAATAAATTGGGTGAAAAAGATCCTAAATTATTGCCATTTCAAGGCTATGTTTTACAAAATTTTGATTTAAATGATAAAGGTTTTTGTAAGGTGAAAATCACAAAAGATGTACTAGAAAAATTTGATATTGTAGCGAATGAAGCTTCGCTATTTGTCAATGCGATTGCTGATATTCAAGGATTGAAAATATGGGTTTTTGCGGTAGATGAAGGAACTGAAATTAGATGTCGCATTCGTTCTAAAGGTATCGTCATTAATGATATTGCTAATGCATTTGGTGGTGGAGGCCATCCGAATGCATCTGGTGTTTCCGTTGCAGATTGGCAACAATTTGAAGAATTAGCACAAGCATTAAATAATAAATTGTAAGATTTGGGAGGTATTTGCTGATGGTTGCGCATTTAAACGTTCATACATCGTATGACTTATTGAATTCAAGTATTAAAATTAAAGATGTCATTGCGAAAGCAACGAAAGAAGGTTACACATCATTAGCAATTACAGATACAAATGTTTTATATGGTTATCCCCAATTCTACGACGCGTGCATAGCAGCAAATATTCATCCAATATTTGGTATGACGATTTATCTCACAGATGGTTTAGCTTCAGTTGAAACCATTGTCCTTGCTAAAAATAATCAAGGTCTAAAAGATTTATTTAAATTATCGTCTGCAATAAAAATGAAAGAAAAGTCTGAAACGCCCTTAGAGTGGCTTAATAAATATATTGATCATTTGATTGTCATATTTAAAGATGTAAATGAAGCACACCAAAGCATATTACAAAATTTTATTGGTAATGAAGATATATTTGTAAATCATAGTAGCCAACAAGGTTTAGATTTTCCGGCCGTGTGGGCACAAAGTACAAACTATTTAAATGAAGAAGATGCGGATACTTTAACGGCATTAGCTGCTATAAAAAATAATGAGAAATTAGATTTAGTTAAAGAAGTGCATGATTACAACGCACATATGTTTAGTAGAGCTGATCTAGATACATTCCATGTTAGTGAGCGTATTTGGCAAAATACAAATTACATCGCATCCATTTGTAATGCCGAACTACAATATCATCAATCATTATTACCTAAATTTAAAACACCAAATAATCAGCCGTCTAAAGATTATCTTTATGAGATGCTTCAACAAAATTTGAAACAGTTAAATCTATCCCAAGCATCATTACAAAGATACGACAACAGGCTTAATCATGAATATGAAATTATTACACGCATGGGTTTTGAAGACTATTTTTTAATTGTAAGTGATTTAATACATTTTGCTAAAACGCATGATGTATTAGTTGGTCCAGGTCGTGGTTCATCTGCTGGTTCTTTAGTTAGTTACCTATTAGATATTACGACGATTGATCCCATTAAATATAACTTGTTATTTGAGCGTTTTTTAAATCCTGAGCGTGTTACTATGCCAGATATTGATATTGATTTTGAAGATACACATAGAGAAAAAGTGATTAAATATGTACAGGAAAAATATGGCAATAATCATGTTTCTGGTATAGTGACATTTGGTCATTTATTAGCAAGGGCAGTTTCAAGAGACGTCGGTCGGATTATGGGTTTTGATGAAATAACATTAAATGAAATTTCATCTTTAATCCCTCATAAATTAGGCATTACATTAGATGAGGCATATGAGAAAAAGGAATTTAAACAATTTGTGCATAGAAATCATCGGCATGAACGCTGGTTTGAAATTTGTAAAAAATTAGAAGGTCTACCACGACATACGTCAACACATGCAGCAGGGATCATTATAAACGACCACCCTTTATATGAGTATACACCATTAACTTTAGGTGATACTGGCATACTGACACAGTGGACTATGACCGAAGCGGAACGTATTGGTCTGTTGAAAATTGATTTTCTAGGTTTACGAAATTTATCTATTATTCATCAAATCGTTAAGCAAGTAAAAAGAGATATGAACATTGATATAGATATTGAAGCCATTCCTTTTAATGATTCGAAAGTATTTCAGTTACTCTCACATGGTGATACAACAGGTGTATTCCAATTAGAATCTGATGGTATAAGAAATGTATTGAAAAAATTACAACCAGAACAATTTGAAGATATTGTAGCTGTAACTTCTTTGTATAGACCTGGACCTATGGAAGAAATACCAACGTATATTACTAGGAGACACTTCCCTGAAAAAGTACAATATTTGCATAAAGACATAGAGCCTATATTAAAAACAACGTATGGTGTTATTATCTATCAGGAACAAATTATGCAAATTGCGAGTAAGTTTGCTAATTTTAGTTATGGTGAAGCAGATATATTAAGACGTGCAATGAGTAAAAAGAATCGTGCAGTATTAGAGAGTGAGCGACAACACTTTGTGGAAGGTGCTTTAAGTAACGGGTATGATGAACGATTAAGCAAACAAATTTTTGATCTGATTTTAAAATTTGCAGATTATGGCTTCGCACGTGCACATGCGGTGAGTTACTCCAAAATAGCTTATATTATGAGTTATTTAAAAGTACATTATGCTAATTATTTTTATGCCAATATCCTAAGTAATTCAATTGGTAGTGAAAAGAAGACAGCACAAATGATCGATGAAGCGAAACATCAGCAATTAAATATATTGGCACCCAATATTAATGAAAGTCATTGGTTTTATAAAGCAAGCAACAAAGGTATCTATCTATCTTTAGGCGCAATTAAAGGCATCGGCTATCAGAGTGTTAAACTTATTGTTGATGAAAGAAAAAGTAATGGTATATATAAAGATTTCTTTGATTTTACACGTCGTATACCTAAAAGAATAAAGAGTAGAAAATTACTTGAAGCATTAATATTAGTCGGGGCTTTTGATACATTTGGTAAAAATAGAGCGACGTTATTGCATGCGATTGATCAAGTGTTAGATGACGTATCCAATGTGGAACAAGATGATTTTATTTTTGATGTATTGACCCCAAAAACATCTTATGAAGACAAAGAAGAATTACCAGATCAAGTACTAAGTGATTATGAAAAAGAATATTTAGGGTTTTATGTCTCGACACATCCTGTAGAGAAGGCGTTTGAAGAAAAACAATATCTTGGTATTTATAAGCTTAATAATGCTAGAGATAATCAACCTATCTTTATTCAAATCGACCAGTTAAAACGTATTCGTACTAAAAACGGACAAAATATGGCATTTATTACGTTAAATGATGGACTTAATAATTTAGATGGGGTAGTGTTCCCAGACGCATATAAAAAATTCGAAATATACTTAAACAAGACAGATACACTTATTGTGAAAGGTAAATTTGAATATAGAAATAATAAAAAACAACTTATTATTAACCAAATAGAAAGTGTTGCGTCGTTTGAAAGTAATAAACTAGCAAATGCAAAACAAATCATCATTAGAAATATAGAAGATTTATCAGAAATAAAAAAGCAGTTAAATTTACAAGCAACGGCAGATGACATCCCAGTGAAATATTTTCAAGAAAACCAAAATCAATTTAAAATTATAGGTTTTATAACACGTAAAAAAGAAAAAATTGAAACGCTGATAGCCAAGTTTTCACCATGGGATATAAGGATAATTTAACTTTATCAAGTCTATAAACTATGATATAGTAAACTGATGGTTAAGTTGATACTTACCATCAGTTTATATTAAATGATAGTTTAAATACTACATGTAAAATATATGTTTTTATTACAAAAGTTATCATACAACATGTGCTTATGATTTAATGCTAACGATAACATTTGTAATTTTTGTTAGATTGTAATAAAAATATATATGACTGATTAAAATTATTGAATGTAAGGGGTAGGTTTACATGACATTAAGAGACGACGCACTAGAAATGCATAGAATTAATCAAGGTAAATTAGAAGTTACACCAAAAGTTCAAGTGACCAATAAAGAAGAGCTAAGTTTGGCATATTCACCCGGTGTAGCTGAACCATGTAAAGAAATACATGAAGACCCTAGAAAAGTATTTGAATATACAATGAAAGCAAATACAGTCGCGGTTGTTACAGATGGTACAGCTGTACTTGGATTGGGCAACATTGGTGCAGAAGCTAGTATTCCAGTAATGGAAGGGAAAGCAGTTTTGTTTAAAAGTTTTTCAGGCATTGATGGTGTGCCGATTGCACTAAATACTACGGATACAGATGAAATTGTAAATACGGTAAAATTATTAGAACCAAACTATGGTGGCATTAATCTTGAAGATATTTCTGCACCACGTTGTTTTGAAATTGAAGCGCGTTTAAAAAAAGAAACAAAAATACCTGTTTTTCATGATGACCAACATGGTACTGCAATTGTAACAGTTGCAGGTATGATTAATGCACTGCGCATTATAGATAAAGAATTATCTGATATAAAAGTGGTACTTAACGGAGCAGGTGCAGCAGGTATGGCAATTGTTCAATTGCTTTATTCATATGGTGTTAGAGATATGATTATGTGTGATTCCAAAGGTGCTATTTACGAAGGTCGTTCTTATGGTATGAATGATACAAAAGCATTTGTAGCTAAATGGACAAACAGAGATAAAGTAGAAGGCTCGTTAAGTGATGTCATAAAAGATGCTGACGTATTTATTGGCGTTTCTGTAGCCGATTTGTTAACAAAAGAAATGGTTGAATCAATGGCTAAAGATCCAATTATATTTGCTATGGCAAATCCGAATCCTGAAATCAATCCTGATGTAGCAAAAGAAGCAGGTGCTAAAGTAATTGGAACTGGTCGTTCGGATTATCCAAATCAAATCAATAATGTCCTTGCATTTCCTGGTATTTTTAGAGGTGCATTAGATGTAGAAGCTACGCATATAAATGAAGAGATGAAACAAGCTGCAGTAGAAGCAATTGCAAATTTAATTAAACCAGAAGAATTAAATCCAGATTACTGTATTCCTGGTCCATTTGATAAACGTGTGGCACCTTCTGTTGCTAGAGAAGTTGCAAAAGCAGCAATGGAAACAGGGGTAGCAAGAACAGATATGGACCCAGAAGAAATTTATAATAAAACAATGAAATTAACAGATTTAGATAAATAATATTCATGAATACTGATCTCAAAATATTGTGTTTATAATATTGGGAAGACAGTAATGGTTAAGTGGAGGTTTAAAATGTTTAAAGATTTTTTCAATAGAAGTAGTAAAAAGAAAAAGTATGTGACTGTTTCCGATTCAAAACAAAGTGATGTTCCAGCAGGAATTATGACAAAATGCCCGAAATGTAAGAAGATCATGTATACTAAAGAATTAGCTGAAAATTTAAATGTATGTTTCAATTGTGATCATCACATCGCTTTAACAGCGTATAAAAGAATTGAAGCCATTTCTGATGAAGGTACATTCACAGAATTTGATAAAGGAATGACCTCTGCGAATCCATTGGATTTTCCAAGTTATGAAGAAAAAATTCAAAAAGATCAACAAAAAACAGAGTTAAATGAAGCTGTTGTTACTGGTACAGCACATTTAGAAGGTATTGAATTTGGCGTAGCTGTGATGGATGCTAGATTTAGAATGGGTAGCATGGGCTCAGTGGTTGGTGAAAAGATATGTAGAATTATAGAATATTGTACTGAGCATCGTTTACCGTTCATCCTATTTTCTGCTAGTGGTGGCGCTAGAATGCAAGAAGGTATCATATCTTTAATGCAAATGGGTAAAACCAGTGTCACTTTAAAAAGACATATGGATCATGGATTGCTATATATTTCGTATATTACAAACCCAACAACAGGTGGTGTATCGGCAAGCTTTGCTTCAGTTGGTGATATTAATTTAAGTGAACCTAAAGCACTTATTGGTTTTGCTGGTAGACGAGTGATTGAACAAACGATTAATGAAAAGCTACCTGACGACTTCCAAACTGCTGAATTTTTATTAGAGCATGGACAATTAGATAAAGTTGTACATAGAAAAGAAATGAAAGTAACACTATCTAATATTTTAAAAATGCACCAAGAGGTGAAAACGAATGCTTGACTTTGAAAAGCCACTTTTTGAAATAAAAAACAAAATTGAATCGTTAAAAGAATCACAAGAAAAAAATGACGTGGACTTACAGGAAGAAATTGATATGCTTGAGGCTTCATTAGAGCGTGAAACACAAAAGGTATATACTCATTTAAAGCCATGGGATCGAGTACAATTAGCGCGCTTACAAGAAAGACCTACATCTCTAGATTATATACCTCATATTTTTGATTCCTTTATTGAGTTACATGGTGATCGTAATTTCCGAGATGATCCAGCTATGATTGGCGGTATTGGCTATTTAAATGGCCAAGCAGTTACAGTTGTTGGTCAACAACGTGGGAAAGATACCAAAGATAATATTTATCGTAACTTTGGTATGGCGCATCCTGAAGGATATAGAAAAGCCTTACGCTTAATGAAGCAAGCTGAAAAATTTAATAGACCTATTTTTACATTTATCGATACAAAAGGAGCTTATCCAGGGAAAGCAGCAGAAGAACGTGGTCAAAGTGAATCTATTGCTAAAAACCTTATCGAAATGGCAGCACTTAAAGTGCCAGTCATTGCGGTTGTAATTGGTGAAGGTGGAAGCGGTGGCGCTTTAGGTCTTGGCATTTCGAATCGTTTATTAATGCTGGAAAACAGCACATATTCTGTAATTTCACCAGAGGGTGCATCTGCATTATTATGGAAAGATAGTAATTTAGCACAAATAGCTGCGGAAACAATGAAGATTACTGCAGAAGATTTATATGAATTGAAAATTGCCGATGAAGTTTTAAAAGAACCACTTGGTGGCGCTCATCATGATATTGAAAAGCAAGCTCAAAATATAAAAAGTGCATTTTTAAAACATTTGAATGAATTAAGTGCGTTTAATGAACAACAAATCATAGATGATCGCTATGACAAATTTAGAAATATCGGCTCTTTTAATGAATAATTAAAAAGACACGAAATAATATACTTCTGCAAAGCCATTTTTTATAGTATTCATACTAACCATGTGGATTTTAAAGTCTAAGGTTTTAAAAGAGCATTAAATTGCAATCAGGTATACAGCCCCCTGATTTCATATTAGTGCTCTTTTTTTATTGAGTAAAGTAAGTCAAAAGTGGGAATTTGAGATATCTGTTTAATAAAGTAAAGTTAAAGGTATGATAAAGTATCATTGTTTTGAAAATATAAAATATAAGGAAACGCTTTCGTATTGTAAAATGTTTTTTTACAATAATTAAAAACGTTTACATGAGTTACAATGCCCTATTTTAATGGCACCTTCTATAATTTTATGGTATTTTTAGAATAAGAAATACATGTTAGAAAGGTATGTCGTCATGAAAAAAATTGCAGTGTTGACTAGCGGTGGAGATTCACCAGGCATGAACGCGGCTATTAGAGCTGTTGTTAGAAAAGCGATTTATAATAATATTGAAGTTTACGGTGTTTACCAAGGCTATCAAGGATTATTAAACGATGATATCGAGAAGTTGGAGCTCGGTTCTGTTGGAGATACAATCCAACGTGGCGGAACTTTTCTGTATTCAGCAAGGTGTCCTGAATTTAAAGAAGCAGAAGTTCGACAAAAAGCAATAGAGAACTTGCGCAAAAGAGGTATTGAAGGCCTAGTAGTAATAGGCGGAGATGGTAGCTATAGAGGTGCGCAACGCATTAGCGAAGAATGTAAAGAAATTCAAACGATAGGTGTACCAGGTACGATAGATAATGATATCAACGGTTCAGACTTTACAATTGGATTTGATACTGCATTAAATACCATTATAGATTGTGTTGATAAAATTCGCGATACGGCTTCAAGTCATGCAAGAACATTCATCATAGAAGTTATGGGTCGTGATTGTGGAGATTTAGCACTATGGGCTGGACTTTCAGTAGGAGCTGAAACAATCATTGTCCCAGAAGTGGAAACAGATATTAAAGATGTAGCTGAAAAAATTGACAACGGAATAAGACGTGGGAAAAAACATTCCATTGTTATGGTTGCAGAAGGTTGTATGTCTGGAGAAGATTGTGCAAAAGAACTGACAAAGTATATTAATGTTGATGCACGTGTATCTGTGCTTGGTCATATCCAACGTGGCGGCAGTCCAAGTGGCGCAGATAGAATGCTTGCTTCACGATTAGGTGGACATGCTGTAGACTTATTACTAGAAGGAAAAACAGCAATCGGCGTTGGTATTCGCAACAATGAATTAACAGACACTTCATTTGAAGAAATATTTAGGTCAAATGAACACAAGTTTGATTTTGAAACATTTGCTTTAGCAAATGAATTATCGATATAAAATACTGGGAGGCATTAATAATGAGAAAAACTAAAATTGTTTGTACAATTGGACCTGCATCTGAGTCTGAAGAAATGCTTGAGAAATTAATTAAAGCTGGAATGAATGTTGCGAGATTAAATTTCTCACATGGTGATCATGCAGAACATAAAGCTAGAATTGATAGAATTCGTGAAGTATCTCAAAGATTAGGTAAAACAGTTGCAATATTATTGGATACTAAAGGTCCTGAAATCCGTACTCACAACATGAAAGATGGTGCTATTGAACTTGAAAAAGGTACGGAAGTCATCGTAAGTATGACTGAAGTTGAAGGTACACCTGAAAAATTCTCAGTAACGTACGATAATCTAATAAATGATGTTCAAGAAGGCTCATATATTTTATTAGATGATGGCCTTATTGAATTACAAGTAAAACAAATAGATAAAGCAAACGGTGAAGTTGTATGTGATGTTTTAAACACTGGAGAATTAAAAAATAAAAAAGGCGTAAACTTACCAGGTGTTAAAGTAAGTTTACCAGGTATCACTGATAAAGATGCTGAAGATATTAAATTCGGTATAAGTGAAAATATTGACTTTATCGCTGCAAGTTTTGTGCGTCGTCCGAGTGATGTACTAGACATTCGTAAATTACTTGAAGATGGTAAAAACACAAACATTAGCATTATACCTAAAATCGAAAACCAAGAAGGTATTGACAATATTAAAGAAATACTTGAAGTTTCAGATGGTTTAATGGTTGCTCGTGGTGATATGGGTGTTGAAATACCACCTGAATCCGTACCAATGGTGCAAAAAGACTTAATCAGACAATGTAATAAATTAGGTAAGCCTGTTATCACAGCGACGCAAATGTTAGACTCAATGCAACGTAATCCTCGTGCGACACGTGCTGAAGCAAGTGACGTTGCGAATGCCATTTATGATGGTACAGATGCAGTTATGCTATCAGGCGAAACAGCTGCTGGATTATACCCAGAAGAAGCAGTCAAAACAATGCGTAATATTGCAATTTCAGCTGAAGCTGCACAAGATTATAAACGATTATTATCCGATCGAACTAAATTAGTGCAAACTTCATTAGTTAATGCAATTGGTGTTTCAGTAGCGCATACAGCATTAAATTTAAATGTCAAAGCGATTGTAGCAGCAACTGAAAGTGGTTCTACTGCTAGAACGATTTCTAAATATCGTCCTAAATCAGATATTATTGCGGTTACACCACATGCTGAAACTGCGCGTCAATGTGCATTGGTTTGGGGTATTCACCCTGTCGTTAAAGAAGGACGTAAAACAACAGATGCTATGTTGAACACAGCAGTTGCTACAGCGGTCGAAACTGAAAAAGTTCAAAATGGTGATTTAATCATTATTACAGCAGGTGTACCTACAGGAGAAAAAGGGACAACAAATATGATGAAATTACATCTAGTAGGTGACGAATTAGCTAAAGGTCAAGGTATCGGTAGAAATTCAGTTGTTGGAAATACTTTAGTAGTGAATGATGCGAGTGAACTTGAAGGCAAAGATTTAAGTGAAACGGTCATTGTCACAACTTCTGTAGATGAAACGCTTGTCCCTTACATTGAAAAAGCCAGTGGCTTAATTGCTGAAGAGAGCGGCATCACTTCTCCGAGCGCAATTATAGGTCTAGAAAAAGGCATTCCAACAATTGTAGGTGTTGAAAATGCGACTAAAGAGATACAAAATGATATCTTGATTACGGTAGATGCAAATCAAGGAAAAGTATTTGAAGGATATGCGAACGTACTTTAATCATAGTTATCATATGCTAAATCCTTACTCATAATATAAGCAACATAAGTGATAATACAAATTAAAAATGCACTTCCATTTATAAATGGAAGTGCATTTTTTCTAGATATAAAACTTTAACATCGTTACTCGATTTATAATCGTCACTTAAAGTAATACATCATACCATAAAAACATTAACAGATTGCGCTTATTTGATTGATATAAAACACATGTTAAGCATGTCAAAAGTTATCTGTTTAAATGAATTCGATATGATATATACACCGTGTATTGAGATACTCAAATACTATTGTTAAACACTACACATAACGATGTAGCATCAATTCTCTTTTTTATACAGAAATAGCACAAGACCATTTTATGTCTTAGGCTATTGTATTAGATTATTGATGTGTTGAAGCATTCAACAATAGTTGTTGATAGGATTACTTCATATCTGAAGTAGCGAATTTTTTATATCTTAGATACATAAGACTCAAGATGATAAACCAAATAGGTGTTAAATAGACTGCTCTTCTTGTTTCTACATTTACGAAAAGTAAGCAAAATACTAAAAAGAAGAAAATCAAAATGATATACCCAATATATTTACCACCAAATAATTTATATGTAGCATTTTTGTGCATTTCTGGGTTTTGGCGATGATAATTAATGTAAGCAACAATAATTAAAGCCCAAACGACTAAAAATAGTACAGTTGAAACAGTTGTAATATATGTGAATACTAAAGTTGCGTTTGGAATAATATAGTTCAATAAGGCTGAAATTAACAATAGAGCACATGAGACTAAGATTGCTATGTGAGGCACACCATTTTTGTTTGTTTTTTCAAAAATAGGGGGTGCTTGTTTTTGATTTGAAAGCCCAAATAACATACGGCTGTTTGAAAATATACCACTATTACAAGAAGAAGCAGCAGCTGTTAATACTACAAAGTTGATGATGCCTGCTGCAAATGGAATACCAATTAAAGCAAATAATCTCACAAAGGGACTTTCTTCTGGATTAATATTGTTCCAAGGGATGATTGACATAATTACAGTCAATGCACCAACATAAAATACTAAAATTCTAATCGGAACGCTGTTGATTGCTTTTGGAATCGTTTTAGTTGGATCTTTTGTTTCGCCAGCCGTCACGCCAATCAATTCAATCCCTACAAAGGAAAAGAGTGCCATTTGAAATGACATTAAAAATCCACTAATCCCTTTTGGGAAAATACCATGTTGATATAAATTAGTTAACGAGGTGTGTCCAAATTGTGTATCGTATGCCATGACAATCATTACAATGCCAACGACAATAAGTGCTAAGATTGTAACTACTTTGATGATGGAAAACCAAAACTCTAGTTCTCCAAAAAGTTTAGCGCTTAATAAATTGAGTGACATTAAAATTAATACACAAAATAGAGCACTTATCCAATTGGGTATATGTGGGAACCAGAAACTAACGTATTTAGCAACAGCTGTAACCTCTGCCATACCTGTAATAATCCAACACAACCAATATGTCCATCCGGTAACAAATCCAGCAAATGAACCTATGTATTGATTTGTTACATCAGCAAAAGATTTAAAATTCGTATTTGTTACAAGAATTTCACCTAAGCCTCGCATAAACATAAATAACATAAATCCTATAATGATATATGTAAGTAAAATCGAAGGACCAGTTAATGCTATGGTTTGACCTGCTCCTAAGAAAAGCCCTGTGCCGATTGCACCTCCAATTGCAATTAACTGTATATGCCTATTGCTGAGTTCTCTTTGTAACTGTTGTTTTGCCATAAGTTTTAACTCCTTTATTAAGTTATTTATTATTATGATACGCAATTTAAAATAAAACAACACTTTTTTATAGTTGTATCTTAAAAAAGTCAGTGTAATATTATATTAATAATTTGTTATTAATCATGATAACCAATTAAAAACTTTGATAAATTGAAGAAAGGGTAATTACATATTAGAATGATGATATAACAACGTTCATTAATTATGGCGTGTTTATGGGCATATAAACAAATCATCATTTCTTAATGATTAACTAGGAATTTAAACTGAAATATTCACAAAAACGTAAATATTGGCTATAATAGTTTATGAAAGCCGTTTCATTATGAAATAGAAAAGGGGAATATATATGGCAGAGTTACAAAAAGGTTTAGAAGGGGTAATTGCAGCAGAAACTAAAGTGAGCTCTATCATTGATAGTCAACTTACATATGCTGGCTATGAAATTGATGATTTAGCCGAAAATGCTGAATTTGAAGAAGTAGTCTTTTTATTATGGCATTACCGATTACCTAATAAAGAAGAATTACAATCATTTAAAGAAAAACTCTTTAACTATATGACATTAAATCCTAGAGTATATAATCATTTTAAAGAGTACGCTACTAGTAATGTACATCCAATGACAGCATTAAGAACATCAGTGTCTTACGTTGCGCACTTTGATGAACATGCTGAGGATGAAAGTGAAGATCAAACGATGGAACGTGCAGTACGCATTCAAGCTAAAATCGCTTCACTTGTTACAGCATATGCTAGAGTTAGAGAAGGCAAAGAACCTGTTAAACCTAGCAGTGATTTAAATTATGCTGGTAATTTCTTATATATGTTACGTGGTGAATTACCAACAGATATCGAAGTTGAAGCATTTAATAAAGCGTTGGTATTACATGCAGATCATGAGTTGAATGCTTCTACCTTTACTGCAAGATGTGCAGTGTCTTCATTATCAGACATGTATTCAGGTATTGTAGCAGCCGTCGGTTCTTTAAAAGGTCCATTACACGGTGGGGCAAATGAGCGTGTAATGAGTATGTTATCAGAAGTTAAGTCTATTGATGATGTAGATGAATACATTGATAATAAAATTAAAAATAAAGAGAAAATAATGGGATTCGGTCACCGTGTATATAAAAATGGTGATCCAAGAGCGAAATTCTTAAAAGAGATGAGTAGAAAGATTACATCCGAAACAGGCCAAAGCCAGTTATTTGATATATCTGTAAAAATAGCTGATAAAATGAAAGAAGAAAAAGGCCTTATTGCTAATGTGGATTTCTATAGTGCAACTGTATATCACAGTATGAATATTGAACATGATTTATTCACACCTATTTTTGCAGTTAGTAGAACTTCAGGTTGGATTGCACATATTCTTGAACAATATAGAGATAATAGAATTATGCGTCCAAGAGCACAATATATTGGTCAAACTAATAGAACTTATGAACCAATTGAAGAAAGATAATCACGAATTAACATAAATAAAACAATTCAAATGATGGAGGTATTTTTACATGGCAGGAGAAAAAGTAGTAAAAACAGCAGAAGGGTTAACTGTACCAAATAATCCTATCATTCCTTATATTATCGGTGACGGTATTGGACCAGATATTTGGTCAGCTGCTAGTAGAGTCATTGACGCAGCCGTAGAACAGGCTTATAACGGTGAAAAGAAAATTGAATGGAAAGAAGTACTTGCAGGTCAAAAAGCTTATGATGAAACAGGCGAATGGTTACCACAAGAAACTTTAGATACAATCAATGAATATTTAATTGCAATTAAAGGACCACTTACTACACCAATCGGCGGAGGTATTCGTTCATTAAACGTTGCACTACGTCAAGAACTTGATCTATTTACTTGCTTAAGACCAGTACGTTGGTTCCAAGGCGTACCTTCACCAGTTAAACGTCCGGAAGATACTGATATGGTTATTTTCCGTGAAAACACAGAAGATATCTATGCTGGTATTGAATTTAAAGAAGGAACACCAGAAGTTAAAAAATTAATCGATTTCTTACAAGATGAAATGGGTGCTAAAAATATAAGATTCCCAGAAACATCAGGCATTGGTGTGAAACCAGTTTCAAAAGAAGGTACAGAGCGTTTAGTTCGTGCAGCGATTCAATATGCTCTAGATAATAATCGTAAATCTGTAACTCTAGTTCATAAAGGTAATATTATGAAATTTACAGAGGGTGCTTTCAAACAATGGGGCTATGATTTAGCACATAATGAATTTGGTGATAAAGTCTTTACATGGCAACAATATGATGAAATTGTTGAAAAAGATGGTAAAGAAAAAGCTAATGAAGTTCAAGAACAAGCTGAAAAAGACGGTAAAATTATCATCAAAGATTCCATTGCAGATATTTTCTTACAACAAATATTGACACGTCCTGCAGATCACGATGTAGTAGCTACGATGAATCTTAACGGTGACTATGTGTCAGATGCGTTAGCAGCACAAGTTGGCGGTATTGGTATTGCACCAGGCGCAAATATTAACTATGAAACTGGCCATGCGATATTTGAAGCTACACACGGTACTGCACCAAAATATGCTGGTTTAAATAAAGTAAACCCATCATCTGAAATTTTAAGTGCTTCATTAATGCTTGAGCACCTAGGTTGGCAAGAAGCAGCTGACAAGATTACTGAGTCTATCGAAAAAACAATTGCTTCAAAAGTCGTTACTTATGACTTCGCACGTTTAATGGATGGTGCAAAAGAAGTATCTACATCTGAATTCGCTGATGAATTAATCAAAAATATTAAATAAAATGACAATAAATAACAATAAAGAAGTATTTTTCTAAGGAAAATAAATACTTTAGCTTAAGAGCGAGGATATGAAATCATGATTATTATGATTTCTATCTCGCTCTTTTATTTTGATTAAATTATATTTTACGAGCAAGCAAATCTTAGCAAAATATAATTTAAACGAAAGATTTAATAGTTAGAATATAAAATTAATGTTAAGGTATTATTAAAATCAGGAATAATAAGTATATTCAATACCAGTTATTGATTCATTGAAGAATAGTTTATGTAGACGATACAAATTCTTTGTGCTTTCTTTACAAATAACTAATTATTTTCTATTTATTAAGTTTATGTAAAAATACTTTTAAGTATGTTATTTTTATTAAAATTTACGTTATAATTAATTTGTAATCATAAATTTGGAGGTATACTATGTCACAAAAAGTACTTGTAGTAGATGATGAGCAATCAATTGTAACCTTGTTAAAATATAATTTAGAGCAAGCTGGATATATCGTGGATGTTGCCTATGATGGTGAAGAAGCATTAGAAAAAGTGAATGCTGTAAATCCAGAATTGGTTGTATTAGATGTTATGCTTCCTAAAAAAGATGGAATCGAAGTTTGTAAAACGATCCGATCTGATAAAAATTTAGTGCCAATTTTAATGTTAACTGCTAAAGATGATGAATTTGATCGTGTGTTAGGTATAGAACTTGGTGCAGACGATTATATGACTAAGCCATTTTCACCGAGAGAAGTGGTAGCTAGAGTTAAAGCCATTTTAAGACGATCTGCCATGATCAATGAAGCAGTACCAGTTGAAAATGATGAAGATGATATTTTAATTGGTTCTATCAGAATTAGACCAGAATATTTTGAGGTTTACCGTGGTGATGAATTATTAGAACTCACACCTAAGGAATTTGAACTGTTACTATATCTTATTGAAAGACAAGGCAGAGTAATTACACGTGAGCATATGCTAAACTCTGTTTGGAATTACGAATTTGCAGGTGACTCAAGAATTGTGGATGTACATATTAGTCATTTAAGAGATAAATTGGAAGAGAACCCTAAGCAGCCTAAATTGATCAAAACAGTTAGAGGTTTAGGCTATAAATTGGAAAGACCTAAAGTCTAATGTTGAAGTTTCACCAAAGACTCTTATTTTTATTATGTACCATCGTTATCATTAGTTTTGTTGCATTAGGTGCAATAATTACACATGTCATTTACAATACAGTCATATCAAGCCAGCAAGGTGACTTAGAACACCAAGCACAACATTTAGTCAGTTTATACAATCATGATAAAACAGATGAAATCAAAGATATTGCAAAAAACGAAAATTTTACTTTGATACTTACTGAAGGTAACGATGAAGTATTTTCCACAAAAGCAGGGACCCCATTTAATAATGATATTAATAATGAAGCGAATCCTTCCAAAATAATTTACGATAAAATAGGGGATGACCGTAGATACACTTTTAAAACTTCGATTAGAGATAAAGATGTGATTATCAGTGGTGTTAATAATCAAATATTAGAACTACAAATAGGTATATGGAAATATGTAGGTTTAATTGGATTATTTGTATTGGTTATTATTTTCTTTGTCGTGAGAAGCATTAATAGAACTTACATTAGACCGATAAATGAAGTTACATATGCAACAAACCTATTAGCCGAAGGTTATTATCATGTTAGGGTTCCAGAAAGTAATGTTAAAGAAACGAGAGAATTATTCGTCACCACTAATGAGCTAGCCAGAAGATTACAACGATTAAATCATAAACAAAAGTTACAATCTAATCGATTGAAAACAACGATAGAAAATATTCCTAGTTCAATTTTAATGATAGATAAATATGGTGAGATTGTAATTGCAAACAAATCATATTATGATGTGTTTAATCCTGAGAATGTTGTAGAACATAAAAGCTATATCGACTTTATAGATCCAGAGATTCAAAAGTTAATCGCCGAAGCATTTAAAGTTGAAAAATCAACTTATGATCAAATAGAGTTGACAATTGACCAAGTCCACCAAAAATACTTTGACACAGCATGTATTCCAATTTTATCTAAAAGTAAAAAGAATCTTTACGGTATGGTAGTCGTGCTACATGATATTACAAATTTGAAAAAATTAGAAAATTTAAGACGTGAATTCGTTGCTAATGTATCACATGAATTGAAAACACCTATCACTTCTATAAAAGGCTTCGCCGAAACACTTTTAGATGGTGCTAAAAATGATGAACAAACATTAAATGACTTCTTAAATATCATTTCTAAAGAATCGAATCGTATTGAAACATTAGTATATGACTTATTAGATTTGTCTCATGTTGAGCAACAAACACAATTAGAAACAGAACCAACAAGTTTATCTGAAATTGCTGAGTCAACAATGAAGCATATGCAAAATATCGCAGAAAGTAAAAATATAACAATAGTTAATGAGATTGAACCAGATATTATTATTGAGGCAAATAAAGATAAAGTTTCGCAAGTAGCACTTAATTTACTTTCGAACGCAATAAGTTATTCTAAAGTTTCTAGTCAAGTCATTGTGCGTGTTTTCAAAGAAGGTAATAAGCGTGTGCTTGAAGTTCAAGATTTTGGTATTGGTATTAGTAAGCAAGATCAAAAACATATCTTTGAACGCTTTTATCGTGTAGATAAAGCCCGCAGTAGAGATTCAGGAGGCACAGGTTTAGGCTTATCTATTACAAAGCATATTATGGAAGCCCATCAAGGTAGAATTAATGTGTTTAGTGAACCAGAAAAGGGTTCAACTTTTAGAGTCACATTTTTTGATTAAAATAATAACTACGATCGATTTAACCATAACCATCATAGGCCAAGGTTAATCGGTCGTTTTATTTTGTGTTAGTAAAAATAGAGTAAGAAAAACTCAAATTTATTAGAAATCATTGTTTTGTCCTATACAAAGAGAAAAGTGCTTGTGATTGAATAGGTTGGAAAGCTTCCTGTGATAGAGACGATAAACATGTGCATAGTGATGCTTAATCATTAAACTATAATATGTGGATTAACAGTGACTGACAATAACATGGAGATTAATTGAAATAATTATTTTATCTCAACCTCATCGAATGAATACGGATTGACCTATAATTTATGATAAAATGGAAGGTAAATATGTGTTGGAGGTTAAAATATTGAATAAATTAATTTTAATTGATGGAAACAGTTTGAGCTTTAGAGCTTTTTATGCGTTACCATTATTACAAAATAAAGCTGGTATTCATACGAACGCCGTTTATGGTTTTGCAATGTTGTTGGAAAAAATTATAAAAGAAGAACAACCCACACATTTTTTAGTTGCTTTTGATGCTGGGAAAACAACATTTAGACATGCGCAATATAGTGAATATAAAGGTGGACGACAATCCACTCCTCCAGAACTTAGTGAGCAATTTCCATACGTTAGACAATTATTGGATGCATACCGTATCAAACGTTACGAATTAGAAAACTATGAAGCAGATGACATTATAGGTACTTTAAGCAAACAAGCTAATCATGAAAACTTCCAAACAATAATCATTACTGGTGATCGTGACTTAACACAATTAGCTACTGACGATGTTACAATCTATTACACTAAAAAGGGTGTTACAGATGTCGACCATTATACTCCAGAATTTATAGCTGAAAAATATAATGGTTTATCGCCGAAACAAATTATTGATATGAAAGGTCTAATGGGGGATAGTTCTGATAATATTCCTGGTGTGGCAGGCGTTGGAGAAAAAACAGCTATTAAACTATTAAACCAATTTTCCACAGTAGAAAATGTATACGAACATATTGATGAAGTTTCGGGTAAAAAATTGAAAGAAAAGCTTGAAAATAGTAAAGATGATGCTTTAATGAGTAAAACGTTGGCGACTATCAATTGTGATAGTCCAATTGAAGTATCATTAGAAGATACTAAATTGCCTGATCAATCAGATACTGATGACAAAATTGAACTATTTAAAAAATTAGAATTTAACCAACTCTTAGACCAGATGGATGCTTCAATTAATGACTCTGACGTTCAAGAGATGGATATTGAACTAGAAGATGATTTTACAAAAATTGATTTCAACTCATTAAAAACAGCAATCATCCATTTCGAGTTAGATGGTGCCAATTACTTAAAAGACAATATTTTGAAATTTGGCTTCTTCGATGGTCAACATTATGTCGTAGTCAATGCCGAACAACTTTCACAAAATCAGTCACTGGTTGCTTGGCTTGAAAATGAGAAGACTGAAAAAATCGTCTACGATGCCAAAAAGTCTTATATCGTAGCACATCGACTTGGTATTAATATTAAGCATATTGTGTTTGATGTGATGCTAGCTAGTTACATTATTGATCCTTCACGCACAATAGATGATGTGAATTCTGTGGTAGCAAACTATGGTCAGCATTATGTTCAATCAAGTGTAGCAATATATGGAAAAGGCAAGAAAAAACAAATTCCATCAGATGACGTATTAAATCCTTATGTGGGAACTATTATCAACGCCATTAACCAAGTTAAACCAAAAATTCAACAACAATTGGATGACTATAATCAAACTGATTTATTACATCATTTAGAATTACCGTTGGCTCGTATTTTAAGTAAAATGGAAGAAACAGGCATTTATACTGAACTTAGTGAACTACAACAAATGGAAGTAGAAATTCAAAGTAAATTAGATGTCTTAATTGACAATATCTATGATGCTGCAGGTGAAAAGTTTAATATTAACTCACCAAAACAATTAGGTGTTGTATTATTTGAAACATTAAAGTTACCTGTCATTAAAAAGACAAAGACAGGATACTCTACAGCGGTTGATGTATTAGAACAGTTACAAGGAGAACATCCAATCATAGAATATATTTTAGAATATAGGCAATTAGCTAAATTACAATCAACGTATGTTGAAGGCTTACAAAAAGTGATTGCTGAAGATAATCGTATTCATACTCGATTTAATCAAACATTGGCTCAAACTGGACGTCTATCATCAATCGATCCAAACCTTCAAAATATACCAGTCCGTTTAGAAGAAGGTCGAAAAATTAGAAAAGCATTTAAGTCAAGCGATAAAAATAATGTTATCTTTTCAGCCGATTATTCACAAATTGAATTAAGAGTACTGGCACATATTACACAAGATGAAAGTTTGAAACAGGCGTTCATCAATGATGAAGATATTCATACAGCCACAGCAGTGAAAGTTTTTGACGTAGAACCTGAAAATGTTGATAGTTTAATGCGGAGACAAGCAAAAGCTGTGAATTTTGGTATTGTTTATGGTATAAGTGACTATGGATTAAGCCAAAGCTTGGGAATAACTAGAAAACAAGCCAAAAAATTTATAGATGATTATCTGGACAGTTTCCCTGGTGTTAAACAATATATGGAAGACATAGTTAAAGATTGTAAAGCGCAAGGTTATGTAGAGACACTGCTTCATAGAAGACGCTATATTCCAGATATTACAAGTAGAAATTTTAATTTAAGAAGTTTTGCTGAAAGAACAGCAATGAATACACCTATACAAGGAAGCGCAGCAGATATCATCAAACTTGCGATGGTTCATTTTGCTAACGAGGTTAAACATACAGATTTTCATGCTCAACTATTACTACAAGTACACGATGAGTTAATTTTTGAATTGCCAGAAGAAGAAGTAGAAGACTTTGAAAAATTTATTGAAAAGATAATGGATAATGCATTGAAATTAGATGTTCCATTGAAAGTAGAATCTAGTTATGGACAAACATGGTATGACGCGAAATAGAAAGAGGGGAATATGGTGCCTGAACTACCTGAAGTTGAACATGTTACAAGAGGGATAAGGCCTTTTGTAAAAGGGCAAAAAATTGAGGATATTATGTTCTCTGATAAAGTGATAGAAGGAAAAAATAATAATAAAGAAACGATTATTAAAGGGTTATCTTTAGATACATTTAAACATTATACTAAAGGCTACACGATTCATAATATTGAAAGACGTAGCAAATATATTGTTTTTTATATTGAAAATAGTTCGACACAAAGAATAATTATTAGCCATTTAGGTATGGCAGGTGGGTTTTTTGTCGTAGATCATTTAGAAGATATCAGTGCTCCCAATTATCGTAAACATTGGCATGTTATTTTTAAATTAGATAATGACAAACTCTTAGTTTACTCAGATATTCGGAGATTTGGTGAGATTAGAAATGTTGCTTCATTTGAAGGATATCCATCATTTTTAAAAATCGCACCGGAACCTTTTGAGAAAGAAGCATTACCACATTATATGTCATGGTTTGATAAAAAATTATATCAAAATAAACCAATCAAACAAATGATATTAGACCATAGAGTAGTTTCAGGTTGTGGTAACATCTATGCCTGTGAAGCATTATTTAGAGCAGGTATCCATCCAGCACGTATATCTAAAGATTTAAATTATCAAGAAAAAGAAATGTTATTTTATTATGTTCAAGAAGTGTTAGAAGCGGGTATTAAATATGGAGGTACCAGTATTTCAGATTATCTCCATGCAGATGGAAGTACAGGTACGATGCAACAACATTTAAATGTATATAAACAAAAGACATGTAAAGTGTGCGGAAATGATATTGAGACACAAATCATTGCAACACGTAATAGTCATTTCTGTCCTGTATGTCAAAAATGAAGGAAGAGTGAAATTATGCCTAAAGTTATTGGATTAACTGGTGGTATCGCATCAGGAAAATCAACTGTTTCAGAATTGTTAACAGCACATGGTTTTAAAATTGTTGATGCAGATATTGCATCACGTAAAGCTGTTGAAAAAGGTTCTGAAGGACTAGAGCAGGTGCGTTCAACATTCGGAGAAGAAGCAATCGATGAAGATGGTAATATGAACCGAGAATATGTAGGAGATATTATTTTCAACTATCCAGAAAAAAGATTAGAATTAAATGAAATCGTACATCCAATTGTTAGAACCATTATGGAACAAGAAAAAGAAGCATTTCTAAAAGATGGATATAATGTAATAATGGATATCCCATTACTTTATGAAAATGAACTACAAGATACAGTCGATGAAGTATGGCTTGTCTATACTTCTGAAAGTATCCAAATTGATAGATTAATGCAACGTAATGATATTTCTATGGAGGATGCAAAGGCACGTGTTTATAGTCAAATATCCATAGATAAAAAACGCAGAATGGCAGACCATGTTATCGATAATCGAGATTCTAAATTAGATTTAAAACAAAACTTAGAACAATTATTAACTGATGAAGGTTATATCGAAAGTGAAACAGGTCATTCGCAAGAAATTTAAATAACAATGTTTTTAAAATCATACTTATTTGATTCCTTCAAAGTGGACATTTAATAAATGAAAACTTTGGAGGGATTTTTTTGTATATCAATAATAATAAGGATAAAGATTTTTCTAAAATTAATCGTTTAGAAAACTACAATTTTAATTATTTTAAGTTTTTTAAATTTTTCTTTAAGAAAACGCTTTCGCATTTATCGATTTATGTTATACTAATTCCATAAAGTATAACACTAAAACGAGGGGTGCTTCGAATGACGACAAATATTGCAATTAATGGAATGGGTAGAATAGGAAGAATGGTATTAAGAATAGCGCTAAAAAATGAAAATATGAATGTAGTCGCGATTAATGCTAGCTATCCACCAGAAACAATTGCTCACCTAATCAATTATGATACAACACATGGTAATTTCGATTTAAAGGTAGAACCTATTGAGAATGGTATAAAAGTTGATGACCGTGAAATAAAACTTGTTGCTGACAGAAATCCAGAAAATTTACCATGGGGCGAACTTGATGTAGATATTGTAATTGAAGCTACTGGTAAATTTAATCACGGTGATAAAGCAGTCGCTCATATTTCGGCTGGTGCTAAAAAAGTGTTGTTAACAGGACCATCTAAAGGTGGAGATGTACAAATGATTGTTAAAGGTGTGAATAATGATCAATTAGACATTGAAAAATATGATATCTTTAGTAATGCTTCTTGTACAACGAATTGCATTGGGCCTGTGGCAAAAGTACTTAATGACCAATTCGGTATTCAAAATGGTTTAATGACAACAGTGCATGCTATTACTAATGATCAAAATAATATTGATAATCCACATAAAGACTTAAGACGTGCGCGTTCATGTAATGAAAGTATTATTCCTACTTCGACTGGAGCGGCTAAAGCACTTAAAGAAGTTTTACCTGAACTAGAAGGCAAACTACATGGCATGGCTTTAAGAGTGCCGACTAAAAATGTATCATTAGTTGATTTAGTGGTTGATTTAGATACTAACGTCACAGTAGAACAAGTTAATGAAGCTTTCAGAAATAACACATTAGAAGATGTGATTGCGACTGAAGATGCACCGCTTGTATCTATGGACTTTAACACAAATCCACATTCAGCCATTATTGATACACAAAGTACAATGATTATGGGTGAAAATAAAGTGAAAGTTATAGCTTGGTATGATAATGAATGGGGTTATTCAAATAGAGTTGTTGATGTTGCCGAAGAAATTGGTCAATTATTAAAAAATAATGTATCAACTGTTGTTAATTAATAGCCTAATTACTGTAAATATTTAATGTGGTTACTGCTTTGTAATTGCGTATCCAAGAAAATTAATTTATTGTTAACTTATATCTTTACCTCTCTTTAAAGTGAATGTGCATTTTCACTTTAAAGAGAGGTTTTATTTTAAATATGAAGGATTAAATGTATTTATTATAAATAAATAGCGTTATTGTGTAATACGATTCTTTTGTGGCATAACGATTTATAGTATAATGAATGGTAATCAAATTGAGAGGGTGGTAATTCGATGAAATGCCCGAAATGTAGTTCAACGCACTCTCGCGTTGTAGATTCACGACATGCTGATGAAGTTAATGCGATCAGACGTAGAAGAGAATGTGAACAATGTGGCACAAGGTTTACTACGTTTGAACATATTGAAAAAAGACCGTTAATCGTTGTCAAAAAAGATGGCACACGTGAACAATTTTTACCTGAAAAAATACTCAATGGTTTGGTGCGCTCATGTGAAAAAAGACCTGTGCGTTATCAACAATTAGAAGATATTACTAATAATGTAGAATGGAAATTAAGAGATGAAGGACGTGCCGAAATTTCTTCAAGAGAAATAGGGGAACACGTCATGAATTTATTGATGCATGTGGATCAAGTTTCTTATGTGCGATTTGCATCTGTTTATAAAGAATTTAAAGATGTTGATCAACTATTACAATCAATGCAAGGAATTTTAGCAGAAAACAAACGGAGTGATTCTTAAATGGGATTACAGTCCTATGATTATGGTTTAAGACCACAAGATGATTTCCACGTGTTGCGTCATTTTTATTTAAATCATAAACATTTAGAAATACTTAATAGATTATTTACGCCAATGATTGGCTCAAATGCTATTGGTTTGTATCATTATTTGAATCAGTTCGTAGAATTTGAACAAGATGTTGTGTTGACACATTATATTATTATGAATGAATTAAAAATAAACTTACTTGAATTCAGAAAGGAAATGGATTTGTTAGAAGGCATTGGATTATTAAAATCTTTTGCGTATCATTCTAAACAACACTCTTCTTTTGTATACAAGCTTGTACAACCACCATCAGCAGAGCAATTTTTTAATGATCCTATGTTATCTGTATATTTATATAGTCAAGTAAGTAAGCAACGCTACTTGCAACTGAAATCACATTTCGAGGATCAAATGACCATTGACTTAAGTCAGTACAAAGATGTGACGCGCACATTCATTGATGTGTTTAAAGTGCCTAACAAAGCACTGACTGAAGATACACAGATGATTGAAAGTGAAGAAACTTATGGTGGTGCAGATTTATCTAATGTAAATTTTGATTTTGAAGTACTTTATGATTTATTACAAAATCATTTTATTAGCACTAAAATAATTGATAGTGAAGCTAAAGCATTGATCACACAGATTGCGACTTTATATGGTTTAACACCAGAAGCAATGAAACGCATTATTTTAAAATCAATCACTAGTGCACAAGAGCTCTCTTTTGAAGAAATGCGTAAACATGCTAGAACCTATTACCTCATAGAACATGAGCAACAGCTTCCAAAATTAAAGGCTAAAAAATCAAATTATATAGATGGTGTCAGCACGGAAAAAAATAATATAACAGAAGATGATTCAAATCATTGGTTAAAACAATTAGACGAAACTAGCCCCATCGATATGCTTGCTTCGTGGTCAGAATCTGAACCGACGACGCAGCAAAAGTATATGGTCGAAGAATTAGTTGAAAGAGAACAACTACCATTTGGTGTAATTAATATACTTTTACAATTTGTAATGTTAAAAGAAGACATGAAACTTCCTAAAACTTATATCTTTGAGATTGCATCAAATTGGAAAAAAAAGGGTATCAAAACTGCAGAAGAAGCGTATCATTATGCTAAAAAGGTGAACCAACCTACATCCAAACAGTCAAATCAAACTAAAAATGGTAGTTATAAACCTAAACAACTCGTTTCTAGGGAAATGACACCTAAATGGCTAGAAGAACGAGATAGTAAAGAAACGAAAAGTCAAAGTTTTGAAGAACTTAATAATCCAGATGAAGATGAAGCGTTAAAAAGAGACCGTGAAGCGTTGTTAAAACGATTGAATAGTAAGCGAGAGGAGGAATAATATATGAAGTCTTTCAATCATATTATGGGTGACTCTAAGGATTTAAGTCAGCGAATTGAAAAGATAAAAAAAGATGTTATCAATGATCCAGATGTCAAAATGTTTTTAGAGACACATCAATCAGAAGTAACTAATGCAATGATTGATGAAGATTTGAATATTTTACAAGAATACAAAGATCAAGAAAAACATTATGATGGCCATGCCTTTAAAGATTGTCCGAACTTTGTTAAGGGTCATGTGCCTGAATTATATGTAGAAAATCAGCACATAAAAATTCGTTACCTACCTTGTCCATGTAAAATCAAACATGACGAAGAAAAATTTGATGCCCATTTAATTGCTTCACATCATATGCAACGAGATACATTAAATGCGAAATTAAGCGATATTTATATGGACAAAAGAGATCGTATAGATGTTGCAATGGCAGCAACCGATATTTGTGAAAAAATAGTAGAAAAAGCGCCCCAAGTCAAAGGTTTATATATACATGGTCCTTTTGGAACTGGAAAATCATTTATATTAGGTGCGATTGCCAATGAATTAAAAGTTGAAAAAGTACCTTCTACGATTGTATATCTACCAGAATTTATTCGCACTTTAAAAGGTGGATTTAAAGATGGCAGTTTCGAATCAAGGTTAGCGAAAGTACGTGAATCACATGTGTTAATGTTAGATGATATTGGTGCTGAAGAGATTACACCTTGGGCAAGAGATGAAGTAATTGGCCCATTACTTCATTATAGAATGGTTCACGAATTACCAACGTTTTTTAGCTCTAACCTAAGCTTTGAAGAATTAGAATATCATCTTTCTGTTACGCGCAATGGTACTGAAAAAACAAAAGCAGCTAGAATAATGGAAAGAATTAAATCGTTAGCAACACCATATTTTTTGGAAGGCAAAAATTATCGTAACGATTGAATTATTAAAAAAATGTTGTATAATATAATTAAATCTAAATCAAGCGAAATAAAATGAAGACATGATAGATAATTTCATACTTCACAGAGAACCAATGTGTGATGAGAATTTGGTAAGTATCATTATCTGTTACTACTTCATGATAGATGTTCTAATCAACATCCGGCTCAAGACCGTTAACTTATGTAGAGTAAAGTATTTTTATCATTATAAAAATTACTTTAATTAGGGTGGTACCGCGAAGACCTCGTCCCTTTTAGGGATGGGGTCTTTTTGTTTTACGTTTGTAATATGACCATTTCGTGATGATTTAAGGCAAGTATAAATAGGAGGAATTTAAATGGATCAAATAAATATTACTTTTCCAGATGGTAATGCGAAAGCATTTGAAAAAGGAACTACTACAGAAGAGATTGCACACTCAATCAGTCCTGGTTTAAGAAAAAAAGCTGTAGCAGGAAAGTTAAATGGACAAATGATTGATTTAACAAGACCAATCGAAACAGATGGTGAAATTGAAATTGTAACACCTGGTAGTGATGAAGCTTTGGAAGTTTTGCGTCACTCTACTGCACATTTAATGGCACAAGCTTTAAAGCGTTTATATGGAGATGTGAAATTTGGTGTGGGTCCAGTCATTGATGGTGGATTTTATTATGATTTTGATATGTCTGAAAGCGTGTCATCTGATGATTTTGAAAAAATAGAAAAAACAATGAAGCAAATCGTCAATGAAAACTATCCTATAGAACGAAAAGTAGTATCGAGAGATGAAGCGAAAACATATTTTGCTGATGATCCGTATAAACTAGAATTAATAGATGCTATTCCAGAAGATGAAAATGTTACTTTGTATTCGCAGGGTGAATTCACTGATTTATGTCGTGGTGTTCATGTACCATCAACTTCAAAAATTAAAGAGTTTAAACTTTTATCAACTGCAGGCGCATATTGGCGTGGAGATAGTGATAATAAAATGCTTCAACGTATATATGGTACTGCTTTCTTCGATAAAAAAGATTTAAAGGCACATCTTCAAATGTTAGAAGAACGCAAAGAACGCGATCACCGTAAAATTGGTAAAGAATTAGAACTATTCTCAAACAATCAATTAGTAGGTGCAGGTTTACCATTGTGGTTACCAAACGGTGCAACTATTCGTCGCGAAATTGAACGATATATTGTAGATAAAGAAGTAAGCATGGGTTATGATCACGTGTATACACCAGTGATGGCAAATGTAGATTTATATAAAACATCAGGACACTGGGATCATTATCAAGAAGACATGTTCCCAACTATGAAATTAGATGAAAATGAAGAAATGGTGTTAAGACCTATGAATTGCCCTCACCATATGATGATTTATGCGAATAAACCACATTCATATCGTGAATTACCAATTCGCATTGCTGAATTAGGTACAATGCATCGTTATGAAGCAAGTGGTGCTGTTTCTGGATTACAACGTGTTAGAGGAATGACTTTAAATGATGCACATATTTTTGTAAGACCAGATCAAATAAAAGAAGAATTCAAACGCGTTGTTAATTTAATTGTCGATGTTTATGAAGACTTTGGATTTGAAAATTATAAATTCCGCTTGAGTTACAGAGATCCTGAGGATAAAGAAAAGTACTTTGATGATGATGAAATGTGGAATAAAGCAGAAAGTATGTTGAAAGAAGCGGTTGATGAACTAGGTTTAGCATACGAAGAAGCTATTGGGGAAGCAGCCTTTTACGGTCCTAAGTTAGATGTTCAAGTACAAACAGCTATGGGTAAAGAAGAAACGTTATCTACGGCTCAATTAGACTTCTTACTACCTGAAAAATTTGAATTGTCATATATAGGAAAAGACGGTGAGCAACATAGACCTGTAGTCATCCATCGTGGTGTTGTTTCGACAATGGAGCGCTTTGTTGCATTTTTAACAGAAGAAACTAAAGGAGCTTTCCCTACGTGGTTAGCACCAAAACAAGTTGAAATTATTCCAGTAAACGTTGACTTGCATTATGATTATGCTCGACATTTACAAGACGAACTTAAATCACAAGGTATAAGAGTCGAAATAGATGATCGAAATGAAAAAATGGGTTACAAAATCAGAGAAGCACAAATGCAAAAAATCCCTTATCAACTTGTCGTTGGGGATAAAGAGATGGAAAATAATGAAGTGAATGTTAGAAAATATGGTTCGCAAGATCAAGAAACGGTTGAAAAAGAATCATTTATTTGGGATTTGGTAGATGAAATCAGACTTAAAAAACAAAGATAACCTTGAAAGTAATGTTGAAATCATGTATATTGAATCTTAGTGAAATAAAAAAATAAAAAAATTGAGTTAGAGGTTGCGTTTTTAATCAGTAACAATCTGTAAGCTATTTGGAGCGTATGTAGGATTTGTGAAAGGTAAAAATGCCGAAATCAAAAGTGACCATTTTTCACTATTGGTTGGGTCAGTTTTCGAAAGAGACTGGACTGTCACATATGTGATGTGCTACCTATATAAATGCTATGACTAAAATGGTTGCATATCTAATAGGTATGTAACCATTTTATTTAGGTTTAAGATTATTATTCATACTAAAACGGGAAATTTATAGCAAATTGGTTAAATAACATGTATATTCCGATGTAAAGGTTATTAATAACTATAAAAGTATAATTATAATCGCATAGTAAGTTGGCCTCTAAGTTTAAAGGAAAGGGAGCATCTATGGCAAAAGAAGTAAATCAAAATAATGGAGTTAAAAGAGGGCTAAAAGATCGTCATATATCCATGATAGCTATTGGTGGTTGTATTGGTACTGGTTTATTTATGACTTCTGGTGGTGCAATTCATGATGCAGGTGCCTTGGGTGCATTACTTGCATATGCAATTATTGGAGCAATGGTATTTTTCCTTATGACATCTTTAGGAGAAATGGCTACTTATTTACCTGTTTCTGGTTCATTTAGTACTTATGCTACGCGTTTTGTTGATCCATCACTTGGATTTGCATTGGGATGGAATTATTGGTTCAACTGGGTTATTACAGTTGCTGCAGATGTTACGATTGCTGCACAAGTGATTCAATATTGGACACCTCTTTCAGGTATACCAGCTTGGAGTTGGAGCTGTTTGTTCCTAATTATTATATTTGGACTAAACGCTTTGTCTGTTAGAGTTTATGGTGAAAGTGAATACTGGTTTGCATTAATTAAAGTTGTTACAGTTATCATTTTTATTGCCATCGGTCTACTTACTATACTTGGAATTATGGGTGGAGAATTCGTAGGTTTTGACACATTTTCTAAAGGCGGTGGCCCAATTCTTGGTGACGGCTTAGGTGGTAGTCTACTGACAATTCTTGGTGTATTCTTAGTTGCAGGCTTCTCATTCCAAGGTACTGAATTAATCGGTATTACAGCTGGTGAATCTGAAAATCCAGAACGAGCAGTACCTAAAGCAATTAAACAAGTATTTTGGAGAATATTGATTTTCTATATATTAGCAATTTTTGTAATTGGTATGTTAATACCGTATGATAGTCCTTCTTTAATGGGTGGTGGCGATGATATTGCTACCTCACCATTTACACTTGTATTTAAAAATGCTGGATTAGCATTTGCAGCATCATTTATGAATGCCGTTATCTTAACATCGGTATTATCTGCTGGTAATTCTGGAATGTATGCATCGACTAGAATGCTATACTCCATGAGTAAAGACAAATTAGCATATCCAGTTTTTGGTAAAACAAATAGAAACGGCGTACCGTATGTATCGTTAATTACGACAGCTGTGATTGTCGTGGGCATCTTTGTATTGCAACATTTGAGTGGTGATGCTTACGAATATATTGTTGCTGCAAGTGGTATGACTGGTTTTATCGCTTGGGTAGGTATCGCAGTCAGTCATTATAGATTCAGAAAAGCATTTGACAAGCAAAATTATGATAAATCTAAATTAAAATACAAAGCTAAACTATTCCCATTTGGCCCAATCTTTGCTGGTGTCCTATGTGTGTTAGTCATTATTGGACAAGACGTAGATTTTATCAAAACAGGTGACTTTAACCTGAACCGATTTATTATCACATATATGGGTATTCCAGTATTTCTAGCATTCTTTATTTATCATAAATTACGTTATAAAACGAAAATGGTACCATTAGAGAAAGTGAACTTACGACAAGACATAGATATGGACGAAATTAAACATAATTAAAATAAACTGTTGACTTATTTGAAGATAGTTGCTAAGATAGGTAATGTTGAATACGAAACGAACCAAGTAGAAGCTCCCGCTTCTCACCTGTAGCGACGCTAAATGCAGTTGGCAGGTCTATATATACATGAAAATATCATGTGTAGAGAAGAGCGGGTATATTATATACTCGCTCTTTTTGCTTGGGATAATTTCGTAAAAATCTTGGAGGTGTCAACCATAGCAAAAGATCAGACTCAAGTTAACGAAAAGATTCGCGCAAAAGAATTACGTTTGATAGGGCAAGACGGAGAACAAATTGGTGTTAAATCAAAATCCGAAGCCCTAGAAATGGCTGAAAGAGTAGGTTTAGATGTAGTCTTAATGGCTCCAAACGCTAAACCACCTGTTGCAAGGATTATGGATTACGGTAAATACAAATTCGAACAACAGAAAAAAGAAAAAGAAATGAAAAAGAAACAAAAAACAATCAACCTTAAAGAAATTCGCTTAAGTCCAACAATTGAGGAACATGATTTCCAAACTAAATTGAAAAATGGACGTAAGTTCTTAGAAAAAGGCGATAAATGTAAAGTTTCTATTCGTTTCAGAGGACGTGCGATTACGCATAAAGAAATTGGTCAACGAGTTTTAGAAAAATTCGCTGAAGAATGTAAAGATATCGCAACTATTGGGCAAAGACCTAAAATGGACGGTCGTCAAATGTTCATTATGCTTAACCCAATAAACGAAAAATAATATTAGATAATACAGGAGGAAATGAATCATGCCTAAAATGAAAACCCACCGTGGAGCTGCTAAACGTGTTAAAAGAACTGCTTCAGGTCAATTAAAACGTTCAAGAGCTTTCACTTCACATATGTTTGCAAATAAAACAACTAAACAAAAACGTAAATTACGTAAAGCTTCATTAGTGCACAAATCAGACATGAAACGTGTAAAACAATTATTATCTTATAAAAAATAATTGATGAGATAGCCTGAGAAACAGCGAAAAATTTAAGAATGTACACATTTTAAGGAGGAATTTATTATGCCACGAGTAAAAGGTGGAACAGTAACAAGAGCGCGTCGTAAAAAGACGATTAAATTAGCTAAAGGTTACTTTGGTGCAAAACGCACATTGTATAAAGTTGCAAAACAACAAGTTATGAAATCAGGTCAATATGCTTTCCGTGACCGTCGTCAAAGAAAACGTGACTTCCGTAAATTATGGATTACACGTATTAATGCTGCAGCACGTCAACATGATATGAGTTATTCAAGATTAATGAATGGTTTGAAAAAAGCTGATATCGACGTAAACCGTAAAATGCTTTCTGAAATCGCGATTTCAGATGACAAAGCTTTTGGTGAATTAGTAGCAAAAGCTAAAGAAGCTTTAAAATAATTTTTAAATAAAGCCTGGGACACCATATTGTCTCAGGCTTTTATGTGGTATTGGCACTGCGTAAATACTTTATGATAGATATGCTTGTGTTAATACCTTTATAAGGTTAATGATTTAGATTCAAAGGTTGAAATATTAGATGATTAATAATTTACCTGCGAGTAAGCGTTTTGCTATTAGTATTGTTTTGAGATACGTGAATGTTTTGATAAAATGACAAGGAAGTCACATATGAAGGAGAAACTAATGTCTAAATTTGACGAAATGATTACGGTAGTACCAAGAAAAATTTTATTTGATAATGAAAATAATCAGTTTAATGGATTTTTAGATAAAAATTCGAACAAGGGACAAGACATTTTTGAAACACTATCGAATTATGAAATTAAACGACGTGGTGATATGGAAGAAGATCCAAGTTATAAACAACTTATTTCGTATTGCATTTTAGAAAATGAGCACGATGAAATATTAGTTTATGAACGACTCTCAGGTGGCGGAGAAACGCGTTTGCATGGTCAGTCTTCGATCGGTGTTGGTGGCCATATGAATGACGTTAAAGGTGCTGAATCTATTAATGAAGTGCTTAGAGTGAACGCTCAGAGAGAATTAAATGAAGAAGTAGGCCTTTCTGAAAGTAAATCACAAAATTTAGCATACATAGGCTTTATCAATGATGATACAAATGAAGTTGGTGAAGTACATTTAGGTGTTGTATTTAAGATTAATGTTAACAGTAATGATGTAGAAGCAAAAGAGACCGACACTTTAAAAATTAAATGGGTCAACCATAACAAGATAGACAATTATGATGAATTTGAAACATGGAGTGCGCTCATTTTACAGGCAATACAATAGAGGTGTTGATTAATGTCTGATATCATTCCATTTCCGAGATCAAAAGAAAAGTTGATTAGAGAAATTAAACAAGCTTTTAATGAAAATAATTTAGCACAAGCTTATCAGTTGTTTGAGTCATTAGAAGCTCAGTTCGAACTTGATGAACAAATGGCTTTATTAAAATGTGCGATGCTTTTTAAAATGGAACATTATTTAGAGCTACGTGAAGAGGCAATCATTCTATTAAAACAAGGTATATCTAATTATGATGATTTGATGATTTATTATGTTAAAAGTTTAAATGGCTTAGGACAATATTTTGAAGTTGTTGAAATTATTAATCAAATCATAGATGAAGTCAATGATCATAAGACTAGAATGGAATTATTTCCAATCAAGGAATTTGCTTTAAGCCAAATTGATAAACATAATGAACATGCAGCTCAAATGCTACAAAGTTTTGATACATTAACACTTAAAGAACAAGTTAACATTATGCTGACGCTCATAGATCATAGTCAATATCGTTATCAAGATACAGTGATTCATTTGTTGAATGAGCTGAAACTCGCACCGAATGTCGTAACTATTATGTTGGAATACTTGCGTTTTGCAAAAAATGACCAAACGATTTCTATTCATAAATATGGATATGAAATCAATGTGATTCCACAGAATCTTGAAGGGCTAGAACAAACTTTATTTAAAACTGAAGTTATACCTAACGTTCTGAAGCAACTTGAAGATGGTGCAGCACAACAACTTGTAGAAGAAGCGCTTCATATGCTGAATAATCATGCCATTTTACTTTATCCATTAAATGTTGAACTCATTGCAACAAAGGAAACTTGGATAGAAGGTTATACAAATTATTTCAAATCAATGTTAGGTTTAGAAAGTATCGATGAAACGAATCATGTGCTTGCATTCATTGAGTCGTTAGATAAAGAAAAATAAGTAGTTTTATCATTAACTCATATGAAAAATGGGTAATGGAGTTAAGAGGTAATATAAAATTATAATAAATTTCAACTTTTTATTAATTATTCATATAAAATTCATAATTTGTGTCGAGCTTTGACGTGTGCTATAATAATGAAGTTGAAAAAATAAAATAGGATAATCATGGAGGTTTTTATACATGACAGCAACTTGGGAAAAAAAGGAAGGTAACGAAGGTGTTTTATCTGTTACTGTTCCAGCAGAAAAAGTAGACAAAGCAATTGATCAAGCTTTCAAAAAAGTGGTTAAACAAATTAATGTGCCGGGCTTCCGTAAAGGGAAAGTACCTCGCCAAATTTTTGAACAACGCTTTGGTGTAGAAGCATTGTATCAAGATGCAGTTGATATCTTATTACCAGAAGCGTATGGTGAAGCTATTGACGAAACTGGCATTAAACCAGTTGATCAACCAGAAATCAATGTAACATCAATTGAAAAAGGTAAAGACATGACATTTGAAGCAAATGTTGTAGTTGAACCTGAAGTTGAACTTGGTGATTACAAAGGTTTAGAAATTGAAAAACAAAATACTGAATTAACTGAAGAAGAAGTACAAGAATCAATCGATCATCAACTTGGACATCTAGCAGAAATGGTTGTTAAAGAAGATGGTGCAGTTGAAAATGGTGATACGGTAAACATTGATTTTGATGGTTATGTTGATGGTGAACAATTTGAAGGTGGACAAGCTGAAGGCTACGACCTTGAAATTGGTTCAGGTTCATTTATTCCAGGTTTTGAAGAACAATTGGTTGGTGTTAAAACTGGCGAAGAAAAAGATGTTAATGTAACATTCCCAGAAGAATACCATGCTGAAGAATTAGCTGGAAAAGAAGCTACTTTCAAAACAAAAGTTAATGAAATCAAATATAAAGACGTTCCAGAATTAAATGATGAAATTGCAAACGAATTAGATGCAGAGGCTAACTCAGTTGATGAGTATAAAGAAAACTTACGTAAACGTTTAGCTGAACAAAAAGCTACAGACGCTGAGAATACTCAAAAAGAAGAAGCTATTAATAAAGCTACGAATAACACAACAATTGATGTTCCAGAAGCGATGATTAAAACTGAGTTAGACCGCATGGTTCAAGAATTTGGACAACGTATGCAACAACAAGGTCTTAATTTAGAAACTTATTTCCAAATTTCTGGACAAGATGAGTCACAATTAAGAGAGCAAATGAAAGATGATGCTGAGGAACGCGTTAAAACAAATTTAACATTAACTGCGATTGCTGATGCAGAAGAAGTAGAAGTATCTGATGCTGACATCGACAAAGAATTAGAAAAAATGAGTGAACAGTTTAATATATCTGTAGAAGATATTAAACAAACACTTGGTAACACTGACATTGTTAAAAATGATGTACGTATTCAAAAGGTTATTGATATGTTAGTAGAAGAAGCGAAATTAGTAGAACCATCTAAAGATGACTCTGAAGCATAACTAAAAATGTCACAAGCATATTGTTTGTAGAAACAAAGTATAGTTGTTTAATATTGTAAACTAGTAGCAGATGCATTCAATTAATGTGTCTGCTACAATGTTTTGTGCAAAAAACTTGAGATTTGTTCAAGTTGCATATTAAAATGCTATCTAGTATAGTCTTTAGGGAATAGGGGTGTAAATAGAATGTTCAAATTCAATGAAGATGAAGAAAATTTAAAATGCTCTTTCTGTGGTAAAGATCAAGACCAAGTTAAAAAATTGGTCGCAGGAAGTGGCGTATATATTTGTAACGAATGTATTGAGTTATGCTCAGAAATAGTTGAAGAAGAGTTAGCTCAATCAGAATCAGAAGGACTAACAGAATTACCAACTCCTAAAGAAATTATGGATCAATTAAATGATTATGTTATTGGCCAAGAAAAAGCTAAAAAATCTTTAGCTGTCGCAGTATATAATCATTATAAACGTGTTCAAAATTTAGGTCCAAATGAAGATGACGTAGAATTACAAAAAAGTAACGTTGCTTTAATTGGGCCAACAGGTAGCGGTAAAACCCTTTTAGCCCAAACTTTAGCTAAAACATTAAATGTGCCTTTTGCAATCGCAGACGCTACGAGTCTCACTGAAGCCGGATATGTTGGCGATGACGTTGAAAATATATTACTTCGTTTAATTCAAGCAGCTGATTTTGATATAGATAAAGCTGAAAAAGGTATCATTTATGTCGATGAAATCGACAAAATTGCTAGAAAATCAGAAAATACTTCTATCACAAGAGATGTTTCAGGTGAAGGTGTACAACAAGCGCTATTGAAAATTCTTGAAGGTACAACTGCAAGCGTGCCACCACAAGGCGGACGTAAACATCCTAACCAAGAATTAATTCAAATAGATACTACAAATATCTTGTTTGTACTTGGTGGTGCATTTGACGGTATTGATGAAGTCATTAAACGCAGACTAGGTGAAAAAGTCATTGGATTTTCTAGTAGTGAAGCATCTAAATATGATGAGGATGCTATCTTAGAACAAATCAGACCTGAAGATTTACAATCATACGGTCTAATTCCAGAGTTTATTGGTCGTGTGCCTATTGTTGCAAATCTAGAAACACTAGATGTTGATGCATTGAAAAATATTTTAACACAACCAAAAAATGCTTTAGTAAAACAATATACAAAAATGTTAGAACTAGATGATGTAGAACTAGAATTTACAGACGAAGCATTGTCTGCAATTAGTAACAAAGCGATTGAGCGTAAAACAGGTGCGCGTGGCTTACGTTCAATCATTGAAGAAGCATTAATCGATATTATGTATGATGTTCCATCTTCTGATGGTGTTGTAAAAGTGGTAATCACTGAAGAAACGATTAATGATGAAAAAGATCCTGAACTATACGATAAAGAAGGAAATCTCGTTAATAAGGAACAAACTTCTGCTTAATAAAATAGTTTGAAAATAAAGGGCTGAATCAAAGCGAATCAATTGATTAGTACTGGTTGCCCTATGAGTTTTGATTAACGTTGTATATATTAGATTATCAAAGTTTTATATTAGTCAATGTTGAAAATTAAGACTAAAAGGCTGAGACATTATAAATGTGTCTTAGCCTTTTTCTTTTAAAATGGAATATAAATCATATAAAAATACATATAAATAAGTGAAATTGTGTAATATAATAATGAAGTGACTTTAATAGAAAAGAGGGTCGGTAATGAAAATAAATCCTAATGAAATAGAATTATTAATCAGTGCGGTAAAGCCTGAACAATATCCTGAAACTGGTTTGAGCGAGGTAGGACTCAGTGGTCGTTCCAATGTTGGTAAATCATCTTTTATTAATAGTATGATTGGACGTAAAAATATGGCACGAACTTCACAACAACCAGGTAAAACACAAACGCTCAATTTTTATAATATTGATAATCAACTGGTATTTGTAGATGTGCCAGGTTATGGTTATGCTAAAGTGAGTAAAAAACAACGTGAAGCGTTTGGAAAAATGATTGAAAAATATATTTCTCAGAGAACGTCTTTAAAACTTGTCATTCAGCTTGTTGATTTGAGACATAATCCTACAGAAGATGATATTTTAATGTATAACTATTTGAAGTATTTTGATATTCCGACATTAGTAGTTGCTACAAAAGAAGATAAAATCGCTAAAGGTAAAGTACAGAAACATTTAGCCAATGTCCAGCGAAAACTTGAAATGGAACCTGAAGATGAAATTATCAGTTATTCTTCTATCCAAGCGAATAAGCAACAACAAGTATGGGATATAATTGCAAAATATATATAGAATGTTGAGAAAACGGTTAAAGCCTATAAATTATGACAACTATTTGAATGTAGATTAGAATATTTCTAATTTACGTGTGCAATATGCTTAACTCAAATGATAATTGTGTTATAATTTAGTTATTGTAATATGTATGGAGGGCGTTATAAATGCATTTAATTGCGATAAGCATTAATCATCGTACAGCAGATGTAGCACTAAGAGAACAAGTTGCTTTTAAAGATGATGCCATACGTTCAGCCAATGTTGATTTATTCGAAACTAAATCTATTTTAGAAAATGTAATATTATCAACTTGTAATCGCACAGAAGTATATGCTGTTGTTGATCAAATTCATACAGGTCGCTATTATATTCAACGTTTTTTAGCGAGAAATTTTGGGTTTGATGTTGAAGAGATTAAAGAAATGACTGAAGTAACTGTGGGGGACGCAGCAGTAAGACATTTATTGCAAGTTACTTCAGGCTTAGATTCTGTAGTGTTAGGAGAAACTCAAATTCTTGGACAAATTAGAGATGCATTCTTTATTGCTCAAGAAGAAGATACAACTGGTACTATATTTAATCATCTGTTTAAACAAGCGATTACTTTTGCGAAAAAAGCGCATAATGAAACGGATATTGCAGATAATGCAGTTAGTGTTTCATATGCAGCAGTTGAACTTAGTAAAAAAGTATTTGGCAAAATTAATAATAAAAGTGCTTTGATTATTGGTGCAGGGGATATGAGTGAGCTATCACTCTTGAATTTGATAGGTTCAGACGTAACTGATGTAACCATTGTTAATAGGACTGTGAGTAAAGCACAGAAATTAGCAACTGCACACAATGTTAAATATGAATCTATAGAGGCACTACCACAACTTTTGGCACATGCGGATATTGTGATTAGTTCAACGAGTTCAGATGAATATATCATTACAAATAGCATGATGGCTACGATTCAATCACAACGGAAAAATGATTCTCTCGTGTTGATAGATATTGCGGTTCCAAGAGATATTGAACCAGGCATAGATACGATTCAAGATGTTTTTAATTATGATGTTGACGATTTGAAAGGTTTAGTAGACGCGAACCTAAAACAACGTCAAAATGCTGCTGATGAAATTTTACAAAGAATTCCAGCAGAAATTGATGCACATAATGAATGGGTTAATATGTTAGGTGTTGTTCCTGTTATTCGCGCGCTTAGAGAAAAAGCGATGGATATTCAAGAAGATACAATGAGTAGTATTGATCGAAAACTCCCTGGATTAACAGAAAGAGAACGTAAAGTGATATCAAAACACACTAAAAGTATCATAAATCAAATGTTAAAAGATCCTATTAAGCAAGCAAAAGAGTTGAGTAGTGACAAAAAAAGTAACGAAAAATTAGAGCTATTTCAAAACATTTTTGACATTGAAGCTGAACAAGCCTATAAACCAAAAGAGAAAAAACGCAATGTAACAACAACAAGTCAAATTTTTAGTTTTGAATAAGTAAATGCAAATGGTGATGATATGCAAGAATTTTCGTTCATTAGATTAAATGAACTTATATTATTAATTTATTTATTTAGCATTGCTTGTTATTTTTATGATTTTTTGAAAAAGCATCATAGAGTTAAAATGATTGGTTTTGTTTCATTGGGGATTGTTTGGATGTTACAAACAATCTCTTTATCTTTATATGTAAATGTAACGAAACAAATTCCATTAGGTAATATATTTGATGTGTTTTTTGCTGTAGCATGGCTTATTATTTCTATTTCCATAGTAATCAATGTGATAAAACAAATAAACTTATCTATATTTTTATTTAATATGATTGGTTTTTTATTTATTGCAATCAATACGTTCCAACCTATGCATTATCAAAGCACTGGTGAAAAACTCAATATTATCAATGAATTGCTTATTGTGCATATAAGTTTGGCGGTAATTAGTTACGCATTATTTGCCTTTGCGTTTGTAAATTGTATCTTATATTTAATACAATACAATAATTTGAAGCAAAAACGGTTTGACCAGAAATATTTTAGAATAGGTAGTGTAGCTACGCTTGAACAAGTGGTATTTTACAGTAGTTTAATTGGTTTCATATTCATCATATTAAGTATTGTATTAGGTGCACAATGGGGGTTTAATACATTAGGGGTAAATATCATTGTAGACCCTAAAGTTATTATGTCTTCAATCATAACATTATTATATGGAATTTATTTAATTTTTAGAGTTAAAAAAATGCTAACAAAGCACAAATTAATTTATTTTAATATCATATTGTTTTGTCTTAGTATGATTAATTTATTTTTCGCTTCACATATATCTGATTTTCATCAATGGACAGGTATTTATTGAAGTGTGATTTAGTTGAATGAATAGACTTGTTTCTAGGAGGTTGCGCATGATGCGTAAATTAGTAGTAGGTTCACGAAGAAGTAAGTTAGCTTTAACACAAAGTAGACAATTTATTGATAAATTAAAAATGGTAGATCCTAGTTTAGAAGTGGAAATAAAAGAAATCGTAACGAAAGGCGATCGAATTTTAGATAAACAATTATCTAAAGTGGGCGGAAAAGGTCTATTTGTTAAAGAAATTCAAAATGCCCTATTTAATGGAGAAATTGATATGGCAATTCATTCTTTAAAAGATGTTCCAAGCGTAATTCCAGATGGATTGACTTTAGGTTGCATACCTGACAGAGAAAATCCATACGATGCATATATTGCTAAAAATCATGTTCCGCTAGAATCATTGCCAAATCAAAGTATTGTTGGTACCAGTTCGCTAAGACGTGGTGCACAAATACTTGCAAAATATCCACATTTACAAATAAAATGGATTCGCGGTAACATTGACACACGATTGAGTAAATTAAATAATGAAGATTATGATGCCATATTATTAGCTGCAGCAGGGCTAAAACGTATGGGTTGGTCAGATGATATCGTAACATCATATTTAGATGAGCATACTTTGATCCCTGCAATCGGTCAAGGTGCATTGGGTATAGAATGTCGTTCTGATGACAAGGAGCTGCTAGAGCTTCTTGCTAAAGTCCACAATGAGGATGTTGCAGAATGTGTAACTGCCGAACGTACATTTTTAGAACGCATGAATGGAAGTTGTCAAGTGCCTATAGGGGGCTATGCTAGTAAAAATAGCGATGGTACAATAGAATTTACAGGACTAATTATGTCACCTGATGGTAAAGAACGTTACGAACATACCGAGCGCGGGAATGATCCTGTTGAATTAGGTGAAAAAGTAACAGAAGTCTTAAATGCACAAGGTGCGTACGAAATAATAAAAGCACTAAACGAAGAACAATAATCGTTCGAGGTGAAAATAATGAGACCAGTTATAGTTATGACACAAACTTCTAAATTTAAACAAGATGATAAGCATATTTTACACAAGCCGTTTATAGATGTAGAACCTTTATCATTTGATATAAATTTATTAGATGTCGACTATGACTGGCTTATTTTTTCGTCTAAGAACGCAGTGAAGTATTTTCAACCATTTCTATCGCAAGTGAACGTAAAAAATTTTGCTGCAATAGGCGCTAAAACTGCAGAATATTGTAAATCATTGGGATTAGATGTATTATTTTATCCTTCAGATTATTCACAAGAAGGTTTTCTTAAATGTTTTCAAACTGCAAAAAACAGTAAAATATTGATTCCTTCAAGTGCTTATGCACGTCCTTTATTGCAGAGAAGTTTATATCAACAAGGGTATCAAGTTTGTAAAATTGATTTATACCGTCCAGTACCACATACTAAAAATATAGCAGATGTTAAACGTATGATGCGAAATAATGAGCTAGATGTCATTACTTTTGCGAGTTCATCTGCAGTAAAATATTTTTTTGAGCAAAGTGAAACACCGCGATTTAATCATTATTATGTCATAGGACAACAAACCTTAGACACGGTCAAACAATATGGTTATGATGCAACAACATCAAATATTCAAACGTTAGATTCATTAATAAATAAAGTTGAAGAAAGTTGGGAAAATGATGCAATTTGATAGACATAGAAGATTACGTAGTAGTAAATCTATGAGAGAAATGGTTCGTGAAACACATATACACAAAGAAGATTTAATTTATCCTATTTTTGTGGTAGAACGAGACAATGTTAAAGAAGAAATTAAGTCAATGCCAGGTGTGTATCAACTTAGTTTAAATCTGCTAGATGAAGAAATTAAAGAAGCATATGATTTAGGTATCAGAGGCATCATGTTCTTTGGTGTACCTAATGAAAAAGATGCCATCGGTACAGGCGCTTTTGATCATAATGGTATTGTTCAAGAAGCAACAAGAAAAGCCAAAGCAATGTACAGTGATTTACTCGTTGTTGCAGACACTTGTTTATGTGAGTATACTGACCATGGTCATTGCGGTGTTATTGATGAAAAAACAAATGATGTAGACAATGATAAATCTTTACCATTACTAGTGAAAACTGCTATTTCACAAGTAGAAGCGGGTGCTGATATCATTGCACCAAGTAATATGATGGATGGTTTTGTTGCAGAAATTAGAGCAGGTTTAGATGATGCTGGTTATTATAATATACCAATCATGAGTTACGGTATAAAATATGCTTCTAGCTTTTTCGGTCCATTCCGTGATGCTGCTGAGTCTGCACCTCAATTTGGCGATAGAAAAACGTATCAAATGGATCCAGCAAATAGAAGAGAAGCATTGAGAGAGCTAGACAGTGATTTACATGAAGGTGCAGATATGATGATAGTTAAACCGGCATTAAGCTTTTTAGACATTATTAGAGATGTGCGAAATACGACTAATGTACCAGTAATTGCATACAATGTAAGTGGTGAATATAGCATGACAAAAGCTGCTGCACTTAATGGTTGGATTGATGAAAAACAAGTTGTGATGGAACAGATGATTTCAATGAAACGTGCAGGCGCAGACATGATTATCACATATTTCTCTAAAGATATTTGTAGATATATTGATGAACAATAAGGAGGCAATTTTAAATGGGATATAATAATTCTATAGAAGCAATGAAGACAGCTGAAAATCTAATGCCAGGGGGCGTAAATAGTCCAGTTAGAGCATTTAAGTCTGTAGATACACCTGCGATTTTTATGGATCATGGAGAAGGTTCAAAAATATACGATATTGATGGCAATGAATATATTGACTATGTTCTAAGTTGGGGACCATTAATCTTAGGTCATAAAAATAAACAAGTTAATGAAAAATTACATGAAGCTGTTGATAATGGAACAAGTTTTGGTGCTTCTACATTAATTGAAAACAAGTTAGCAGAATTAGTTATTGATCGTGTACCTTCCATTGAAAAACTACGTATGGTATCTTCAGGAACAGAAGCAACATTAGATGCATTACGTTTAGCAAGAGGTTATACTGGTAGAAATAAAATAGTGAAATTCACTGGATGTTATCATGGTCATAGCGATTCGCTTTTAATCAAAGCTGGATCTGGCGTTGCAACTTTAGGATTACCAGATTCTCCTGGCGTACCCGAAGGTATTGCTAAAAATACAATATCAGTGCCATATAATGACTTGGCATCATTAAAAGTAGCTTTCGAAGAGTTTGGTGATGACATTGCTGGCGTTATCGTTGAACCAGTAGCAGGCAATATGGGTGTTGTACCACCAGTTGATGGATTCTTACAAGGTTTAAGAGATATCACAAATGAATATGGCTCATTATTAATATTTGATGAAGTTATGACTGGCTTTAGAGTAGGTTATCATTGTGCACAAGGTTACTTTGATGTGATGCCAGATTTAACTTGTCTCGGTAAGGTTATAGGTGGTGGATTACCTGCAGCAGCATTTGGCGGTAAAAAAGAAATCATGGACCATATAGCACCATCAGGTAATATATATCAAGCAGGAACATTATCAGGAAATCCGCTAGCTATGACAAGCGGTTATGAAACTTTGAAACAATTAACACCAGAGTCATATGATTATTTCAATAGACTGGGAGATATATTAGAAAGTGGATTAAAAGATATTTTTAAAAAACATAATGTACCCATAACTGTGAATCGTGCAGGTTCTATGATAGGGTATTTCCTGAATGAAGGACCGGTAACTAATTTTGAAGAAGCAAACCAAAGTGATTTAGAAATGTTTAGTCAAATGTACAGAGAAATGGCTAAAGAAGGCGTATTTTTACCACCTTCTCAATTCGAGGGGACTTTCCTTTCTACTGCCCATACAGAAGCGGACATAGAAAAAACATTAGCAGCATTTGATACTGCTTTAAGTCGTATTGTTTAATGTTAGTCATTTAAAAATTTAATGTTGGTATTTACTACTTAGCCAAATTAAACAGTATTTTAAAAGCTTCATTAACAAATATTTAATTGTACTTACTTTTTAGAGTTCTTTTTACCTTAATGGGGCGAGGATTCGAAATCAAATTAAGCATTTTGATTTCTAACTCGCTCCATTGTTTTAGTTAGACATGTATATATAACGATACTAAGGAAAGTTGTGAGCATATGAATAAGCATTTTAAAAATAATATAATCGTATTAATATTAGCGCTTATTTTTAGTTTGGCACTAAATGCTGCCCATGTTTTGCTACCATTTATGTTTGGTCCAATTATTGCTAGTATCGTTTGTATACGCTATTTACATTTAGATATAAAGTGGCCGTTTTGGTTGAGCCAAATCGGGTTAGTGCTTTTAGGTGTTCAAATTGGCTCTACGTTTACTAAAAATGTCATATTTGACATTAAAGATGATTGGCTCACGATTGTTTTAATAACAATTATGTTACTTATTTTAGCATTAATCATTGCTTATTTTTTCAAAAAAATTGCCAATGTAAATACTGAAACGGCAATTTTAAGTGTAATTCCTGGCGCTTTAAGTCAAATGTTAATAATGGCAGAAGAAAATAAAAAAGCGAATATCATGGTTGTTAGTTTAACTCAAACATCAAGAATCATTTTCGTAGTTATATTAGTGCCATTTATTTCGTATTTTTTTCAAAGCCCTGGAAATCATTCAACGTCTGGACAATCTACAGAAGTTTTGACACGGGCTTTAACAATTCCCAATATGGCTTTACTCATTATCGCAATAGTCGCTATTTATTTTGTTATGTCAAAAATAAATTTTCCAACCAAGCAATTACTTGCGCCTATCCTCGTACTGATATGTTGGAACTTAGTTACAGGCGTGACTTTCACATTAGATAATTACATCATTGCTGCAGCACAAATCATATATATGATTCGAATAGGGATACAAATAGCAAAATTACTTGACCAAATGAAAGGAAGAATTGCAATAGCAATAGCATTTCAGAATATTTTATTGATATTATTAGCATTTGTCATGGTCTTGTTTATAGCAACGGTATCTCATCATCAAGTAAATGAACTATTCCTTGGTGCTGCGCCTGGGGGTATGAGTCAAATCGTATTAGTTGCTATTGAAACTGGCGCAGATGTTGCGATGATATCTAGTTATCATATCTTTAGAATTTTCTTTATATTATTTTTAATTGCACCGATGTTAAATTATTTTCTTAAATTTAGAGAAAGTCAACGTGAAAGCAATAAAAATGATTAGCGAAATATAACTTTGTAAATCTTTTATTTTTTTACAATAATTTAATATTTAATATATTGAACAACACATTTCTGTTTGATATTATAGAAGAGAAGTACCTCCAGTACTTCATCCTTTTGACCACTCTTCGGAGTGGTTTTTATAAATTTAAATTTTCATGATTTTATGCATATCATTTATATATTTATGACATCGATTCACTTTTGAAAGATTCCTAGTTGTTTAATCTAAAAACATGAACAAAAGCTCATGCCAGACTGACGACAAAGTCTCTAATATGCTCCTCCATGTAGACATTTAAAAATAAAAACTATGAGGGAGCATGTCACTTTTTATACCAAAACTAGTTTGATGTTAATGAAAACCCTCACCGTTGTATATATTAGGATTATAAGGACATGATTGTAAGTGAGCGTTATATAGTCCTGCTGCCTCTAAAAATGAGAAGACAGTTACCGGACCTAAAAAACTAAATCCATATTGTTTTAATTTTTTAGAAAGTTCAGTTGCACGTTGATCGACTGTAATCCGTTCACTTGATTGAATATAACCTAAATCGAGTGGTTTATGATCGACATAAGACCATAAAAATTTACTGAAACTGCCGTAATCTTGCTCAATTTTGAAATAACCTTTAGCTTGATTGACAATAGCCTCTAATTTTTTTCTGTTATGAACAATATTAGGAAATGCCATTAACTTATCAATATCTTCTGAAGTCATTTTTACAATTTTAGCTGGATTGAAATTATAAAATGCTTGTTCATACGCTTCTTTTTTCTTTAAAATGGTTAACCAAGATAGACCAGCATGTTGGGATTCTAACGCCATTAATTTAAACAATTTCAAACTATCATATATAGGATGTCCCCAACTTTCATTGTGATAATTAATATATACAGGATCTGTAGTGCCAAACGCACATTCATTCATAAATTTCACTCCATTTTATTGACTTATTTTCATATCCATTATACTATAATCAAGTAAAGAAATATTGTCTAATGGGAAGAGTAAATAAGCTGAAATTTAACAGAGAGTACATGGTCGCTGAAAATGTACAGTTTAACTTATTGAAGGTAGCCCTCATTGAACTTTAGCTGAAATTTGTCAAAACAAAGATAATAAAGTAGGTTAAAGCGTGTTTGAGCGTTAATCATAATTTTAAGTGCTTGAAATTATTATGTTAATTTCTTGAATTTAGGTGGTACCACGGTAAACCCGTCCTATTTTATAGGATGGGTTTTTATTTATTTAAGGAGGATTTTAAACATGGAAATGAACCCCAAATATAATCCAAACGAAGTTGAAGCTGGGCGTTATGATCAATGGGTCAGTAATGGCTATTTTAAAGCAGCAGAAGATCATTCAAAAGAAACATATACAATTGTTATTCCACCCCCAAACGTAACAGGTAAATTACATTTAGGTCATGCCTGGGATACAACATTACAAGACATTATAACAAGAATGAAACGTATGCAAGGGTATGACACACTATATTTACCAGGTATGGATCATGCTGGCATCGCGACACAAGCTAAAGTAGAAGCGAAACTCAAAGAAGAAGGTTTATCTCGCCATGACTTAGGTAGAGAAAAATTCCTCGAAAAAGCCTGGGACTGGAAAGAAGAGTATGCTGATTTTATCAGACAACAATGGGCAAAATTAGGTTTAGGTTTAGATTATAGTAGAGAACGCTTTACGTTAGATGAAGGACTTAGTAAAGCGGTAAAAAAAGTATTCGTCGATATGTATAATAAAGGACTCATCTATCGAGGTGAATACATTATCAACTGGGACCCAGTTGCACGTACTGCTTTATCTGATATAGAAGTCATTCATGAAGATGTTCAAGGCAAGTTCTATCATTTCAAATATCCTTACGCAGATGGCAATGGGTATATAGAAATAGCAACTACGCGCCCTGAGACAATGTTAGGTGACACTGCAATCGTGGTGAATCCGAATGATGCCCGTTATAAAGATGTGATAGGTAAAACTGTAATCTTGCCTATAATTGGTAGAGAATTACCAATTCTAGCAGATGAATATGTGGATATCGATTTTGGTAGTGGTGCGATGAAAGTTACGCCATCACATGATCCAAATGACTTTGAAATTGGTAACCGTCATGATCTAGAGCGTATTACTGTTATGGATGAGTCTGGTCATATGAATGCACATGCTGGTAAATATCAAGGTATGGATAGATTTGAATGTCGTGAAGCATTAGTAAAAGATTTACAAGAACAGGATTTAGTGATTAAAATTGAAGAACATGAACACTCTGTTGGACATTCTGAACGTTCTGGTGCGGTCGTTGAACCTTATCTATCCACACAATGGTTTGTTAAAATGAAACCATTAGCAGAACAAGCGTTAAATAACCAAAAAACGGATAATAGAATTGATTTTGTACCTCAAAGATTTGAAAAAACATTTAATCGTTGGATGGAAGAAATTAGAGATTGGACGATTTCACGACAATTATGGTGGGGGCATCAAATACCTGCATGGTATCATAATGAAACAGGAGAAATTTACGTCGGTGAAACACCTCCACAAAATTCAGAAGAATGGACGCAAGATGAGGATGTATTAGACACTTGGTTCTCAAGTGCGCTTTGGCCATTTTCAACATTAGGTTGGCCTGATACTGAAAACGAAGATTTTCAACGTTATTATCCAACTAATGTACTTGTAACCGGTTATGATATTATTTTCTTTTGGGTTGCCAGAATGATATTCCAAGGACTTGAGTTTACAGGACAACGACCATTTAATGATGTGTTATTACATGGATTAGTACGTGCTGAAGATGGCCGTAAAATGAGTAAATCTTTAGGCAATGGTGTTGATCCTATGGACGTAATCGATGAGTACGGCGCAGATAGTTTAAGATATTTCTTAGCAACTGGGTCATCTCCTGGTCATGATTTACGTTATTCTACGGAAAAAGTTGAATCAATTTGGAATTTTATTAATAAAATTTGGAATGCTGCTAGATTTAGTCTGATGAATATTGGTGACAATTTCAAAGTTGAAGATGTTGACTTAACTCGTAATTTATCATTAGCAGATAAATGGATTTTAACACGCTTAAATGAAACAATAGATACAGTCACTGATTTAAGTGAACGTTATGAATTTGGAGAAGTTGGCAGAGCTTTATATAACTTTATTTGGGATGAATTCTGCGATTGGTATATAGAAATGAGTAAAATACCTATGAACGGAGAAGATGAAGATCAAAAACAAGTTACACGTTCTGTATTAACATATGTATTAGATAATACGATGAGAATGTTGCACCCATTTATGCCATTTGTAACAGAACAAATCTGGCAAAATTTACCACACGAAGGTGAAACGATTGTCAATGCAGCTTGGCCAAAATCCAATAATGAGTTAGTATTTGATGAAAGTAAAGAAACGATGCAACAACTTGTTGAAATAATTAAATCCGTAAGACAATCACGCTTAGAAGTAGATACGCCATTATCTAAAGCAATTCCAATTTTTATTCAAGCAAAAAATGAAAATATAAAAGAGACTTTATTAAATAATTCAAATTATATTGATAGATTTTGTCATCCAAGTGAGTTGATTATTAAAACTACAATAGATATCCCTGAAAAAGCAATGACATCTATTACTTCTGCTGGTGAAGTCGTATTACCATTAGAAGGCTTGATTGACATGGATAAAGAAATTACGCGCTTAGAAAATGAACTCAAAAAATGGGAAAAAGAGTTAGACCGTGTTAATAAGAAACTAGCAAATGAAAACTTTGTTAATAAAGCACCTGAAAAAATTATTAATGAAGAACGTGAGAAAAAGCAAACATATCAAGAAAAATATGATGGTGTACAAGAACGCATTAATCAATTAAAAGCATAGGAGTCCTTAACATGAATTACCTAGACAGCTTATATTGGATACATGAACGAACTAAATTTGGCATTAAACCAGGTGTTAAACGCATGGAGTGGATGCTAGATAAATTAAACAATCCACAATTTAATATCAATGGTATTCATGTCGGTGGTACAAATGGTAAAGGATCAACAGTTGCCTATTTAAGGTCAGCGCTTGTTGACAATGGATATGAAATTGGGACCTTTACATCTCCTTTTATAGAAACGTTTAATGAACGTATAAGTTTAAATGGTGTACCAATTAGCGATGATGCCATTGTAGAATTAGTTCAAAAGGTAAAACCAGTAAGTGAAGCATTAGAAGCAGAAACAGAACTTGGAACAGCAACAGAATTTGAAATTATTACAACGATGATGTTTCTATATTTTGGAGAAATTCATCCGGTTGACTTTGTAATAGTAGAAGCAGGCTTGGGTATAAAAAATGATTCTACCAATGTATTTAAACCAATACTTAGCATTTTAACAAGTATTGGTTTAGATCATGTTGATATTTTAGGCGACACATATGTAGATATTGCCAAAGATAAAGGTGCAATTGTTAAACCTGAAACACCTGTTATATATGCTGTGAAGAATGAAGATGCACTTAAAGTCATTCGTGATTTTGTAGAACAACAAAATGCAGAAGGTATCGAGTTAGATAGAGATATCAGTGTGATTTCACAAGGTGAGGAATTTACATATCGCTATAAGAATTATGAACTAGAAACGCTTATTTTGGATATGTTTGGTGAACATCAAAAAGAGAATGCAGCATTGGCAATTACAGCATTAATCGAATTAAATGAATCAGGGTTAGTGGAATTAGATTTTAACAAGATGATCAATGGGATTGAAGCAGTGCATTGGACAGGAAGAATTGAAAAGGTTAAAGATGATCCATTGATGATTATAGATGGTGCGCATAATTTAGAAAGTATAGAAGCACTCATAAAGACATTAAAAGATTATTATAAAATAGACAATGTGGACGTTTTGTATGCAGCTATTAATGGCAAACCTATCCACGCAATGGTTGATCAATTAAAAACAATTGCTTCTACAATGTATATTACCGATTTTGATTTTCCAAAAGCATGTACAAAAGAAGAAATTTATGATGAAATACGATTCGAGCAAAAAGAAACTGTAGATGATTTTGTTCAATTTATTGAAAACTATGAAGGACAAGGATTAGTCATTACAGGTAGTTTGTATTTCATTAGTGAAGTTAAAGCGAAAGTGAATTTCTAAATATTTTTATTTGAATATCATAAAGCTAGTTACTATTTTACAACTTAACCAAAGGTATTTATTGTTTTTGTTAAATAGTTAACTAGCTTTTTCTACAAATATTTACTATTCTTTAAAAAATGATATTTTTGTTAAAAAGCTAGGCTCTTGCAGGTATAATAAGCAAGAGGAGGCGATTCATTGCTGTTATTGTTTGTTGTATGTCCTGTATTATTTAGTTTTCTTTACCAGTTATGTTTTGTAGAAACTTTTAAATTAAAGTATTTGGTAAGTAGATCTAAATGTGATTTCTGTAATAAGCAATTGAGGTACAGAGATATCATACCAATATTCAGTTATATTAGACTTTTTGGAAAGGCGTCGTGCTGTAAACAAACGCTTAGTAGATGTTATATCTTAGGTGAAATATTGTCAGTAGTACCAGCACTTTATACACTATTTCATCCAAGTGTACAAGCGTTAAGTACTTTCATATGTTTATATTTATTTCTGCTTGTTTTTGCTCTCTTTGATATACAAACACTTTCTATCCCATTACATATATTTTTAATATTTGCTTTTGTTAGTGCAATAATTTTTGAGGGTCATCTTAATTATTTTGTCATTGTTACATTCTTTCTACACATATTTTATTTCTTGTTCAAACATGCTATTGGATATGGCGATATATTAATTTGTTCACTTTTATCTTACTTAATACCTTATTCCATCTTTATTAACATACTCTTTCTTACTTTCTTACTAGGCAGTGTAATTTCAACGATATTAGTGCTTCAAACAAAAAAACGAAAAATTAAAATACCACTTATCCCATTTATATATCTTGCTTTTTGTATAGAGACAGTTTTATTACATTTAAGAATTTTCGAAGTAGGATTTAGATATTTATGATTAATTTAGGCAACTATAGCGATTAAAAATGCTTAAAAGAGGGTAAAATATAAAAGTAATGATTTAAAATCAATTTAAGGTTGATTTGTAACAAAACTCACCTAATATTGAAAGGAAGTTATAAATTGAGTTTAAATAAAAAGTTTCTATTAAATGATGGTACCACATTACCTCATATAGCATTAGGTACAGTTAATATTCAAGGTGGTAAAGGTGTTAAAGAATTAGAAAATGCATTAAATCTAGGTTATAGCGTCATTGATACTTCTACTAACTACAATAATGAAGGGATGGTAGGTGAAGCTATTCGTCGTTCTAGTATTCCAAGAGAAGAAATTTATGTCAGTGCCAAATTACCAGGTTCGGCTCATGAATATGATAAGGCAATTAACTTGATACAAGAATCTCTTTATAGAACAGGTTTAGATTATTTTGATAAATATCTAGTTCATTGGCCTAATCCTAAACAAGGTAAATATGTAGAAGCTTGGCAAGCATTAGTTGATGCTCAAAAATATGGATTAATAAAATCAATAGGTGTATCTAATTTTATGCCTGATCATTTAGATGACATCATTGAGGCAACAGGAGTTACTCCGGTAACTAACCAAATAGAAATTCACCCATACTTTAATAATAGTGAATTAATTGAAGAAAATGATAAGCGTGGTATTTTATCAGAAGCGTGGAGTCCATTGGGTCGTGAGATTAATGATGTGCTAATGAATGATACAATTAAAGAAATTGCTGAAAAATATCATCGTTCTACAGCACAAGTCATTATTAATTGGGTAAACCAAAAACATGTTTTTCCTGTAGTTAAAGCATCACAATATAACCATCAACGTGATAACTTTAAATATCTAGACTTTGAACTATCAGATCAAGATATTGCTAAAATTGATGCATTAGACAAAGGTGAAAATGGTCGTGTTGAAGGACAAAATCCTTATGAATACGAAGAGTTTGTATAATAGAATTTAAAGTTACATTTAAGTACTAAAATCTTTAGAAGCTTAGTATTTTAAAAATCTGTGTTTGCTAACTCCTAAAAGCGGGCAATAGAATTGATTAATTTTAGTCGATTTTATTCTCGCTTTTTAATATATTTAAATAACATAAGTATAAATCTGCTAACAGTATAGCATATGCTATTTTAATATTTAAAAATATGATAATATCAAGAAAAGGGAGGGGAACTCATAAAATGGCAGAAAAGAAATTCCCAAAAGATGCAATGCGCGTTTTAAAAGAGACAAGCCGTACGTTTTATATTCCAATTACTTTTTTAGAAAAAGAACTAAAACATTCTGTAGCTTGTGCATATTTAGTTATGCGTGCAATTGATGAAATTGAAGATCATGAAGAAATTAGTAATGATTTAAAGTATCATATGTTAATGCAAATTAGCGATTTACTTAAAACACCTTTTGATTCAGAAAAATATTTAGAAATCATAAATCCAGTCAAAGATAAATTACCAGAGGTTACAGTAAGATTGGAAGATTGGTTGGATGCTTGCCCTGAACACACACGGTCAATCGTTAGAGAATCTTCTAGTGAAATGGCGTATGGTATGGCAAAATGGGCAAAAGCTAATTGGAGAATTAAATCTCGCGATGATTTAGATGATTATACATATTATGTGGCTGGGCTTGTAGGTGTAATGCTATCTAAACTCTGGGATGTTTGTGCAAACGTTAAAACAGATAGAGATTTAGCAATAGGCTACGGTAGAGGACTTCAGGCTGTCAACATCCTTCGTAACGAGGAAGAAGATCTTGAAGAACGTGACGTAAGCTTTGTTCCAGATGGTTGGACTCGCGCAGATTTATTTGTATATGCTGAAGAAAATTTAGCAAAAGCTGATGAATACATGAAGGCTATCAATAAAAGAACGATATTGTTGTTCTGTCGTTTACCATTAGCGTTCGCACATAAAACATTAAAAGCAATGAAAAATGGACGTGAAAAAATGACACGTGAAGAAGTTGAAAAAACAGTAGAAGAAGTTAAAAAAGAAGAGTAGTTTGATTAAAAGCATAGTTATTTTAATATGTAAGATTTTCATGTTGAAACTTACTATGCTTTTTAATTATATATAATGTATGATTTTATTTGTCGAATTTTAACGCACAATTATGAGATATCTTTGAACAGACATTAATTTAAGGATGGATTCAGTTATGAATAGAACGACACCATTAAGTTTATTAAATTTTGTATTTTTAATAATATTTGCTTTAGCATTTTTAACTAATATATTTGGGAAACTCACAATATATTTCATCATCATACTTCCTTTAATCATACTTGGATTAGGCATTTTCGTTTTAATAGATAGTTTTAGAAAATATCAGCATGATAGTAATCATTTTGATAATCATAAATTTTAATGATGCAACTGTTTCATATTGAATTAAAAATTTTTAGCTAGAAATTAACAATTATTAGATTAATGAGAAAAAAGTCTACATGAGATATCATTCGTAGTAGAATAAATACATCTCACTTTTGAAATCTTCTAAAGAATCTTATTCCAATGACATTACAAATGATTAAGTTTACCAATATTGTAATACATCTAGATTATTTCATAGGAGTTGTTATTTATTGAAAATAAATGAACTTGCAGATCATCAAAAACCAAGAGAACGTATGTTGAGTCAGGGTGCTAGGTATTTATCACATGCTGAATTATTAGCTATTCTAATTAATACAGGTAGAAAAGGTAGTTCAAGTTTAGACATAGCTAATGAATTACTAAAATCAGTAGATAATTTAAAGGAGTTAAAAGCATTATCCATTAACGATTTAAACAAAATAAAAGGTGTGGGACTGTATAAAGCACTTATATTGAAAGCAGCATTTGAATTAGGAGAGCGCATACATTCTGGAAGCGTCGATGATAAAATTCAAATCACTAGCCCTAAAGATGTGGCGGACTTTATGATGGGTCAGATGGAACACTTAAAACAAGAAAAATTTATTGTACTTTTCTTAAATTCCAAAAATATCGTTATAAAAAAGAAAACAATATTTATAGGTACGTTAAATGCTTCAATCGTACATCCAAGAGAAATATTTAGTGAAGCGATTAAATGTGCCAGTAATGCGATTATCGTTTTACATAACCATCCATCTGGTGATACAACACCTTCAAATGAAGATATTAAAACCACCGAAAGACTTAGAGAATGTGGACAACTTTTAGGTATTGATTTATTAGACCATGTCATTATAGGAGACCATGAATATTTAAGTATGGTAGAAGAAGGATATTTTGATTAAACTGTGTTAGTTTAAATGGAGTTAATATTGCTGATGATATTGAATGGCTCTGTCATTATATACTAAATAGTTATTTTACATCCGAGACATCAAATTAGCTGGTTAAGCAGTAGGCAATATACTTTTAGTTGCGCTATTATTACCTGTGATTTATTAAATGCAAATGATTAAAATGATTATAATGCATTTATATAGTACTATTTTGATTTTGACGGTTGGCGGTACAGTTTCATCAACGCGTCTTAATTTTTGAAAGATTAGGATTATTCATTTTTAGTACGGTCGTCGTTAGATTAATTTGGGCGTTATTATTGTGTGCTTGTTATTAATGTAAGCGTGTAATTGCGAAAACAGTCATATGAATTAAAAAAAGGCGCTTATTGGACATCAATGTCTATAAGCGCTAAAATTTTAATTTATAAAACTGAAAAATTGATTATAATTTTCCATTAACCAAAGAATGCCTTGGTATCCTAGGTAAATACATAATACAATTATGCCAACATAGATTAAAAATCTTAAAATAGATAAACCTACTCTAAATAATAAGATAACTAAGAGTGCAAGCAGGATTATAGATAAAATACTCATTGTCTATTCACTCCTTTTAATATAGTTTAATATTAATGCATGAAACATACATCGGTCTATAGTTAAAATATAAATACACCTATAGTCTGATGATAAACTTTATTGAACATACTATAATTTTGATGAATAAAATAGGAGGATGGTTCATGCGTTTCATATTTAGCATTATAAAGAATATTATAGCTATTATTGCCATTATAGTAATTGTATTTTTCGCACTCAAATACGCGCCTTTTTTAAAAGACCAAGATTGGAATCCAATGCACAATGATGAATCATCCTTAAATAATAGCGCAAATAAAGGGCATCTAACAGGTGGACAAAGATATTCAGTGGAAGATAATGATATTTTAAATAACGTTCCACTTAGTCAAACGAAGAATATGTTTAATTGGATTGATAAACGAGAGTTTATGTCAGTAACTGGTATTGAAAGAATGGGATATAACGACTCTTATTTGGCTGGGCAACGTGGCGATGAATTTATTATATATAAATTTGGTTCTGAATCTATGAGAGTTTATAAAACTGAAATAGAGATGAATCAAGACCTTAATCAATTAGGTGAACATATAGAATTAAAGCCAGCATCAAATTATGAGTAATGGATTTGAATTCTTTTAATAAATAAGTTAGCCTTATATAAGTAATAAGAAAAGGTTGGTGTTTATAATGAGTGAAAAATCTAATGAAAAAAAAGCAGACGAACAAGCAAAAGCACAAAATTTATTTGCACGTTGGCGTAAAGAAGAAACGCTTTATAAAGAAGATGAAAAAGAATCTAGTAAGTCTAACGACTCTAAAACATCATCAGATGAAGAAAAAAATTAGATTTATTTAATCAAGTACTAAAAGTTAATCGAATGTGTATGTAAGAGCAGTTTACACTGCTTCTAAGCATTTCTTAGATTTTTAAAAATAAATAGGATAAATAAGCAGGACGAGTTTTAAAGTCGATTTGGATATGATTGATTTTGACTCGTTCTTTTTTTATGCGGTTGGATATTTATTGAAATGAATAATGGGTTACCTTGACGTTATTTTTAGTTGCCTATTATAAAAATTAATTGATGTGTTAAAATCAATACTAAATAATACACTATTCTATATAATTACTGCTATAATACAAGTTATCACAATGTTTGAATATAAAATATAATAAACTTATCTTCATATTTGAATCCGTAAATAAATTTTGTTCTATATTCTTTATGTTCGTGCTTTATTTCGTTTTAGTAGTAATATAAAATGATAAGAAGAAGATAAAATAGTTGGTTAATAGAGGTGTTTAGGTTGTCAAAGTTTTTTAGAAACAACAAATTGATTGTTATATTATGTGCAATCATTGTGTTTATAGCCTTGATTGGTGTGTCATTACGCTCACAATCACAATCACATGTTGAACAATATGTGGGAGATACGGTTGCTTTTGGCCAAAAAGCTGTGAGTTATCCAGTCCACTTTGTTACTGGATCTATCAATAGTATTTTTTCTAATGGCGACTCCAAAAAGCAATCAAGTGAAATAAAACAGTTAGAAGCAGAAAATCAAAGGTTAAAATCAGAAAATAAAAAGTATAAAAAAGAATTAGATATTGAAGATATATCTAAATTTGATCCAATTTCAAGCACAGTTCTTTCAAGAAATCCTGATCAGTGGATGAATACATTAGTGATTAATCAGGGTGCAAAAGATGGCATCAAAAATAATATGGCAGTAATGACTTCTGATGGATTAGTTGGACGTATCTCTAAAGTGAATCAATTCTCTTCACAAGTAGATTTAATATCAACAAATACAAGGGCGAATCGCTTATCTGTCAATATTCAACATGATGACAAAAATGTGTTTGGTCTCATAGACCATTATGATGCTAAAACTGAAGAGCTAGTAATATCTGATATAAACAATAAAGACAGTATTAAAAAAGGAGATAAAGTAGTTACAAGTGGATTAGCTGATCAGCTTCCAACAGGGTTATACATAGGTGAAGTAGCAAAAGTTGAAAATGATGAGTATGGCTTATCTAAAGAAGTTAGAGTGAAAACTGGTACTGATTTAGCTGATTTAAGCCATGTTTATGTTGCTAAAAGAGACCCTAATACGGTGCCTGATACTGAAAGTGGTGATAATTAATGCGTACGTTTTACTACTTTCTTATTGGTATCATTCTTTTTTATATTGATACTGCAATTGCACTAGTGATACCTATGCAAATTTCTGGAAATGAAATCATCTTCGTGCCTCATTTAACGATAATGTACATCTTAATCATGAGTGTCTATAGAGGTTTTGGTGTAGCAATGGTTTTCTCAATTGTCTTAGGATTAATTACCGATTTATATTATGGAAGTTTTTACGGACTATATTTATTTGGTTATATTTTATTAGTTGTCATCATGGATTTTTTCTTCAAAGTATTTTATCGAGATCATTCGATGCTATTTACAATCGTATTGTTGAGTACACTCGTGTTAGAAATTTATGTAGCAATTATATATAGTGCTTTAGGATTAGTTCAATTTAATTTATTTGAATTTGTGATTTTTAGAATGTTACCGACGTTTATACTAAACTTTATTTTATTAATTATTTTGTATCCGCTAATAACAAAATTTCTCAAAAAAATCCAATTGAAGATTGACAGTAAAAGATTGTAATGCTAAAATGCAGTAGTTGAGTAGTTTCTAGCTACATACAACCGCTCAAATTCAGGTTCAAGTACAGTGATGTCACCTGATTTTGGCGTGACTTAAATTATAGGAGGTGCAAAGTATGTTTGCTATTATTGAAACAGGTGGAAAACAAGTAAAAGTTGAAGAAGGACAAGAAATTTTCGTTGAAAGATTAGACGTAAATGAAGGTGATTCTTTCACTTTTGATAAAGTATTATTTGTAGGTGGAGATTCAGTTAAAGTTGGTGCGCCAACAGTTGAAGGTGCAACAGTTACTGCTACTGTAAACAAACAAGGTCGCGGTAAAAAAATTACTGTATTCACTTATAGACGTCGTAAAGACTCTAAACGTAAAAAAGGTCATCGTCAACCATACACTAAATTAACAATCGACAAAATCAACGCATAACTATGATTAATGTAGATGTTACATTAAATGATTCGGGCCAAGTAACAGACGTTGTCATGGATGGTCATGCCGAACATGGTGAGTATGGTTATGACATTGTATGTGCAGGAGCATCTGCAGTTATTTTCGGTAGTGTTAATGCTATAATGGGATTAACAACCGAGAAACCCGACATTGACTATAGTGATGACGGTGGATACTTCCATGTTAGAAGTGTCGATACACATAACGAAAAAGCGCAATTAATTCTTCAGGCAATGTTAGTCTCTTTGCAGACAATTGAAGAAGAATACAAAGAAAATATTAGATTAAATTATAAGTGAGGTGCAACCAAATGTTAAAATTAAACTTACAGTTCTTCGCATCTAAAAAAGGGGTAAGTTCTACAAAAAACGGACGTGACTCTGAATCAAAACGTTTAGGTGCTAAGCGTGCGGATGGTCAATTCGTTACTGGCGGTTCTATTTTGTTCCGTCAACGTGGTACTAAAATTTATCCTGGTGAAAATGTTGGTCGTGGTGGCGACGATACATTATTCGCTAAAATCGACGGCGTTGTAAAATTCGAACGTAAAGGTCGAGACAAAAAACAAGTATCTGTATACGCAGCTGCTGAGTAATTTTTGTTAATGTTAACACCAGAAGTGATGACTTCTGGTGTTTATTTTTGTCTTTATTTTCTAGTTATCTAGAAAATGCTATAATATACAAGATATGTAAATTAAATTTAGTAAAAAAGAGGTGAAATCATGTTTGTTGATCAAGTTAAAATATCACTTAAAGCTGGTGATGGTGGTAATGGCATAACTGCATACAGAAGAGAAAAATACGTACCATTTGGTGGACCAGCTGGTGGTGACGGTGGTAACGGAGCTTCAATTGTGTTCGAAGTAGATGAAGGTCTAAGAACGTTATTAGATTTCAGATATCAAACACATTTCAAAGCTAAAAGAGGTGAAGGTGGCCAAAGTAGTAATATGCACGGGAAAAACGCTGAGCATTTAGTATTAAAAGTGCCACCAGGTACAATCATTAAAAGTGTTGAAACTGAAGAAGTATTAGCAGATTTAGTAGAGAATGGACAGCGTGCTACAGTTGCTAGAGGCGGTCGTGGTGGTCGTGGGAATTCACGCTTTGCTTCTCCACGAAACCCTGCACCAGATTTTAGTGAAAATGGTGAACCAGGTGAAGAAATTGAGGTTACTTTGGAATTAAAACTACTTGCAGATGTTGGTTTAGTCGGTTTCCCAAGTGTTGGGAAATCTACATTACTATCAACAGTTTCTAAAGCAAAACCAAAGATTGGAGCTTATCATTTTACGACTATTAAACCTAACTTAGGTGTTGTCTCTACCAAAGATCATCGAAGTTTTGTGATGGCGGATTTACCTGGTCTTATACAAGGCGCTTCTGAAGGTATCGGATTAGGTCATCAGTTTTTAAGACACGTTGAGAGAACCAAAGTAATTGTGCATATGATTGATATGAGTGGTTCAGAAGGTCGAGATCCTTACGAAGATTATCAAATTATTAATGAAGAATTAAAAGCTTATGAACATAGATTAGAAGATCGACCACAAATAGTTGTTGCTAATAAAATGGATATCCCCGATGCAGAAGATAATCTAACTATTTTTAAAGAACAATTAAATGATACCAGTGTACGTATTATTCCGTTGTCTACAGTAATGCACGACAATATTGATGAATTATTATATGCTATTGCTGATACACTAGAAGAAGTTAAAGATGTAGATTTTAATAAGGAAGAAGATTTGGGTGTTAATAGAGTTGTCTATAAACACACGCCTAGCCAGGATGCATTTACGATTACAAGAGACGATGATGCTGCTTACGTAGTGAGTGGTAAAGCCATAGAAAGAATGTTCAAAATGACTGACTTTAACAGTGATCCAGCCGTTAGACGTTTTGCGCGTCAAATGCGTTCAATGGGTATTGACGATGCACTACGTGAACGTGGTTGTGAAAATGGAGATATTGTAAGAATACTTGGTGGAGAATTTGAATTTGTTGAATAGGAGTGCTTGATATGGACAAAAATGAAAATAAAAAGTTTTATTTAATTCGTGAAGATGTTTTACCTGAATCAGTGGTTAAAACCTTACAAATCAAAGAAGTTTTGAAAAATGACCCATCATTGTCCATATTTGAAGCAGTGAAGCAATTCGATTTATCCCGCAGTGCGTTTTATAAATATCGAGACACGATATTTCCAGTTGACGAAAAATTAGAGGAAACAAGAGAGTTTACATTGATATTGTATGTAAATGACATCATAGGTATGTTAGCTAAAGTTTTAAATACACTTTCTAAATTAGATTTGTCAGTGCTGACGATTCATCAAAGTATACCGATGGACGGTAGAGCTACCATTACACTATCATTAGATGGTAAAGACACAGATTTAGAAATAGATGAAGTTATAAATTCATTGAAAAAGATTGAACATATTTCTAATGTTGAACTCATTAGTATGACTATATAAGGAAGTGTGACTGTGTACGCATATATTAAAGGAACTTTAACTATTTTAAATCCTACTCATGTAGTGTTAGAAGCTTCAGGTGTAGGTTATGAGATTCAAACGCCAAACTCATATCGATTTCAAAAATATAAAGATCAAGAGATTTTGATCCATACTTCATTGATTGTAAGAGAAGATGCTCAGCTGCTTTATGGCTTTATTAATCAAGAGGAAAAAGACATGTTCTTAAGTTTAATTAAAGTGACAGGCATCGGTCCTAAATCAGCATTAGCAATTTTAGCTAGTAGCTCACCAAATGAAGTGAAAGTTGCAATTGAGAATGAAAATGATGCTTATTTAACAAAATTCCCAGGTATAGGTAAAAAAACAGCGCGTCAAATTGTTTTAGATCTTAAAGGTAAAGTACAAATAACTGAGGAAGATAGCAGTCACTTATTTAATGTAGAACATGATGATCAGCAAAATTCTGCTATTGTTAAAGAAGCGTTACTAGCTTTAGAAGCGCTAGGTTATTCTAAGAGAGAGTTAAATAAAGTTGAAAAAACTTTAAATAAAGAATCTTTTGACTCAATAGACGATGCAGTGAAGCGTGGTTTACAATTGCTCATAGCTTAAGTTTGTTGAAATTTTAAGAAGGGGGAATTACAAATGGATGATAGAATGGTAGATCAATCTATGCATGAAGATGAATCATCATTTGAGTTATCTTTAAGACCAGAAAGATTACGCCAATATATAGGACAGTCAACGATTAAATCAAATTTAGAAGTTTTTATCAAAGCAGCTAAAATTAGGAAAGAACCGTTAGATCATGTGCTATTATTTGGCCCCCCTGGATTAGGCAAGACAACTTTATCCAATATCATCGCGAATGAAATGGAAGTTAATATTAGAACCATATCTGGCCCATCTATTGAAAGACCGGGTGACTTAGCAGCCATTCTGTCTAGTTTACAACCTGGAGACGTGTTGTTTATCGATGAAATACACAGGTTAAGTAGTGTTGTGGAAGAAGTTTTATATCCAGCAATGGAAGATTTCTTTCTTGATATTGTAATAGGTAAGGGAGAAGAAGCGCGAAGTATACGTATAGACTTGCCGCCTTTTACATTGATAGGTGCTACAACCAGAGCAGGAAGCTTAACTGCGCCTTTACGTGATCGATTTGGTGTTCATCTGAGATTAGAATATTATAGAGAAGATGAATTAAAAGAAATTATAATACGCACCGCAGAAGTATTAGGTACGACTATTGATGATGAAAGTGCAATTGAACTTGCGAAAAGAAGTAGAGGTACACCGAGAGTTGCGAACAGACTGTTAAAACGCGTAAGAGATTTTCAACAAGTTAAAGAAGATGAATTGATTAGTATTGATACGACAAAACAATCACTAGCATTGTTACAAGTAGATGATGAAGGATTAGATTATATTGATCATAAGATGATGAACTGCATCCTAGAACAATATAAAGGTGGCCCAGTAGGTTTAGATACAATTGCTGTTTCTATTGGAGAAGAACGTGTCACAATAGAAGATGTTTATGAACCATTTTTAATACAAAAAGGTTTTATTGAACGTACACCAAGAGGGCGTAGAGCGACAGCTTATGCTTATGAACATTTTAGTAAGAATGGAAAGAAGGAATAGTTTTGGATATTGAAGCATTTGATTATCATTTGCCAGAATCATTAATCGCTCAAACGCCTCTAAAAACTAGAGATGAGAGTAGATTGCTTGTGCTTGGTAGAAAAACTGGAAATATTGTGCATAAACACTTTAAAAATATCATTGATTATTTAGAAGCAGGAGATACATTAGTACTTAATGACACAAAAGTCATGCCTGCACGCTTATTTGGTTTGAAAGAAGAAACAGGTGCAAAAGTGGAAATGCTGATGCTAACGCAACTCGAAGATAATGACTGGGAAGTCTTATTGAAACCAGCAAAAAGAATTAAAGTAGGAGACAAATTGTCTTTTGGTGAAGGCAAAATAGTAGCTGAATGTATCGAAACATTAGATCAAGGCGGAAGAATCATGCGTTTAAACTATGAAGGTATATTACAAGAGCGCTTGGATGAATTAGGAGAAATGCCCTTACCTCCTTACATTAAAGAGCGTTTGGATGACCCAGATCGTTATCAAACCGTTTATGCAAAAGCATCCGGATCGGCGGCGGCTCCTACAGCTGGACTTCACTTCACCGATAAACTACTTGAGCAATTGCAAGCTAAAGGTGTTAATATCGCATTCATTACTTTGCATGTTGGATTAGGTACATTTAGACCTGTGAGTGTTGAAAATATAGATGATCACGAAATGCATAGTGAATATTATCAGATGGATCAAGATACGGCAGATTTACTAAACCATACAAAATCAAATGGGCATCGTATCATTTCAGTAGGTACGACTTCTACTAGAACATTGGAAACAATCATGCAATCACGTAACAATTTTGTAGCAGACAGTGGATGGACTGATATTTTTATCTATCCTGGCTTTAAATTTAAAGCGATAGATGGATTAATTACCAACTTTCACTTGCCGAAATCCACATTAGTTATGTTAGTTTCTGCATTTAGTTCAAGAGATTACATACTGAACGCCTATCAACAGGCAGTCAAATTGGAATATAGATTTTTTAGTTTCGGCGATGCAATGTTAATTTTATAGGAATGAAACGAAAGGAGTTTTTGTATGCCAGCTGTAACGTATGAACATATAAAAACATGTAAACAATCTGGAGCAAGATTAGGAATCGTGCATACACCTCATGGATCGTTTGAAACACCAATGTTTATGCCTGTTGGAACCAAAGCCACAGTGAAAACGATGAGCCCTGAAGAATTGCATCAGATGGAAGCAAAAATAATATTAGGAAATACATATCATTTGTGGTTGCAACCAGGAAATGATATTATCAAAAAGAGTGGGGGATTACATCAGTTCATGAACTGGAATGGTCCAATACTGACAGATTCAGGTGGTTTTCAAGTATTTAGTTTAAGTAATTTAAGAAAAATTACTGAAGAAGGTGTTGAATTCCGTCATCATACTAATGGTTCGAAATTATTCTTGAGTCCTGAAAAATCAATGCAGATTCAAAATGACCTTGGTTCAGATATTATGATGGCATTTGATGAATGTCCACCTATGCCAGCTGAATATAAATATGTAAAAGATTCAATCGAAAGAACAAGTAGATGGGCTGCTAGATGTTTACAAGCGCATCAAAGACCCGAAGATCAAGCTTTATTTGGTATTATCCAAGGTGGAGAATATAAAGATTTACGTCAACAAAGCGCTGAAGAGTTAGTGGCGTTGGATTTTCCTGGATATGCAATTGGAGGTTTATCTGTTGGAGAACCAAAGCCAGTAATGTATGATATGGTCTCGCATACACAACAATTTATGCCTAAAGACAAACCGCGCTATTTAATGGGTGTGGGTTCGCCAGATGCATTAATAGAATGTAGCATTCGAGGTATGGACATGTTTGATTGTGTATTACCTACGCGTATTGCACGTAATGGTACATGTATGACTTCACATGGCCGTGTTACTATAAAAAATGCTAAATATGCTGAAGATTTAGGTCCACTTGATGATAATTGTGACTGCTATACTTGTAAAAATTATAGTAGAGCATACATAAGGCATTTAATAAAAGCAGAAGAAACTTTTGGTATCCGTCTTACTACTTATCATAATTTACATTTCTTGCTGAAATTAATGGAAAACATCCGACAAGCTATTCGTGATGATCGTTTACTTGATTTTAAAGAAGAATTTTTTGAACAGTATGGACTAAATGTAGAAAACCCAAAAAACTTTTAAAAGGGAGCAATAACTATATGCAATTTACTTCATTGATATTACCGATATTATTATTAGTATTAATGTGGTTCTTCTTAATTAGACCACAACAGAAAAAGGCTAAAGAGCATCGTGAAATGATTAGTCAGATTTCATCTGGACAACACGTTACGACTATAGGTGGCATTAAAGGAACTGTACGTAGCGTTGACGAAACTACAGTTGTATTAACTTTAAATGGCAACGGTACAGAAATTACTCTAGAAAAGCCAGCTATTAAACAAGTTGATCCTTCATAAATCACGTTATAATTACGAACTGATATATACTATCAGTTCGTTTTTTGTTTAACAAAACCTAAAGATATTGGACTTTAAAGATATAGTTGGTGTTATAATGAAAGATAGACAAAAGCAAATATTTTATATAGCTTAAGTAATCATTACAATTGATAACACTTACATTTAAAAAGAAGTTACAAATAAGTTAAGTTTGTTTTTACACTACATGTAATGTGTTAAAATATGTAAGGTTATTGAGAAAAAGTTTAATCGTCGAGTAAATGATAAAGATGGCGATTGAATTCTGAAAAAATTATAACATAAGCTTACAATGAGGTGTTCAAGTGAAGAAGAGTAGTAGAATAGTTGCATTTATATTACTTGTGGTTCTATTGTTAGGCGGGATAGGACTTACATATAAAAATGTAGTTAAAAATGTCAGCCTCGGATTAGATTTACAAGGTGGTTTTGAGGTTTTATATCAAGTTGATCCTTTACAAAAAGGAGATAAAATTGATGATAAAGCTGTCAAAGCCACAGCAAAAACACTTGAAAACCGTGTGAACGTTTTAGGGGTTTCTGAACCTAAAATTCAAGTGGAAGATAAAAATAGAATCCGTGTACAATTAGCAGGTATAAAAAATCAATCTCAAGCTAGAGAAATTTTATCATCACAAGCTAATTTAACGATTCGTGATGCTGATGACAATATCAAACTTACGGGTAAAGATATACAACAGGGTTCAGCGAAACAAGAATTCAAACAAAATACGAATCAGCCCGCGGTTACTTTTAAATTAAAAGATAGTGATAAATTTAAAAAAGTAACAGAAGAAATTTCAAAAAAAGATGAAAATGTCATGGTTGTATGGCTAGATCACGAAAAAGGTGATACTTACCATAAAGAAATGAATAAAAAAGATCCAAAATACGTGTCTGCTGCTTCAGTTGACAAACCTATCAATTCAGATAGTGTGGAAATTTCTGGTGGATTTAAAGGTGAAAAAGGGATTGAAGAAGCAAAACAAATTGCTGATTTATTAAATTCCGGGTCATTACCTGTAGATTTAAATGAAATTTACTCAAATTCAGTAGGTGCACAATTTGGACAAGATGCATTAGATAAAACCATATTTGCTGCGGCAATTGGTATTGCAGTTATTTATTTATTTATGTTAGGTTTCTATCGTTTACCAGGATTAGTAGCTGTTATTGCACTTACTGTTTATATTTACTTAACATTAGTAGCATTTAATTTCATTTCTGGTGTCTTAACGTTACCAGGCCTTGCAGCTTTAGTGTTGGGTGTCGGTATGGCAGTCGATGCGAATATTATCATGTATGAACGGATTAAAGATGAACTGAAAATTGGACGAACACTTAAACAAGCTTACAAAAAAGCGAATAAAAGTTCATTCTTAACCATAGTAGATGCGCAGCTTACAACTGTGATTGCTGCTGCTGTATTGTTCTTCTTTGGTGAAAGTTCTGTTAAAGGTTTCGCAACGATGTTGTTACTTGGCATATTAATGATTTTTGTAACAGCAGTATTTTTATCCAGATGGTTGCTATCATTGCTTGTTTCTTCAAATTTCTTCAAAAAATCATCTTGGTTGTTTGGTGTGAACAAGCATCATATTGCAGATATAAATGAAGGTAAGGAAGTTCATGATTTAAAAACCCCTTATGAGCGTTGGGATTTTATGAAGTTAGCCAAGCCATTGTTGTCACTAAGCGTACTAATTTTAATTGTCGGTGCAGTGATACTGTTTATTTTCAAACTAAACTTAGGTATTGATTTTACAAGTGGTACAAGAGTTGACTTTGAATCAAAAGATAAAATATCTGAAGCGAAAGTGACAAAAACACTTGAAGATCAAGATTTTAAACCTACACAAGTTTCTTTAGGTGAAAATGGTAAAAATGCAACAGTACAATTTAAAAATGATTTATCTAAAGATGAAGTTTCAAAAATTAAGAACACAATTGATAAATCATTTGGCAATGATCCAACGGTAAATACTGTTTCACCAGTTATAGGTCAAGAATTGGCTAAAAATGCGATGATGGCATTATTATATGCTGCCATTGGTATCATTATTTATATCACTTTCAGATTTGAATGGCGTATGGGACTGTCTTCAGTACTAGCATTATTACACGATGCATTTATGATTGTGGCAGTTTTCAGTCTATTTAGATTAGAAGTTGATATTACATTTATTGCAGCCGTGCTAACTATCATTGGTTACTCAATTAATGATACGATTGTAACGTTTGACAGGGTGCGTGAGAACTTGCATAAAATAAAAGTGATTACGAAACCTGAACAAATCGATGATATTGTCAATAGATCGATTCGTCAAACAATGACGCGTTCTATCAATACAGTGCTGACAGTGATTATTGTCGTAGTTGCACTATTAGCATTTGGTGCACCAAGTATTTTCAATTTCTCATTAGCGTTGTTAATTGGTTTAATATCTGGTGTGTTCTCATCAGTATTTATAGCTGTTCCTTTATGGGGAATTATGAAAAAACGTCAGCTTAAAAAATCAGACGACAATAAACTTATTGTATATAAAGAGAAAAAATCAAATGATGAAAAAATATTAGTTTAATTAATATCTAATAGGTACTAACTTAAAAATCAATCATAAATCAGTATGGGAGAAAAAGCCCGTTTCTAAAATAGATGACTAATCCGTGGTAAAAGCGGATTAGTCATTTTTTATATTGAATGTATTGTAATTTTTGACTATGCATGTACTCATAGATAAATGATTTATTTATGTCATAAACTATTCAACTATTAAGAATATGAGTTTTAAGTTATGGTTGAATTAAAGGTTACTACTTTTTATTTTTTGGATTCTTTTGTATAATTGCTTGTGGAAATGAGGGAGAATAGTATGATTAAATCAAAATATAATTGGGACGTTAAATTACCTGAAGTTGAAATATCAGATCATATTTCAGCAGATTTAAAGCTAACTCCTATTGTAAAAAAAGTTTTGGAAAGTAAAGGTATTACAGATGAAACCGAAATTCGTAATCTTTTAGAAGGAGTCCAAATGACACATGATCCTTGGAAGATGAGCGATATGGAAAAAGCTATTGAACGTATCAATGTGGCGATAGATCAAAATCAAAAGATTTTAGTATATGGTGACTATGACGCGGATGGTGTTACTTCAACGACTATATTGGTCACTACATTGAAAGAACTTGGTGCCCATGTAGGTTGGTATATACCAAATCGTTTTTCTGAAGGTTATGGTCCTAATGAATTGGCTTTTAAGAATGCCTATGATGAGGGGATATCTTTAATCATAACCGTAGATAATGGTATTCAAGGACATGATGAAATACAAATGGTTCAAGACTTGGGTGTTGATGTTATTGTCACAGACCACCATGAAATTGGTGAAACGATGCCTAATGCATACGCTATTGTCCATCCAATGCATCCTGAGTTTGAATATCCTTTTAAATATTTATGTGGTGCGGGCGTTGCTTATAAGCTAGCTCAATGTTTATTGGAAGAACCACCTGTTTATTTTTTAGGTTTGGTTGCAATTGGAACAATCGCTGATTTAGTATCTTTAACGGATGAAAATAGAACATTGGTTCAAAACGGTTTAGCATCATTAAATAAATATTGTCCGCCATCAATAAAAGCTATACTTAACCAAGCAGGTTATAATGATGAAATCAACGAGGAGACCGTCGGGTTTATTATAGGGCCTCGATTAAATGCTGTTGGTCGATTAGAAGATGCTGCACTTGCTGCAGAGCTATTAATGACTGAAACAGAAGATGAAGCGATGTTTTTAGCCGAACAAGTTGAATTTTTTAACCAAGAGCGTAAAGACATCGTGTCTCAAATTACCGAAGAAGCACTTGTAATGGCAGAAGAACAAGTACAGCAAGGCTCAAAATTTTTATTGTTAGCCAAAGCAGATTGGCATGAGGGTGTACTTGGTATTGTAGCGTCAAAAATTGTGGAAACATACAGTCTACCAACATTAATTTTAAATATAGATGAAGCTCAAAATCACGCAAAAGGTTCAGCTCGAAGCATCGATCAAGTGTCGATGTTTGAAATTTTAAGTGATTATTCTCAGTTAATTACAAAATTCGGTGGTCACCATATGGCAGCTGGGATCACAATGCCTATAGAAAATATTCAACAACTACAAAACAGTTTAAATGAGTGGATGGCACAATTAGCCAAAACAACTTCACTTGAACCACGTAAAAAAGTTGATGTATTGATTTCAGAAAGTGACATTACGATACAAAACATCAAAGATATTCAGAGATTACGACCATTTGGCACAGATTTCACTAGCCCGTGCTTTGAATTACAAGACGTTCTTGTACAACAAGTTAAAGGCATTGGTCAGGAGAAAAAACATTTGAAACTCGTTATCGGTGAAAGTCAATTACAAGCAATTTTTTGGCAAAATGGTGCTTTAGTAAAAGAATTGGGTGTACAACAGCCTATTAATGTCATTGGCACATTACAAATTAATGAATGGAATGGATTTCAATCGCCTCAATTTATGATTGAAGATTTAGCGAGTCATAATTTACAGATTTTAGACTATAGAAGTAAAAACAAAGTAAATGATTTAAATGCTGATGCTAAGGATGTTGCTTATTTAATTCATCAAAGAAGTGAAAAGTTAGGTGAAAATTATCATTATTATGGTGATGAAATTAGTAATAACTATGAAAAATACGTCTTTAGAGATCTGCCAACGTCTATAAATGATTTAAAAACAACATTAAAAACTGTTGATATATCCCAAATATATCTCGTGTTAAATCATGATAGATCAATATACTTTGAAGGTATGCCAAAAATGGAAACATTTAAACAATGTTTTAAGGCACTTGCTACTAAAAAAGAAACAAATTTAGCTAATGAAGGCGTACAACTATGTAAATTTTTAAATATTCAACCAAACATGCTTAAATTTATCTTGAAAGTTTTCTTGGATTTAGAGTTTATTCAAGTTGATGATGGTATAATCAAATTAAAAGATGTTTCAACGAAACGTGACATTGCTTCGAGTAAATATTATCAAAGTCGTATTGATAGAATTGAAGTTGAAAAGTTATTGCTTTATGAAGATTTTAATCGCTTAAAGCAATGGATAAAAGATGAATTGGTACAATAATAGGAGGAAGTTTGTATGGATTTAAAACAATATGTATCGGAAGTTTCAGACTGGCCACAACCAGGGGTTAACTTCAAAGATATCACAACAATAATGGACAACGGTGAAGCTTATGGATATGCAACGGATCAAATTGTTAAATATGCAAAACAACGAGATGTTGATGTCGTTGTAGGACCAGAGGCTAGAGGTTTTATCATTGGCTGTCCTGTCGCATATTCAATGGGTATTGGCTTTGCACCAGTGCGAAAAGAAGGCAAACTTCCTAGAGAAGTCATTCGGTATGAGTATAATTTAGAGTATGGCACAAATGTATTAACTATGCACAAAGATGCAATTAAACCAGGGCAACGTGTGTTGATTACGGATGATTTACTAGCTACAGGTGGTACGATTGAAGCGGCAATTAAGTTGGTTGAACAATTAGGTGGTATAGTTGTAGGTATCGCTTTCATTATAGAATTAAAATATTTAAAAGGTATTGAAAAAATTAAAGCGTATGATGTAATGAGTTTAATCTCATATGATGAATAGTAATATTTATAATTGACGAAATTTTAAAGCCAAATGAAAACATTTAAGATGATTTCATTTGGCTCTTTATATTTATTAAAATAGTATTTATGATTAATTAACTGAAACATCTTTTATGTGTATTAAAAAAATTAAAATTCAACTACATTTTGCCAATTGTCAAAGGTACGCATTTATTTATTTAATAACATGTAGTATTATATAACTATTATACATAATTTGACCTAATAGCGTAAAAATACGTTACAATCGATATAAAATAATACTGGGTATCTAATCATGATTAATATTTAGTATAGGGGTGTCTTAAGTGAACAATGAATATCCATACAGTGTGGACGAAGTATTATCTAAAGCAAAATCATATTTGTCAAAAGAAGATTATGAATATGTATTGAAAAGTTACCATCTAGCTTATGAGGCACACGAAGGTCAATTTCGTAAAAATGGCTTGCCATATATTATGCATCCTATACAAGTAGCTGGGATTTTAACCGAAATGCATTTAGATGGTCCAACCATTGTTGCAGGTTTTTTACATGACGTGATTGAGGACACACCTTATACGTTTGATGATGTAAAAGGCATGTTTAATGAAGAAATTGCCATAATCGTAGAAGGCGTGACGAAGTTAAAAAAAGTAAAATATCGTTCTAAAGAAGAACAGCAAGCAGAGAACCATCGCAAGCTATTTATTGCTATCGCTAAAGATGTCCGCGTTATTCTTGTTAAATTAGCGGATCGGTTACATAATATGAGAACATTGAAAGCAATGCCACGAGAGAAACAAATAAGGATTTCAAAAGAAACCTTAGAAATCTATGCTCCTTTAGCACATAGATTAGGGATTAATACGATTAAATGGGAATTAGAAGATACAGCACTTAGATATATTGATAGTGTGCAATATTTCAGAATCGTTAATCTCATGAAGAAAAAACGTAGTGAACGAGAAGAATATATACAAAATGCTATCAATCGCATAGATACAGAAATGGGAAAAATGAATATAATCGGCGATATTAATGGTAGACCTAAACATATATATAGTATTTATAGAAAAATGGTTAAACAAAAGAAACAATTTGATCAAATATTTGATTTATTAGCTATTAGAATCATCGTTAATTCAATCAACGATTGCTATGCTGTATTGGGTCTTGTGCATACACTATGGAAACCTATGCCTGGTAGATTTAAAGATTATATTGCTATGCCGAAGCAAAATATGTATCAATCTCTACATACTACGGTCGTTGGACCCAATGGCGATCCTTTAGAAATTCAGATAAGAACTTATGAAATGCATGAAATTGCAGAACATGGGGTTGCAGCACATTGGGCATATAAAGAAGGTAAAAAAGTTACTGAGAAAACACAAAATTTCAATAAAAAATTAAATTGGATCAAAGAACTTGCTGAAACGGATAGTACTACGACCGATGCAGAAGAGTTTATGGAAACTTTAAAATTTGATTTACAAAGCGATAAAGTATATGCCTTTACACCAGAAAGTGATGTAATAGAGTTACCTTATGGTGCTGTGCCAATCGATTTTGCATATGCTGTACATAGCGAGGTAGGAAATAAGATGATTGGTGCTAAGGTCAATGGGAAAATTGAACCAATAGATTATGTGCTGAAAACCGGTGATATCGTTGAGATTAGAACAAGTAAGCACTCTTACGGTCCAAGTCGTGATTGGCTGAAAATTGTTAAATCTTCTAGTGCCAAAAGTAAGATACGCAGTTTCTTTAAAAAACAAGATCGATCTTCTAATATTGAAAAAGGTAAGTTTATGGTCGAAGCAGAAATAAAAGATCAGGGTTACCGAGTAGATGCAGTCTTAACGGATGACAATATAGAAGTTGTAAAAGATAAATATAATTTTTCTAACGAAGAAGATTTATTTGCTGCAGTAGGATTTGGTGGCGTGACTGCTTTACAAATCGTAAATAAGTTAACTGAAAAACAACGGATTCAAGACAAACAAAAAGCCTTGAATTCAGTACAAGAAGTACAAAAATCTGTGCCCATTAAGGACGACATTACTACAGATAGTGGCGTTTACGTTGAAGGAATTGAAAATGTACTGATTAAATTATCAAAATGTTGTAATCCAATCCCTGGTGATGATATTGTTGGATATATCACTAAAGGTCATGGTATTAAAGTGCATCGAACGGATTGCCCTAATATCAAAAATGAAAAAGACAGATTAATTAGTGTCGAATGGGTACGCTCTAAAGATGCGACACAACGATATCAGGTTGACTTAGAAGTTACAGCTTATGACCGCAATGGTTTATTAAATGAAGTTTTACAAGCCGTTAATTCCACTAAAAGTAACTTAGTTAAAGTTTCTGGTCGTTCAGATATTGATAAAAATGCAATCATTAATATTGGTGTTATGGTGAAAAATGTAAATGAAGTCTATCAAGTTGTTGATAAAATAAAACAGCTTGGTGATGTTTACACAGTAACAAGAGTTTGGAATTAGAGGTGAAACATACATGAAGATTATAGTTCAAAGAGTGAAAGAAGCATCTGTTTCTAATGGTTCAATAGATAATAAAATTAATAAAGGCTATTGTTTGTTTGTTGGAGTAGGTAAATCATCTACAGAAGCTGATATTGATACATTAGTAAGAAAAATCGTGAATGCCCGATTGTTTGAAGATGATAATGGCAAACTTAATTTGAATTTGCAACAAGTACAAGGCGAGATTCTTTCTATCTCACAGTTCACACTATATGCAGATGTAAGAAAAGGCAATAGACCTGGGTTTACCAATTCAATGCCGCCAGATAAAGCTAATGAACTTTATGAAAAATTTAATGATGCTTTACGCGATTATCACATAAATGTATTAACAGGTGAATTTGGTACAGATATGCTTGTAAATATTGCTAACGATGGACCAGTGACGATTATTTATGAAAGTCAGGATGGCAAAATCGTATGAAAACAATCAATACTTGGCTAGATAAACATAATTTTAAAAATTTTCCAACGCTAATTGTTGCGTTAGCATTTGTCATATTTATTTTTATGCTCATCGCTTTTCTAAATCATAATGATGAAGATTCGAATACGATATATATCACTGAAGATACTGATTTGAGAACAGGCCCTAATGCTGTATATCCAACTATTAAGCCGGCAAACCAAGGTCAAAGTTATAATAAAATTGGTAAGTCTGGTAAATGGATAGAAGTTGAGTCAAGTAATCATAAAGATAAAGGATGGGTGGCTGGTTGGCATACAAATCTAAATATTCAGGCAGATGCGAACGCAAACGAGAAACCACTAAAAGATAAAACAATTGTACTTGATCCTGGTCATGGAGGAAGTGACCAGGGTGCTTCAAGTAATACAAAAAAGAAAAGTACTGAAAAAGTTTACACACTGAAGACAGCTAAAGAAATGAAAAAAATGCTTGAAAAAGAAGGTGCTACCGTAAATATGACGAGAAGTTCAGATAGTTATGTGAGCTTGGACGATCGTAATATTAAAGGTGACGCTTTTATCAGTATACATAACGATTCACTCAAATCTTCTAAAGCTAATGGAACGACAGTTTATTGGCTTAAAAACAACCAAGAGGCACTTGCAGAAACATTAAATATGTACATACAAAAGAAAGCCTTACTGACAAATAAAGGCGCTAGACAAGAAAACTTCCAAGTATTGAGACAGACGAATGTACCCGCTGTTTTATTAGAGTTAGGTTATATTAGCAACCCAACCGATGAAAATATGATAACAAATCAATTACATCGCCATATTGTTGAACAAGCAGTTGTCGATGGTTTACGTGCATATTTTTCAGAATAAAAAGGTTGCATATTAATCAATAACTCGTTATTATTAAATATGAATTCTATATTAAAACCGTTATTATTCTTGACTATGCTAAATGAAACGTCAACATTTTTAAATGTGTAGAGACATAATTCGTGGCTGGAAAATTATGCTTAGTAGTTTAGTTATAAAAACACAAGAAGAGGTGCTTTATGAAATTAAAGCCGTGTGACGAACGTTATCCGTATGAAGTGGGTTAGAAAAAATTCATTGATAACTTTTTCTAACCAATTAGGGTGGCAACACGGATATTCGTCCCTTGTATAACTGAATAGTTATGCAAGGGACTTTTTATTGTATAAAAGGAGAGGTTTTATGATAAATATTCCTAGAGGAACACAAGATATTTTACCAAGTGAAACAAAAAAATGGCGATATATTGAAGCAAAATTAGATGAATTGATGGAATTATATAATTATGAAGAAATCCGTACACCGATATTTGAAAGTACTGAATTATTTGCACGTGGTGTTGGTGATTCAACGGATGTCGTGCAAAAAGAAATGTATACATTCAAAGATAAAGGTGATCGCAGTATCACTCTGAGACCTGAAGGTACTGCTGCAGTCGTACGTTCATATATTGAAAATAAAATGCAAGGGTTACCTAATCAACCAATAAAATTGTACTACAATGGGCCAATGTTCCGGTATGAACGAAAACAAAAAGGTCGTTATCGTCAATTTACACAATTTGGTGTAGAAGCCATAGGTGCAGAAAATCCAAGTATCGATGCAGAAATTTTGGCAATGGTCATGCATATCTATCAGTCATTTGGTCTTAAACATTTAAAATTAGTCATTAATAGTATTGGAGATATTGATTCTCGTAAAGAATATAATGAAGCTTTGGTTAAACATTTTGAACCAGTAATTGGCGATTTTTGTAAAGATTGCCAAGCACGCCTGCACACGAATCCAATGAGAATTTTAGATTGTAAGATTGATAAAGATAAAGAATCAGTTAAAACCGCACCACGAATTACGGAATATTTAAATGCTAATTCAAAGACTTATTTTGAGGAAGTAAAACAACATTTAAATGATTTAGACATTGAATATGAAGAAGATCCTAACTTAGTAAGAGGTCTAGATTATTATACACACACAGCATTTGAACTTATGATTGATAATCCGAATTATGAAGGTGCAATTACGACATTATGTGGGGGTGGCCGTTATAATGGTTTACTTGAATTGTTAGATGGTCCAAGTCAAACTGGTATTGGTTTTGCACTTAGTATTGAGAGATTATTAATGGCCTTAGAAGAAGAAGGCATTGAATTAGATGTAGACCACGACTTTGATTTATTTATCGTTACGATGGGTCAAGAAGCAGACCGTTATGCAGTAAAATTATTAAATGATTTACGTCAAAATGGTGTGAAAGCGGACAAAGATTATATGGAGCGTAAAGTGAAAGGGCAAATGAAACAAGCTGATAGATTAAATGCCAAATATACTGTTGTGATTGGCGATCAAGAGTTAGCAGAAAAAAATATTAATGTAAAAAATATGGAGACCGGGGAATCAGAACGTATTGATTTGAACGAACTTGTTAACTATTTTAGAAATTAAGGAGAAGATATCATGAGTAAGCGTACAACATATTGTGGTTTAGTGACTGAATCACTATTAGAACAAGAAGTTATATTAAAAGGTTGGGTACACAATCGTAGAGATTTAGGTGGACTGATCTTTGTAGATTTACGTGACCGCGAAGGTTATGTACAAATTGTGTTTAATCCAGATTTTTCTGAAGAAGCATTACGTATAGCTGAAACAATTAGATCTGAGTACGTAGTTGAAGTAAAAGGTATTGTAAAAAAACGTGACCCAGAAACAGTAAATCCCAAAATTGCTACAGGTCAAGTTGAAGTACAAGTATCAGATATTGAGATTATTAATAAAGCTGAAACACCACCTTTTGCCTTAAATGAGGATAATCAAAATGTGGATGAAAATATAAGACTAAAATATAGATATTTAGATTTAAGACGTCAAGAATTAGCACAAACGTTTAAGATGAGACATCAAACGACACGTTCAATTAGACAATATTTAGATGGTGAAGGTTTTTATGATATTGAAACACCAGTGTTAACTAAGTCAACACCAGAAGGTGCGCGAGATTATTTAGTACCATCTCGTGTTCATGAAGGTGAATTTTATGCATTACCTCAATCACCACAAATATTTAAACAATTGTTAATGATTAGTGGTTTTGATAAATATTATCAAATTGTTAAATGTTTCCGTGATGAAGATTTACGTGCAGACCGTCAACCAGAATTTACGCAAGTTGATATTGAAATGAGCTTTGTTGATCAAGAAGATGTCATGGACATGGGTGAAGAAATGTTACAAAAAGTTGTAAAAGATGTAAAAGAAGTGGAAGTGCCTCGTCCATTCCCAAGAATAACTTATGATGAAGCAATGGCGCGTTTTGGTTCTGATAAACCAGATACACGATTTGGTATGGAATTAATGAATGTTTCAGAACTTGGTGAAATCATGGACTTTAAAGTTTTCAAAGATGCAGTAAATAACAATGGACAAGTGAAGGCAATTGTAGCTAAAGGTGCGTCTGATAATTATACTAGAAAAGATATTGATGCTTTAACTGAATTTGTTAATATATATGGTGCCAAAGGTTTGGCATGGGTTAAAGTAGTTGATGAAGGTTTAAATGGCCCTATAGCTAAATTCTTTGAAGCAGACCATGTTGAAAAATTAAAAGCCTTGACTGGTGCGCAATCTGGAGATTTAGTCTTATTTGTAGCTGACAAGCCTAATGTTGTAGCTCAAAGCTTAGGTGCACTTAGATTAAAATTGGCTAAAGAACTAGATTTAATCGACGAAAGTAAGTTGAATTTCTTGTGGGTAACAGATTGGCCATTACTTGAATACGATGAAGAGTTAAAACGTTATACTGCTGCACACCATCCATTTACAGCACCGAAACAAGAAGATATTAGCAAATTAGATACTGAACCTGAAAATGCTCAAGCTAATGCATATGATATTGTTTTAAATGGTTATGAACTTGGTGGCGGTTCAATTAGAATTCACAATGAAGATTTACAATCAAAAATGTTTGAAGTATTAGGATTTACTGAAGAACAAGCTAGAGAACAGTTTGGTTTCTTATTAGATGCATTTAAATATGGTGCGCCACCACATGGCGGTATTGCTTTAGGCTTAGACCGCTTAGTTATGTTGTTAACTGGACGTACAAACTTACGTGACACAATTGCATTCCCTAAAACTGCATCTGCAACTTGTTTATTAACAAATGCACCTAGTGAAGTATCAGAAAATCAATTGGAAGAACTCTCATTAAGAATTAGACATTAATTTTTATTAAGTCTTTATTCTTGCTAAATTCTAATAATGTGTTATTATACTTGCATAAGGTAGTCATCTGTAGTGTTCGTAAGTTTGCTTCATATTTGGGCCTAACACTCTTTGATCCGGGAGCCCAATAGGTTTTCTTGCAGCGCACACGCCTCTTAAGGAGGACTTGCAAAACAAGAAACAGGGCACCCACCTGTTAATAGCAGGCCGAATGATCAAGCAATTTATAACTACGGCACGCACGGACTCTATCGGTACGCAAGACTTCGGTCTTGCGTATTTTTTTTATCGTTATAATTTATTGTTTTACAATTAATCGGATCGTAAAAATGTTATGATTATAGTATTCGCTAAATAAGGAGTTTAAAAATGAAACATCAATTTTCAAGAAATGAATTGGCATACGGCAAAGAGGGTTTAGAATTATTAAAACAAAAAACCGTTGTTGTTTTAGGGGTAGGAGGCGTTGGCTCATTTGCAGCTGAAGCATTAGCGCGTACGAATATAGGTCATATTATATTAATAGACAAAGACGATGTTGATATAACGAACGTCAATCGACAGTTACATGCTTTAACATCTACAATAGGTCAAAGTAAAGTCACATTAATGGAAGAGCGCATCAAATTAATCAATCCTGAATGTAAAGTTACATCACTCCATATGTTTTATACAGAAGAAACATACGAAGCCTTGTTTAATAACTATGATATCGATTATTTTATAGATGCAAGTGATACACTGATATATAAAGTTCATCTTATGAAAGAATGTCTTGAAAGAGGTATTTCTGTAATTTCGAGTATGGGTGCCGCAAATAAAACAGATCCGACACGTTTCCAAATTGCAGATATTTCTAAAACTTATATGGATCCAATGGCTAAATTGATACGTCGTAAATTGAAAAAATTAGGTATATACAAAGGGATACCTGTAGTATTTTCAGATGAAAGTCCAATCGTTATAAGAGAAGATGTCAAAGAAACAGTTGGCGATGCAAATGCACCAACTAGGAAAGGGCAAATGCCACCCTCATCAAATGCATTTGTACCCAGTGTTGTGGGGTTGATATGTGCAAGCTATGTGGTTAATGACATACTCAAAGATATACCTGTAACAAGAATCAAAGATAAATAAAGATATCAACGAACCGCGTTAACACAGGAAGTCATTTCAAATGTGTTAACGCGGTTGTTTGATATAACCTTAAACTAATGATTATTTTGTTGTGCCTTGTTGATATTGTCAAAAATAGATTTAAGCTGTTGTTCTGTTTTTGATGTTGTTTTAGGTGTATAGTAAATTTTGTTTTTTAATTTATCAGGCAAATATTGTTGTGCGATAAATCCATTATCATAATTATGAGGATACTTATAACCTATTGCTCTACCCAAAGCTTTGGCACCTGAGTAATGACCATCTTTTAAATGGTCGGGAATTTGTCCTACATGACCTTTTCGAATATCTGACAGTGCTGCATCGATAGCAGTGATTCCAGAATTAGATTTAGGAGACAGACACAATTCAATTACCGCTTGACTCAAAGGAATTCTTGCTTCTGGAAATCCTAGTCTTTCAGCAGATTCAATTGCTGCTAAAGTTCGTTGGCCTGCACCAGGAGAAGCTAAACCTATGTCTTCATAACTAATCACTAATAATCTTCTGACAATGGTGGGTAGGTCTCCAGCTTCTATTAAACGTGCTAAATAATGCAATGCTGCATTTACATCACTTCCTCGAATTGACTTTTGAAATGCACTCATCACATCGTAATGCATATCACCATCCTTATCACTGACAAAAGCACCTTTTTGCAAGCAATCTTTAGCATCTTCTAATGTAATATGTCTTTGATTTTCTTTAACTTCAGCACTGAGCACAGCTAATTCTAAAGCATTCAGTGCACTTCTAACGTCACCTTGGCTTTGTGTAGTGAAATAATTCATCGCATCTTCATCAATGACTGGATTGTATGAAGCTAATCCACGTGATTCATCGTGGAGAGCCCTTTCTAAAGAAATTTTTATATCATTATCATCTAATGGATATAATTCGAAAATTTGCGCTCTTGATCGAATTGCAGGATTAATTGCGTGATATGGATTTGATGTTGTAGCACCAATCAACACAATTTTTCCACTTTCGAGATGCGGTAGTAAAAAATCTTGTTTAGCTTTATCTAAACGGTGTATCTCATCTAATAATAAAATGACTTGTCCAGACATTTTTGCTTCTTCAACAATGAGTTGCATATCTTTTTTAGTATTTGTAACAGCATTTAGCTGACGGAATTTAAATTGAGTACTACCTGAAATTGCTTTAGCAATACTCGTTTTACCAATTCCAGGTGGACCATAAAAAATCATGGATGATAGTCGTTTGGTATTGACCATTCTACGTATAATACCTTTATCACCAACTAAGTGATCTTGTGAAATAATTTCATCAATATTATTTGGTCGCATTCTTGAAGCGAGTGGTTCGTTCGTCACAATCTTTCACACCTTTCTAATATTATCTTAACGTAAAAAATGATAGAATGTTAATATATAGTATTCGAATTAAGTGAGGTTATATAATGAAAATATCAACAAAAGGCAGATATGGCTTAACACTAATGATATCTTTAGCCAAAAAGCAAGGGCAAGGATGTGTTTCGTTAAAATCTATAGCTGAAGAAAATAATTTAAGTGATCTTTATCTAGAACAACTCGTAGGTCCATTAAGAAATGCTGGTTTAATCCGAAGTGTTCGTGGAGCAAAAGGTGGTTATCAATTGAGAGTATCAGCTGAAGAAATTACTGCTGGTGACATTATTCGTTTGTTAGAAGGACCAATTACATTTGTAGAAAGTATTGATTCTGAACCTCCTGCGCAAAAACAACTTTGGATTAGAATGAGAGATGCAGTTAGAGAAGTATTAGATAATACAACTTTAAAATATTTAGCAGATTATAATGAAACTAATAATTTAGATGGATATATGTTCTATATATAAGATGTAAAATTGTTATTTAGTAAAACGTTTCTTTGTCATTAACTGAAAATACTTAAAAAAATTTGTTTTAAATGTTTACGTCTTAAGTATTGTGGTATTTAATAAATACATTGCTAAGGAGGTATTATTTATGGCAGATGAAAATAAATTCGAACAAGCAAAAGGAAACGTTAAAGAAACAGTTGGTAATGTTGCCGACAATAAAGACTTAGAAAAAGAAGGCAAAGAAGATAAAACTTCTGGTAAAGCCAAAGAAGTAGTAGAAAATGCAAAAGATAAAGCAAATGAAGTTATCGATAAATTTAAAAAATAATAATCGGTAACTAATACTAAAAAGGTGGTTTTATTATGTCTGATTTCTTGAATAAAGCAAAAGAAACTGCAAAAAATGTTTCTGATAAATTAAAAGATACGGATAACGAAAAAGCAAAGCAAGCATCTGAACAAATCGATAATTTCACTGGTGGCAGTGACGATAAAAAAGATGACAAAGATAAAAAAGACGACAAAAAATAAAATTGTCTTTAAAGTTTAAGTTTATTCGCTTAAATATAGAAAAGCCCAGGNNCCTGGGCTTTTCTATATTTAATTAAAAAGTTGAAATAATATTTTTAAGTTTACGATACGATTCAAGTTGTGCTTCTTGATCATAGATGTAACTAATTGCCATTAATTCATCTATTTCACCATATTCATCAATAAATGATTGTAATTTTTGTTTAACCGTTTCTTCAGAACCGATGAGTGAACTTTGCATACGTTGTTTGGCAATTTCATATTCAGTAGGCGTGAGTAGTCCCTTTAAATCGTCAGTTGGTGGTTGTACAGGTTGCATTCTTCCTCTAGTAATGCTTACCATTACCTGAGCCTGTGTTGTTGCCAGATATTCTGCTTGTGTATCTGTATCAGCAACGATGGCATTTAAGCAAACAATCACATATGGCTTGCTTAATACCTCTGAAGGTTCAAATAGTTCTTTATAAATTTCAATTGCTTCTTTCATTTGTTGTGGTGCAAAATGACCTGCAAAGACATAAGGTAATCCTTTGCGTGCAGCCAAGTGTGCAGAATCAGTTGAAGAACCCAATATATAAAGAGGTACATTTTTACCAACGGCTGGATATGCACGGACATACGTTTGTTGATTACCTGGACCAAAATAAGTTGCAAGTTGTTCTACTTCTTCAGGGAATTCATAAACGCCATTGTGTTGATCTCTACGTAACGCACTTGCAGTCATCATATCAGTACCTGGCGCACGCCCTAAACCTAAATCAACGCGATCTGGAAATACAGTTTCCATTGTCCCAAATTGTTCTGCAACAATGAGAGGTGCATGATTAGGTAACATGATGCCACCAGAGCCTACCCTTATTTTAGAAGTATGTTCTAATGTATGTTGTATTAATAACGCAGTGGCTGAACTGACAAGGTTAGGTGCGTTATGATGTTCTGCAATCCAATATCTTTCATAATCCAGTTCTTCTAAATTTTGTGCTAATTTAACCATATCACTAATTGCATCTTGGTCGGATTGACCTTCTCTAATTGGAACTAGATTAAGTGCAGATAATTTAATATCGCTCATTTCACTATGTCCTCCTTAAATATATTAATATATTGCAGTATAACAGTCTAAATAAAACTTGCGTAAGAAATTGCTCACTGTTATACTATATGAAATTAAAAAGTTAGGTGGCCTTATTAAGACAATGGATAAATCTCATGAAAACAAACAATATCAATTATTTAATCAAAAAAGTAATATATGGGATAAGACCATGTCTTAATGCAAAATCATCACTCAAGTACCTAACATAAATAATGTTCGGATTGTTAAGGCATGTCGTATCCCTTAAGAAAGAGGGAATTTGGTATGTCTTTTTATTTTGTTCAAAAACCATTTGAAAAATTTGGTAAAAATTTAATTAACTCTGTAGAAATTCAAATTGATAAAGGCGAACATATTGCAATGATAGGTAACAATGGCGTAGGCAAAACGACTTTGTTAGAAGCGATAAAATCGAAATATAAAGATGAAACTTATTTAATGTACCAAAATATGTTAGCTTATGAACACTTAACAGGGTTAGATTATGTAATGGAAATAAACCCCGAAATATTGCAGATAAAGCAAAAACTTGAAGACAATTATGAATATATTGCAGACTATAGTGCATTAAATGGTTACGAATTTGAACAGAGTATTATTACGCAAGCGAATCAAATGAATTTAACAGAAAAAGATTTAGAAAAACAAATTCAAGATTTAAGTGGTGGTCAACAAACACGACTGGCGTTATTAAAAGCATTCATGTCAAACAAACCACTGATCTTACTGGATGAACCCACGAATCATTTAGATTTAGAAATGTTGGAACAACTGATTAGAAAAATTCAAAAATCAAAACGTACGATTGTTTATGTATCACACCAGCGTGATTTTATCGATCAAACAGCGACTCATGTCATTGAAGTAACATCTGAAAAAACGAATAAATATAATGGTAATTATTCCAAGTACCGTGAAATTAAAGATTTAACGTTACAAACACAACAAAATATGTACGAAAAGCAACAAAAAGAAATAGCAGAACTTAATCGCACGATACAACGAATCCAAACATGGCATCATTCAGCACGACAAAAAGCAAGTGTTCGTAGCCCTATTGAGCAGAAGAAGCTTAGTAAGTTAGCTCAAAAGGCTAAAGTAAAAGAAAAACAAATGACCGAAAAATTAAATGAGAAGACCATAAACCAGCCAGATAACGAACAAAAACATTATCATTTTAATCATGAAGCCCAATTACGTAAGCGTTTTTTAATTCATTTTGAAGACTTCAATGTTGTTATAAGTGAACATCATGTATTTGAACATGCGCATTTCGAAATGAAACAAAAAGAAAACGTATTAATAACGGGACCAAATGGAAGCGGAAAATCTCTTTTAATTGCGATGATCAGACAAAAGATATTTGCTAATCAAGCACATTTAAAAATCACACCTTCACTAAAAATTGGATATTTCGATCAGACGAACAAAAATTTGAATGAAGCAGAATCTCCACTGATGATGCTATTAAGTACGAATAAAATATCAAGAAGCGAAGCGCAAACTATATTAGCTTCATTTGGTTTTAAAGAGGAAAAAATTAATGCACCAATTGGTCAATTATCTATGGGAGAGAAAAGTAGATTTCAATTTGTACTGCTATATTGCTCTGGTGCCAATTTATTAATTTTAGATGAGCCAACTAATTATTTTGATATTTCAACACAGGACTTAATTTTAAATATGATAAAAAGTTTTAACGGTCAAGTATTAGTTGTGAGCCATGATGAGTATTTTCAAGCTAGGTTTAAAGCGACACACTGGGAAATTAGAAATAAAAAATTATATAACTTAACCCAAAATAAAAAGACAAAATCAAATGTAAACGAAACATTAACATTGTTAGATGAATATGAAATGATAGATGAAAATGGTCATTTTGAAACAGACAACTAGAAAAATTAATTAGATGGTGCTATCATTGGAACATTGATAAATTTGTAAGGAGTGTCAAACATGGAAGTATATGCAGATTATGCTGCTACAACGCCTGTTAAACAACAAGTAATAGATAAAATGATGGAAATCTATACAACACATTACGGTAATCCGTCTTCTATACATAGTATAGGTAGAGATGCACGTAAATATTTAGATGAGTCTCGTCGTTTTGTAGCTAAACAACTCAATGCGAAGCCTAGTGAAGTAATTTTTACTAGTGGCGCAACAGAATCTAATAATACAGCGATTAAAGGTATTGCGTATGCAAACCAAGATAAGGGTAAGCATATTATAACAACTAAAATAGAACATCATTCTGTACTCCATGTTTTTGAACAATTAGCAAAAGAAGGTTTTGATGTAACATACCTTGATGTAGATGAAGAAGGTCTGATATCGTTAGAACAATTGAAAAGTGCAATGACTGATGAGACAATCCTTGTTTCAATCATGTTTGTTAATAACGAAATTGGCACAGTGCAACCCATGTACGATATTGATGAAATTGTTAGTCATTCAAATGCTTTATTTCACGTAGATGCTGTACAAGCTATAGGGCACTTAGACATAGATTTTCATGAATTTGATATCGATGCAATGAGTATTACGGCACATAAATTTGGTGGACCAAAGGGTGTCGGTGTATTACTAATAAAATCAGGTACAAACATTAAGTTTCCACAATTAGGTGGAGAACAAGAAGTGAAAAGAAGAGCAGGTACAGAAAACGTACCTCAAATTGTCGGATTGGCTGAAGCTTTAAAACTAGCAAACCAATATAGAGATGAAAACAATGTCCATTTGATGAATTTAAAAAACCAATTTCTTGTATCTTTACAAGAACGTTCAGTGCCTTTTGAATTAAATGGTTCAATGACTGATACTACTGGTCATATTGTTAATTTGTATTTTCCATTTATTGATGTGGAAACTATGTTAACATTGTTAGATTTAGCTAATATATATGTAGCTTCTGGTTCAGCATGTACTGCAGGTTCTACATCACCTTCACATGTTTTAGTAGCAATGTATGATGACGATACAAGAGCGAATCATTCTGTGCGATTTAGTTTTAATGAACAAACGACCGAACAAGAAATTAAATATTTAGTTACCGAAATTCACAAAATTTATCATAAATTCAAGGAGGAAGTTTAGTTGTCAAATAAAGATACACGTGTTGTAGTAGGCATGTCAGGTGGCGTAGACAGTTCCGTAACAGCACATATATTAAAAGAGCAAGGTTATGATGTCATTGGTATTTTTATGAAAAATTGGGATGATACGGATGAAAATGGTGTTTGTACAGCTACAGAAGATTATAATGATGTTATAGCTGTATGTAATCAAATAGGTATACCATATTATGCAGTTAATTTTGAAAAAGAATATTGGGATAAAGTGTTTACTTATTTCTTAGATGAATATAAAAAAGGCCGTACACCAAATCCTGATGTGATGTGTAATAAAGAGATTAAATTCAAAGCATTTTTAGAGCATGCGCTTATGTTAGGTGCAGATTATGTAGCAACTGGACATTATGCTCGTGTACGACGTCATGAAGATGGACATGTTGAAATGTTGAGGGGCGTTGACAATAATAAAGATCAAACTTATTTCTTAAATCAATTATCACAATCACAATTATCTAGAGTGATGTTCCCAATTGGCGATATTGATAAAAAAGAAGTGCGTAGAATTGCAGAAGCACAAGATTTAGCTACAGCTAAGAAAAAAGATTCAACTGGTATTTGTTTTATCGGTGAACGTAACTTCAAAACATTTTTATCTCAATATCTACCCGCACAGTCAGGTGAAATGAAAACTTTAACTGGTAAGAAAATAGGTACACATGCAGGATTAATGTACTATACTATCGGTCAACGTCACGGTCTAGGTATAGGTGGAGATGGAGACCCTTGGTTTGTAGTAGGCAAAAATTTAAATGATAATGTCTTATATGTAGAACAAGGTTTTCATCATGAAGCGCTTTACAGTGACTATTTGATTGCTTCAGATATTTCATTTGTTAACCCTGTTGATTTAGAAAATGGATTTGAATGTACAGCGAAATTTAGATATCGTCAAAAAGATACTAAAGTTTTTGTTCAAAAAGAGCATGATAATGCAATTCGAGTAACATTTGACGAACCTGTTCGCGCAATTACGCCAGGTCAATCAGTCGTTTTATATGATGGCGATGTTTGTCTAGGTGGCGCTACTATAGATGATGTATATAAAACATCAGGTCAATTAAGTTATGTTGTTTAAACAAATTAATTAAATGCTTCGTAATGATTAAAATAGCAAAATGACATTGCTATATTGTTAATTAAATATAAAGTTTCATAGTTTAATCGTATTTTGAGGAGTAAGCATACAATATCAAATTTTAAATTTTTGATTTGTGACTTACTCCTTTTTACTGTTTTTTCATTCTTAAATGTTATAATAAGATGTTGAGAGAGAGGGATAGCATGAATCAAGAACAAATTTATACATTGATTAAACAAGGTAATTTTGAGCAAGCTTTAACAGCATTATTCGAAAATATAGAAGCAAACCCGAATGAAGTCGAAAATTATATCAATGCAGGTATATTAATCGCTGAAGCGGGTGAAATAGATAAAGCGGAAAAGTTTTTCCAAAAAGCACTAACCATTGACCCAAAAAATGGGGCTGTTTATTACAATTTAGCTAATGTTTATTATAATGAAGGGCGATATAAAGAAGCGGTTAAATTATACCAACAAGCATTACAATATAAAGTTGACGAAATCGACACCAATTATATGATAGGTATGTCGTTTAACCAGTTAGAAGCATTTACAGAAGCACTTCCCTTTTTAATGACTGCTGCTGAAAAAGATAATCGTAGGGATGTAGAGGTACAATTTCAATATGGATTGGTATTATGTCACTTAGAAATGTACGAACAGGCTGTTTCACAATTACAGTATGTAGTCTCATTAGATGACAAACATACAGACGCTTTATATAACTTAGGTCTAGCAACTTATATGTTAACAGAGGATACTGAATGTGCTATCGAATATTTTGAACGTGCAGTTGCTATCAACCCAGAACATTTGATGAGTCAACATGCCATCAAAACGTTTAAATCCATCGCAGAGGAGGAGTAATTAAATGGACAACCCTACATTATTCAATAATTCAATGATTAAAGGTACTGTAGATGCTATCTTGTTTCAAAACAAAGACAATTTTTATACTGTTTTAAAAGTAGATACGATAGAATCTAATGAAGATTTTGATTCTATGCCTACAGTTGTAGGGTTCTTTCCAGAAATTACTGAAGGCGATGTTTATACTTTTAAAGGTCAAGTCGTTTCACATCCTAAATATGGTAAACAGTTAAAAGCTGAAACGTTTGAAAAAGAGCTGCCTCAAACCAAAGAGGCTATTATTAGCTATTTATCTAGTGATTTATTTAAAGGAATAGGTAAAAAAACAGCTCAAAATATTGTGAATACACTTGGAGAAAATGCTATTTCAGACATTTTAAATGACCCATCTGTTTTAGAAAAAGTACCTAGTTTACCTGGGAAAAAACAAAAGCAAATTGCTGAACAAATTGCGAGTAATCAAGAAACAGAACAAATTATTATTCGATTACATGATTTAGGATTTGGACCTAAACTCGCTATGGCAATCTATCAGGTTTATTTAGGTGATACACTTAATATTGTAGAAAATAAACCCTATCAATTAGTTTACGACGTGAAAGGAATCGGTTTTAACAAAGCGGATACTTTAGCACGAAATGTGGGTATTCAATTTAATGATGATGAGCGTTTAAAAGCGGGTTTATTATATGTATTAGAAGAAGAATGTATTAAGCAAGGGCATACATACTTACCAACACAAAATGTATTAGAAATGACACAAGATATGTTATCACAATCACCAAATGAAGTGATTGAACTTCAACAATTAGAAAATATGATTCAAATCTTAGTTGAAGATACCAAATTAGTAAAACAGGAACACGAATTAGCAATTCCTAGTTTATACTATTCGGAACTTAAAAGTGTTCAAAACTTATATCGTAATTACACCTATACGAATAAATTAAAAGAAATTGAGCAGTCTGAATTATTATTAGAAATTGGTGAAATCGAACAACGCAATCAAGTCACTTATGCTAATTCCCAAAGAGATGCGCTACAGACTGCAATCAATAGTAAAGTTATGCTGCTAACTGGCGGGCCAGGAACAGGAAAAACTACTGTGATTAAAGGTATTGTCGAATTATATGCAGAAATACATGGTTTATCTTTAGATTATGATGATTATCAAAACGATGATTATCCAGTTGTATTAGCAGCACCTACAGGTAGAGCTTCAAAACGATTGGCTGAATCTACAGGGTTGGAAGCTATGACTATACATCGATTGATAGGTTGGAATCAAGACACACAGCCAGAAGATATTTTAGATAATGAGATTTCAGCTAAACTAATCATTATTGATGAAATGTCAATGGTCGACACCTGGCTGTTTCATCAATTTCTTAGCGCGGTACCTATTGATGCCCAAGTGATATTAGTAGGTGATGAAGATCAGTTGCCTTCCGTAGGCCCAGGACAAGTGTTTAAAGATCTCATTGATTCTAAAGTTATACCTAGAGTGAATCTGACTGAAGTTTACCGACAACAAGATGGGTCTAGTATCATAGAATTAGCGCATAGAATGAAATTGGGAGAACCGATTGATATCACACAAAGATTTCATGATCGTAACTTTATTAATTGTTCAACTGAACAAATACCTTCAGTTGTTGAAAAGGTTGTTTCAAGTGCTGTGAAAAAAGGTTATGATATGAGTGATATACAAGTATTAGCCCCTATGTATAAAGGTTCTGCAGGTATAAAAAAATTAAATGCTGTATTGCAAACAATCTTAAACCCTAAAGAAAAGGATACACGTGAAATTGAATTCGGTGATGTTGTCTTTAGAAAAGGGGATAAGGTGCTACAGCTAGTAAATAGGCCGAGTGATAATATATTTAATGGCGATATTGGTGTGATTGTTGGCATATTTTGGGCAAAAGAAAATGCCTTAAATAAAGATGTATTGGTCGTTGATTTTGACGGAAATGAAATTACTTTTGTAAGACAAGATTTGTTAGAATTAACACATGCATATTGTACGTCTATTCACAAATCGCAAGGTTCTGAATTTCCAATTGTAATTATGCCTATGGTTAAGCAATATTTTAGAATGTTACAAAAACCTATATTATATACAGGATTAACAAGAGCTAAGCAATCACTAGTATTTCTGGGTGATCCACAAGCTTTTGAAATCGGTTTAAATACACATGGTCAAGTGAGAATGACTCAGCTCTGTTCATTCTTAAAAACGTATTTTAATAATGATGATCGTAAAGATGAGGTTGCAGTTGAAGATACGTTTGATGCCACGACTATTTTAACAGAAGAAAATATATATAAAATTAATCCTATGATTAATATGGGAGATATTTCGCCATATGATTTTGTTGAACATTGACAACGTAGGTTAAAGTAAATACAATATAATTGATTGTGCATAAAGATGAGTAAATTATGGTAGTCGACAAGAGATGTACTGGCTGGTGAAAAGTACAGATAGCATAGTTGAAAGCTACTTTATGTTAAATAATAAATATACTTATTTTAAGTGATAAGCGGAATTATTAATTATGATTAATGCTTATAACTAGGGTGGTACCGCGAAACGTTCGTCCCTTTTGATAGGATGGACGTTTTTTATTTTCATTTTTATCAAATAACTGATATAACTTGAGTTGAGATGGAGGAATTTTAAGTATGAAAAACTTAAAAGCAAGTGAAATTAGACAGAATTTTATTGATTACTTTGTTGAACAAGGACATATGGTTGAACCTTCTGCACCTTTAGTACCTATAGATGATGATTCTTTACTATGGATTAACTCTGGTGTTGCGACATTGAAAAAATATTTTGATGGCAGAGAAACACCGAAAAAGCCTCGTATTGTCAATTCTCAAAAAGCCATAAGAACAAATGATATTGAGAATGTTGGCTTTACAGCTAGACATCATACTTTTTTTGAAATGTTAGGTAACTTTTCAATTGGTGATTATTTCAAAAAAGAAGCCATTGAATTTGCTTGGACATTTTTAACGAATGAAAAATGGATGGCTATGGATCCAAAACGATTGTATGTAACCATACATCCTGAGGATACAGAAGCTTATAAAATATGGAATGAAGACATAGGCTTAGAAGAGAGTAGGATTATTCGTATAGAAGGTAATTTCTGGGATATCGGTGAGGGACCATCAGGCCCTAATACAGAGATATTCTATGATCGAGGGGATCAATTTGGACAAGATGATCCTGCTGAAGAAATGTATCCAGGCGGTGAAAATGAAAGATTTTTAGAAGTTTGGAATTTAGTATTTAGTGAATTTAATCATAATAAAGACCATACGTACACACCATTACCAAATAAAAATATTGATACTGGAATGGGTCTCGAAAGAATGGCATCTATCGCACAAAATGTTCGTACAAACTACGAAACGGATTTGTTCATGCCTATCATTAATGAAGTTGAAAATGTTTCGGGTAAAAAATATCTTGAAACAGATTCTTATGATGTCGCATTTAAAGTTATCGCTGACCATATTCGCACAATTTCATTTGCAATTGCTGATGGCGCGTTACCTGCAAATGAAGGAAGAGGTTATGTGCTACGCAGACTTTTACGTCGTGCTGTAAGATTTAGCCAATCCTTAGACATTAATGAGCCGTTTATGTATAAATTAGTTGATATTGTTGCAGATATAATGGAACCATACTATCCAAACGTTAAAGAAAAATCAGATTTCATCAAACGTGTGATTAAATCTGAAGAAGAACGTTTCCATGAAACATTAGAAGAAGGCCTAGCGATATTAAATAATTTAATTACAAAAGCAAAGTCGACGACAAATGAAATTAGTGGTAAAGATGCATTTAAATTATATGACACATATGGTTTTCCAGTTGAACTTACTAAAGAAATTGCAACTCAAGAAAATCTTACCGTTGATATGAATACTTTTGAAGAAGAAATGCAAAAACAACGTGACAGAGCTAGACAAGCACGTCAAAACTCACAATCTATGCAAGTACAAAGTGACATATTAAAAAAAATAACAACAGATAGTCAATTTGTAGGTTATGATGTCATGGACCAAAAAACGATTATTACGGACATCATATATAATGGTGAATTAGTAAATGAAGCTGAAGCAGGAGAAACTATTTACTTTATTTTAAAAGAAACACCATTTTATGCAGTGAGTGGTGGACAAGTTGCAGACGAAGGTACTATAAGTAATGAACAGTTCGAAATCAATGTTACTGAAGTTACCAAAGCGCCCAATGGACAAAACTTACACAAAGGTGAAATTCAATTTGGCACTGTTAAAAAGAATGACGAAGTGTTTGCTAGTGTAAACCATATTGAACGTAGAGATATTAAAAAGAATCACAGTGCTACACACTTATTACATGCAGCATTAAAAGAAGTGCTAGGAGACCATGTCAATCAAGCAGGATCACTCGTTGAAGCAGAGAGATTAAGATTTGATTTCACGCACTTTGGACCTTTAAATCAAGCAGAAATTGATCAAGTTGAACGAAGAGTTAATGAAGAAATTTGGAATAGTATAGATGTGGATATTCAAGAAATGCCTATTGCTGAAGCTAAAAAGTTAGGCGCGATGGCATTGTTTGGTGAAAAGTATGGTGAGGTTGTTCGAGTAGTGAATATGTCTCCTTTCTCTATTGAATTATGTGGAGGTATCCATGTTAATAATACTTCTGAAATAGGTTTGTTTAAAATAGTAAGTGAATCAGGTACTGGTGCTGGTGTGAGACGTATAGAAGCATTTACCGGAAAATCAGCATTCCTATATTTAGAAACAATTCAAGAACAATTTAATGCAGTGAAAGCACAAATTAAAGTGAAATCAGATGATCAAGTTTTGGATAAAGTCATCCAAATGCAAGCGGATGAAAAAGAATTAACTAAACAACTTGAGCAAAAAAATAAAGAAATCACTACACTAAAAATGGGTGATATTACAAATCAAGTGGAACAAATTAATGGATTTAAAGTCCTTGCAACTGAGGTTGAAGTCGCAAATGCAAAAGCGATTCGTGAGACAATGGATGACTTTAAATCTAAATTGCAAGATGCTATTATAATTTTAATTAGTAATATAGATGGTAAAGTGTCATTAGTAGCAACAGTGCCAAAAGCTTTAACAGACAGTGTAAAAGCTGGTGATATTATTAAAAACATGGCACCTATTGTAGGTGGTAAAGGTGGTGGCCGTCCAGACATGGCTCAAGGTGGAGGCACTCAACCTGAAAACATAACAGAATCATTACGTTTCATTAAAGATTACATTAAATCTCTATAAGTTCTAACTATTGTCATGTAGAATTAACAATAAGTACTTTTTACTCGATATGAAGGAGTGTTACAAAATGGAAAACTTTGATAAAACAATGAAATTTAATTATGATGAAATTCCAAAAGAAGATGTCAAAACAGTACTTCAAAATGTCTATAACACATTGAAAGAACGTGGCTATAATCCTGTTAATCAAATCGTTGGTTACTTATTATCAGGAGATCCTGCGTATATTCCACGTAATAATGAAGCTAGAAACCAAATTCGTCGTATTGATCGTGACGATATCATGGAAGAATTAGTTTCAAATTATTTACAAGAGAATTCAAAGTAATTAATGCTAAAACATAAAATTTTAGGTTTAGATGTAGGAAGTAAAACTGTTGGCATTGCTATAAGCGATCTCATGGGTTGGACAGCCCAGGGATTAGATACACTCCATATAAACGAAGATAAGAATGAACTAGGTATAGACAGACTAGTAACAATCATAGAGAAAGAAAAAGTTGGTACTGTTGTCATTGGTTTGCCAAAGAATATGAATAATTCTATTGGATTTCGAGGCGAAGCTTCGTTACAATACAAGGAGCAACTTCAAGAAGCATTGCCATCTGTAGAGATAATCATGTGGGATGAGCGTTTAAGTACCATGGCTGCAGAACGTTCTTTACTTGAAGCAGATGTTTCTAGACAAAAACGAAAAAAAGTAATAGATAAAATGGCTGCAGTATTTATATTACAAGGCTATTTAGATTCTATACAATAAAAAGGAGCGTTTTATAATGACTGAACACAACCATGAATCTGAATTAGAAATTAATAATCAAGAGGAACTATTAACTTTATATGATGAAGATGGAAACGAAGTACTTTACCGTAAAGTATTAGAATTTTTCCATCCTGAATTTAAAAAAGAATATGTGATTCTTGCTGAAGAAGGTGCAGAATCAGATGATGATGATTTAATCGAATTAGTACCAATGATTAATGAGCCTGATGAAGATGGTGAAGGCGGAAAATTCTTACCGGTTGAAACAGATGAAGAATGGGATATGATTGAAGAAGTCGTTAATACTGAAATGGACGATCATGATCATAACCATGAATAACCTCTAATCTGAACAACTCAAATAATTTGCACCACTAATTAAAACATGAACCTGAACGACACATTGATTTAATAATGTTTATGTTTTTCTTTGGTGACAAAGCTTGTTAGTCAAATCTTGTACAACCGTTAAGGGATAAAATATGAGATACAAAGTGCTTATTTCAAATTATCAAGCCGAGACTTAAAAGTCTCAACTCAGACTGTCAACAAAGTTTCCAGCTTTGTTGACAGTCTTTTTGTGTTTGAATTCTACTGGCGCTAATTTACTCTGTCTCTACCGGCTTTTATTCTATTACAGATGCCAGTTTAGTTTTCATATTCGAATAAGTCGAAGAAAAATATCGATTTAATAATGTCAAACTATTTTTAGATTTTGTTGTTTTAATAAAAGTATCGTTTATTTTGAACATTATTGATATCAAATCAAAAAGAAATTTTTCAAAAATACACACAAATGTAGCTTATCGTAACTGAGACTTTTAAGTCCCAATTTTTATATTTAAGAATAAAAGTACTCAATCAGCTACAGTTATATTAACTAGTTAATTATCACAATTTACACTTATAAAATATATGGGTTTGTGGTAAAATATATAAAGTTAAATTTTAAATTTATGAGATATTTTCAAAGAATTATATAAAGTAGTTCGAAAATAACAACTTATAGACGTCATTATTAACCATAATACAATCAGTCACGATTATTGGCTGATTTATTTTATTTGTCAAAAATGCTTTGAAATATCTACATTGAAGGAAGTTTTAAAATGGAAAATAATCAATCATATTTATTAGAATTGCACAAAGAGAATGATATTGCTATTGAACAACTTAGACCGTATGCGTTGGAACACCATGTTCCAATCGTTGATAGACTAACATTAGATATGATTAAACAACTGATCAGAATACATAAACCCAAGCGCATTTTAGAAATAGGTACAGCGATTGGTTATAGCAGTATGCAATTTGCTTCTGTTTCTGATGAAATAAAAGTGGTTACCATCGAGCGTGATGATGATATGCAATTAAAAGCCAAAGAAAATTTTGCGAAATTTGGATTTGAAACTCAAATTGAGTTAATTGAAAAGGATGCGTTAGAAGCTTTAGAAAATATCAAACATGAATCTTTTGATATGATATTTATTGATGCTGCAAAGGCACAATCAAAAAAGTTTTTTTCTTTGTACGCGCCTTTATTGAATGAAGGTGGGATAATAGTTACAGATAACGTTTTGTATCATGGTTTTGTTTCTGATATTTCCGAAGTGAGAAGTAGAAATGTTAGACAAATGGTAAAAAAAGTACAAGAATATAATGAATGGCTTATGGCTCAACCTCATTTCACAACTAATTTCCTTAATATGGATGATGGTCTAGCTATTTCGATTAAAGGAGAATCAAAATGACAGAATTATTAGTAACACCAAAATCTGTTAAACATATTGAGACACTAATTGAAAAAGGTGCAGATGCTTTTGTAATTGGTGAGCAAAGATTCGGCTTAAGATTAGCAGGAGAATTTAAAAGAGAAGCATTGATAGAAGCAGTGGAATTAATACATAATCATGGTAAAAAAGTCTACGTAGCAGTAAATGGTATTTTTCACAATTATCATTTAAATGCACTAAAATCATATATAGATTTTTTACACGAAGTAAGCGTTGACCGCATCATATTTGGCGATCCAGCAGTAGTTATGTATGTGAATGAACAACCAAATCCGATTCCATTAAATTGGGATGCAGAAGCACTAGTCACAAATTATTTCCAGTGTAACTATTGGGGGAAAAAAGGTGCACAACGTGCGCAATTAGCTAGAGAATTAAGTTTAGATGAAATATTAAATATAAAACAAAATGCAGATGTAGAGATTGAAGTACAAGTACATGGTATGAGTTGCATGTTTCAATCAAAACGTATGTTATTAGGTAACTATTTTACTTTCCAAGAAAGACAAATGAAAATTCAACGAAATAAAGAAGCGAATGAGTTGCTTTTATATGATGAAGAACGGGATAACAAATATCCTGTTTTTGAAGATTATAATGGAACGCATATAATGTCACCTAATGATATTTGTTTGATCGAAGAGTTAGATCAGCTTTTAGCAGCCAATATTGATGCATTCAAAATCGATGGTGTATTACAAACTGAAGAATATATCAATGTATGTACAGAGCAATATAGAGAAGCGATTGATTTGTTCAAAGAAGATCCTGAAACCTATGATGATGAAAAATTTATGCTTGTAGATCCAATTGAGGCCATTCAGCCTGAGCACCGTCCGTTTGATGAAGGATTCTTGTATAAACAAACAGTCTATTAAAGGAGGTTTAAGTAATGGAATTATTAGAAAAAGTTGAAAATCGTACTAATAATAAGATTAAAAAACCTGAACTACTTGCACCAGCAGGTAATTTAGAAAAACTCAAAATAGCAGTACATTATGGTGCTGATGCTGTATTTTTAGGTGGACAAGCATACGGTTTAAGATCAAATGCAGATAATTTTACGTTGGAAGAAATAAACGAAGGTGTGACATTCGCTCAGCAATATGGGGCGAAAATTTACGTTACGACTAATATTATTGCTCATGATGAAAATATTGAAGGATTGGACGAGTATTTAAAAAATATTGAGTCAGCAGGCGCCACCGGTATTATTGTTGCAGATCCACTTATTATTGAAACCTGCAAGCATGTAGCGCCGAACTTAGAAATTCATTTATCAACACAACAATCTCTTTCGAATTATAAAGCTGTAGAATTTTGGAAAAATGAAGGTCTAGATCGTGTAGTATTAGCACGTGAAACTGGTGCTATGGAAATGAAGGAAATGAAAGACAAAGTAGATATTGAAATTGAATCATTTATACATGGTGCGATGTGTATTGCGTATTCTGGTAGATGTACATTAAGTAATCACATGACTGCTCGAGACTCTAACAGAGGCGGTTGTTGTCAAAGTTGTAGATGGGATTATGATCTGTTGGAAGTTGATGAAGATGGTGAATTAGATTTATATTATGACGAAAATGCAGTGACTCCATTTGCAATGAGTCCAAAAGATTTGAAACTTATTGAATCAATCCCTAAAATGATGGATATTGGTGTGGATTCACTTAAAGTTGAAGGACGCATGAAATCAATACACTATATTGCAACTGTAGTGTCTGTATATCGCAAAGTCATCGATGCTTATGCAGAAGATCCTGATAACTTTAAAATTAAGCCAGAATGGTTAACTGAGCTGGAAAAATGTGCTAATAGAGATACTGCTTCTGCATTTATTGAAGGCACACCTGGATATGAGGAACAAATGTTTGGGCAACAAAATAAAAAGAACTCAGCTTATGATTTTTGTGGATTGGTTCTGGCTTATGATGAAACAACTAAGCTTGCTACGATTCAACAGCGGAACAAATTTGAACCTGGAGACGAAATAGAGTTTTTTGGTCCTGAAATCGATACATTTAGACAAGTTGTTGACACTATCTATGATGAAGAAGGTAACCAACTTGATGCTGCACGACATCCATTGCAAATCGTGCAAATTAAAGTTGATCATCCAATTTATACCAACAACATGATGAGAAAGGAAATTGGATAATGAAACGTACGACTATTATTGGAATCGCTGGTGGTTCGGGTTCGGGTAAAACATCAGTGACAAATGAAATAATGAAAAATTTAGAAGGCCATAGTGTTGCATTATTGGCACAAGACTATTATTATAAGGACCAATCGCATTTAAGTTTCGAAGAACGTTTAGAGACCAATTATGATCATCCTTTTGCTTTTGATAATGACTTATTAATAGAAAATTTAAACGATTTGAGAAATGGCAAACAAATCGAAGTACCAACATATGATTATACAAATCACACTAGAAGTGAAGAAACGATTGCATTTAAACCAAAAGATGTTATTATCGTAGAAGGCATATTTGCGCTTGAAAATAAAACGTTAAGAGATTTAATGGATGTCAAGATTTATGTTGATACAGATGCAGATTTACGAATTTTACGTCGCTTACTTCGTGATACAGAAGAAAGAGGACGAACAATGGATTCTGTAATAAGTCAATATCTAAATGTAGTTCGACCAATGCATAATCAATTTATAGAACCCACAAAAAGATATGCAGATATTATCATTCCAGAAGGTGGAAGTAATAAAGTTGCGATCGATATAATGACGACGAAAATTCAGACTTTAGTAAGTAAACAATAGTATTATAGTAAAGGAAGATGACAATATGGAAAACCAAAAACAATATCCTATGACGCAAGAAGGTTTCGAAAAACTAGAAAATGAACTTGAAGAGTTAAAAACGGTTAAGAGACCAGAAGTCGTAGAAAAAATAAAAGTAGCACGTTCATTCGGAGACTTATCTGAGAACTCTGAGTATGATGCTGCTAAAGATGAACAAGGATTTATCGAACAAGATATACAAAGAATTGAGCATATGCTACGTAATGCCCTAATAATCGAAGATACTGGTGATAACAACCAAGTACAAATTGGTAAAACTGTAACTTTTGTAGAATTACCTGGTGAAGACGAAGAGGAATACCAAATTGTTGGATCAGCTGAATCTGATGCATTTAATGGTAAAATTTCAAATGAATCACCAATGGCAAAAAGTTTAATCGGCAAAAAATTAAACGAAGAAGTTCGTGTTCCACTGCCAAATGGTGCAGAAATTAATGTCAAAATTGTAAATATTAAATAATATCAAGATCCCCTTAACACTTATTGTTAGGGGGATTTTACACTTTATAAATAAAAACATATACTTATCTTCAACTATTTGATAAATTTATATCATTGATACAATAATTGAAATATTGAGATAATTTTGGATTAATTTGTATTTATCAATAGTAGTTTATTATCGACAATTATAACTATTTTTAATTAAACATAGTCTGTCAGTTAATGATACAATTATAATGTTGCACACATATTAATGTTTGAATCATAGTTTAATGTATAAAATACAGAGGGGGAAATGTGTTGGAATATAAATTGATCAATGAAGAGACAATTATGATTTACTTTGAACAACAAATCAATCCTTCGACATTTAAGGAAGTTCAAAAAGTTGAAAATTATATTAAAGATCAACAACATAAAGCAATTATTGAAGTGATACCTTCTTATCGGGCAATTATGCTACATATAGATATTACAAAACAAAGTTTAGTGGAAGTAGTTAAAGCGTTGAATCTAGAACGATTAAATCAACTGGATTTTGATGAAAATAAAAATGAAGTAAAAATAATTAGTTTACCAGTTCTTTATGGTGGTGATTATGGTCCAGATATTCAAGAAGTAGCCACACATCATCAATTATCAATAGAGGACGTCATTAATTTACATACAGAAAATCGATATTTAATTTATATGCTTGGATTTATGCCAGGCTTTCCGTTTTTAGGTGGTTTAAATCCAGAGCTGGCTACACCTAGACGCGAAGAACCAAGAACGAGCATTCCTGCGGGTTCTGTAGGTATTGCGAATAATCAAACAGGTTTATATCCAAAACAATCTCCAGGTGGTTGGCAAATCATCGGACGTACACCAATTACTGTATTTGATATTTCAAAAACACCTATGTGTTTATATGAATCTGGTGACTATATAAAATTCTATCCTATCGATGAATCAACGTTCGAACAGATTATAGAAGAACAGCAAGGTGAATTTGATATTAAGAAATGGGTGAAAATTCAATATGAGTATTAAAATTATTAATCCAGGGTTATTTAGTACGATTCAAGATTTAGGAAGAATCGGCTATCAAGACCAAGGATTTTCTACTGCAGGTGTTTTAGATCGGTACGCTTATCGAACTGGACAAGCACTCATTGGCAATGAAGGGCCAGCAATTGAATGTACAATAATTGGCCCAACAATTGAATTCTTAGAAGATAATGCTTTTGTATTAATAGGTGCTGAGTTCAAAGCAACTGTTAACGAAGCAATTATTGATGAATCTACTGTAATAGCAGTAAAAAAAGGTGACGTTTTGAAAGTTGGACAGGTCACTAAAGGGGCTAGAGGGTACTTATTATTTGGTAAACCTTTGACAATTCATAAAGTAGCAAATAGTTATTCTACACACACACGAAGTCAAATTGGTGGTTTTAAAGGGCGTGCATTAAAATCTGGTGATGTAATTGAGTGCGAAAACGATTATCCATATGCACAAAATCTTGGATTGAGTGTACCAAAAGATGTTGGTGAAGTTGAAGAAAAACCTATTCAAATCATCAAAGGGCCTCAATTTGATAGCTTTAGCGAAGAGGCACAACAAAAACTAGTAGCTAATGAATTTAAAATATCAGAAAAGTCAGACCGTATGGGATATCGGTTACAAGGTGAAGCGATTTCACCAAACACATCGGCTGACATAATATCAGAGCCTGTTGCCTTAGGCAGTATACAAGTGCCAAATGATGGCAATCCGATCATTTTATTAAATGATAAACAAACAGTAGGTGGTTATACAAAAATAGCAACTGTTTGCGCATCTGATTTACATAAATTAGCTCAAATGCAACCTAATGATACGATTCATTTTGAATGGACGACAATCGAAGAAGCAGTTAAAAAATTAGAGCAACAAGAAGAAGCGTTTAAAAATACAATCAATAATATTAAAGAGCAACCAATTTTTGATATTTCACAATTGAGAAATACATCTACTCGTATTAATCATTTATTGAAAGGGGAATTATAATGAATTTTGAAAAAGTAGAACAATTAATAAAGATGGTAAAAGATAACGGGGTTAAAAAATTTAATTATAAAGATTATGAAAATGAAATCACTATAGATTTTACCGATAATACATCTGCATCAACTGCGCAACAACAATTAGTTTCAAATAATGAATCAAGTTTAAATGAACAAAGTGCATCAAATGAAGAACAATCCGATCAAGTTGTCAAATCACCAATGGTTGGAACATTTTATTTACAAGACGAGAAGGAATTAACAAATCCCCTTATTCATGAAGGTGATGAAATTAAAAAAGGAGATACCATTGGTTATATAGAAGCGATGAAAGTCATGAATGAAGTAAAAAGTGATGTGAGTGGTGTAGTCGACACAATACATGTCAATCACGGCGCAAATGTTGAGTATGATCAAACGATTATAACTGTGAAATAAGTATAAAGGGGGTATTTGAGTTGTATCGTTGTTTAATTGCAAATAGAGGAGAAATTGCTGTAAGAATCATCCGCGCTTGTAGAGAAATGGATATTGAAACTGTAGCTATCTATGCTTTAGGGGATGAGTCTAGCCTACATGTCAGCTTAGCTGATCAAGCGATATGTATTGGTGAAGCCAATGCATTAGATAGCTATTTAAACCAAGATAGAATTATTAGTGCAGCAAAAATTAGTGGTGCAAATGCAATTCATCCAGGATATGGTTTTTTATCAGAAAGTACTTCATTCGCTAAAAATGTTGAAGAAAACGGTATTTATTTTATAGGGCCAACTGATCAAACTATGGAGATGATGGGTGATAAAATAACAGCACGACAAACAGTAGACCAAGCTAATGTGCCTATCATACCAGGTTCTACTTCTGCTGTAGAGTCAATCGAAGAAGTTAAGGAAATTGCGCAAGATATTGGTTATCCACTTGTATTAAAAGCTGCCAGTGGTGGTGGCGGCAAAGGGATAAGGATTGTCAAAAAAGAAGAATCTTTAGAAAAGTCATTTAAAGAAGCCAAAAGTGAGGGGCAAAAATATTTTAATGATGATCGCGTATATGTGGAAGCGTTTATCCCAGTAGCTAAACATGTGGAAGTTCAGGTGTTAGGAGACGGTAAAGAAAATTACATACACTTAGGTGAACGTGATTGCTCAGTTCAGAGAAAAAATCAAAAATTAATTGAAGAATCGCCTTGTGCTGCATTATCTGAACATATGAGAACATCTATGTGTAATGATGCTGTGAAAGTAGCAAGAGCATCTGGTTATAGAAGTGCAGGTACTATCGAATATTTAGTGACAGAAGATGCTTATTACTTCATAGAGATGAATGCGCGTATCCAAGTAGAACATACAGTAACTGAAATGAGATCAAATCGTGATTTACTACACGCACAGCTCTATTTAATGAAACACGGTACATTACCGTTCAATCAAGACGAAGTGATATTTGATGGTCATGTCATTGAAGCAAGAATCAACGCAGAAAATCCTCAGAAAGGATTTCAGCCTTCACCAGGTAAAGTAAAAGCATTACATTTGCCTCAAGGCTTTAACGTCCGTATCGACAGTTTACTTTATCATGGCTATACGGTATCGCCAAATTACGATTCACTTGTAGCTAAAGTGATTGTAAAAGCACCAAATAGAGATTCAGCAATAAAAAAATTAAAAGTAACATTGGATGAAATGGTAATCGATGGCTTTACTACGACAGCTGATTTCTTATATGCTGTTTTATCGTATCCGCAATATGCTAATGGTGATGCAAAAGATGTAGATATTAAATTCTTAGATAGACATCAAATAATTAAGGAGGAATCATGATGAAAGTTGATTTAAACTGTGATTTAGGCGAAGCTTTTGGAAATTATTCATTCGGTGGAGACAATCAAATTATTCCGCTAATTACTTCAGCTAATATTGCATGTGGTTTTCATGCTGGTGACCAACATGTCATGAATCAAACGGTGGAATTAGCTAAAGCAAATGGTGTTGGTATAGGTGCTCATCCTGGCCTCCCAGATTTACAAGGATTTGGACGTAGAAATATGGACTTGTCACCCAAAGAAATTTATGATATCGTCATTTACCAGCTCGGTGCATTAAGCGGATTCTGTAATGTTCACCAAGTTAAAATAAATCACGTGAAACCACATGGAGCACTTTATCAAATGGGGGCGCGTGATAAAGCAATTGCTCATGCAATTGCACAAGCTGTATATGATTTTGATAAATCATTAATTTATGTTGGATTATCAAATACATTACTTGTTACAGAGGCGCAAGCTGTTGGTTTAACTACTGCTGCCGAAGTGTTTGCAGATAGACGCTATGAAGATGATGGTCAATTAGTTAGTCGTAAAGAAAGTGATGCATTGATCACTGACACTGAAGAAGCTATTGAACAAGTTGTCAAAATGGTTAAGTCACAAAAAGTCGTTACGAAAAATAACAAGGAAATTGATATTCAAGCAGATACAATTTGTGTTCATGGAGATGGTGAACACGCACTAGAATTTGTTACAAAAATAAGAGACAGATTATCGAAAGAAGGCGTTTCTATATCTAAGCTGGGAGGCTAACACATGGGAGAAAAATTAAAAACAGAATCAAAGGATTTTGAATTTACAAAAAATCATAAAAGATTATTATTAGGTTCTGTATTCTTAATGGCTACATCTGCAATTGGACCCGCGTTTCTAACTCAGACAGCAGTATTTACTGCTCAGTTTACTTCAAGTTTTGCTTTTGCAATTTTATTATCAATATTGATTGATATAGGGGCGCAAATTAATATTTGGAGAGTGTTGGTAGTTACAGGTAAACGTGGACAAGAAGTAGCTAATGAAATCTTTAAAGGATTGGGTACTTTTATATCGATATTAATTGCAATAGGAGGACTTGCATTTAATATCGGTAATATTGCAGGTGCTGGATTAGGATTAAATGCAATTTTTGGCTTAGATGTAAAGATTGGTGCAGCTATTACAGCTGTATTATCAATACTTATTTTTGTAAGTAAAAGTGGTCAAAAAATTATGGATGTTGTCACGATGTTTTTAGGCGTTTTAATGATTGTAGTTGTTGCATTTGTAATGTTTAAGGCAAACCCACCATATGCAGACGCAGCTAAACATCTCGTGATGCCAGAGCAACCATTAGCGCTTGTCTTACCGATTATCACATTAGTAGGTGGAACAGTTGGTGGTTATATCACTTTTGCTGGTGCACATAGAATATTAGATTCAGGTATCAAAGGTAAACACTATTTGCCATTTGTCAATAAGGCGGCAATTTCAGGAATATTAACAACGGGTGTACTTAGAGCCTTATTATTCTTAGCGGTACTCGGTGTGGTCGTTACAGGTGTAACTTTAAATGATACTAACCCACCAGCTTCTGTATTTGAACATGTATTAGGACCAGTCGGTCGAAATATTTTTGGTGTCGTTTTATTTGCTGCAGCAATGTCTTCAGTTATTGGCTCAGCATACACAAGTGCAACTTTCTTAAAAACATTGCATAAATCTATCTATAATAAAACAAACATTATTGTAATTTCATTTATAGTCATTTCAACTTTTGTTTTTCTATTTTTAGGAAAACCAGTTACATTATTAATCGTTGCAGGTGCTTTAAATGGACTTATCTTACCAATTATATTAACGACAATACTAATTGCTAGTAAACGAAAATCAATCGTCGGAGATTATCATCATCCAACATGGATGTTAGTCTTTGGAGCAATTGCTGTGATCGTTACAGTTGTTACAGGTGTTTATTCACTACAAGGATTGACAGAATTAATGGGCAGTTAACAAAACAATTATAGTGACAAATAAACCATTCTCTAGTTCTTAATGCAAAACAAGGACTTAGGGAATGGTATTTTTTATGATGATTTTTTTCTATAAATAGCCTCGAATAGTTTGAAATATTAAACAACAAATTTACAGATTAATTCAATTGAAAGCAGAGAAATTATTCTTATGTTTCTTATGGAAAAGAATGAAATAATAAATTGATATAAATATCGTTCAATCGTCGAGCTATTGGTTTAAATGTGGTAGAATAACTAAGGTTAGGATTTTAAATTGAGGTGAAAAACGATGATCGGTATTATAGGAGCTATGGAAGAAGAAGTAGCAATCTTAAAAGATAAACTTGTTGACTTTGAAGAGATTAATATTGCACATGTATATTTTTATAAAGGGTATATAAATGATAAAGCAGTCGTATTAACTCAAAGTGGTATTGGTAAAGTGAATGTTGCAATTTCAACAGCATTATTAATTGAAAAGTTCAAACCTGATTTAATTATAAATACTGGTTCTGCAGGAGCATTGGATAAATCATTAAGCGTAGGAGATATCGTGGTAAGTGATATGGTTGCTTATCATGATGCTGATGCTAGAGCATTTGGTTATCAATTAGGACAAATTCCACAAATGCCAGCGCAATTCGTAGCAGATAAATCATTGATTGATAAAGCGACACAAGTAATTACTAATCAACAGTTAACTGCAAAGACAGGCTTGATTGTAAGCGGCGATAGTTTTATTGGAACAAAAGATCAACGAATGAAAATTAAAACAAATTTCCCTCAAGCGATGGCTGCAGAAATGGAAGCAACTGCAATTGCTCAGACTTGCTATCAATTTAATTTACCATTTATTATCACGCGCGCAATTTCAGATTTAGCTGATGGCGACGCAGGTATCACATTTGATGAATTTTTAACAAAAGCAGCAAAGTCTTCTAGTACAATGGTAGAAAATTTAATAAAAAAAATATAAAAAAGGTGAATAGAAATAATGGGTATAATAAAGAAATACTTTATGCCAAATGAATATGTACAGTCAATTTTTCAAATTGATATAGATAAGCTTGCAGAATCTGGCGTAAAAGGTATCGTTACTGATTTAGACAATACACTAGTAGGATGGGATGTAGCCGATCCTACTGAAGCGGTTAAAACATGGTTTGAAGAAGCAAGACAAAAAGGGATTACAATTACAATTGTGTCTAACAATAATGAAAAAAGAGTCGGTAGTTTTTCAAAATCATTAAAAGTAGATTATATTTTTAAAGCTAAAAAACCTAGAGGACGTGCGTTTGATCGTGCAATGCATTCTATGAATTTAAATCCATCAGAGATTGTAGTGATTGGTGATCAAATGTTAACGGATGTATTTGGTGGGAATAGACGCGGTTTATTTACTATTATGGTAGTACCTGTTAAACAAACGGATGGTTTTATTACTAAATTTAATCGCCTTATTGAACGCAGATTATTACAACATTTTAGAAAAAAAGGATATATAAAATGGGAGGAAAATTGATTGAGTGAAGTGGATGTATTGAAATGTATAGGGTGTGGTGCACCATTACAATCTGAAGATTCTGATGCACCTGGTTATGTTCCGGAACATAATTTATTTCGTGAAGATGTTGTATGTAAAAGATGTTTTAGATTAAAGAATTACAACGAGGTACAAGATGTAGGTTTAGATAGTGATGACTTTTTAAATTTACTTAACGGTCTAGCAGATAAAAAAGGAATAATAGTAAATGTTGTAGATGTTTTTGATTTTGAAGGATCATTTATTAATGCAATCAAACGTATTGTTGGCAACAAAAAAATTATTCTCGTAGCTAATAAAATAGATCTACTGCCAAAACAAATAAATAAACGTCGTGTAAAAGAGTGGTTGAAGAAATCAGCTAAAAAATATGGACTTGATGCAGAAGATGTAGTACTTATTTCTGCTGACAAAAATGAAGGTATTGAAAATCTATTAACTTCTATTAACAATATTAGAAACGATGAGGATGTATATATAGTAGGAACTACAAATGTAGGTAAATCAACCCTAATTAACAAATTAATAGAACGCAGTGTAGGAGAAAAGGATGTTGTTACTACTTCAAGATTTCCTGGCACAACATTGGACATGATTGATATTCCACTTGATGAAACTACGTTTATGTATGATACACCAGGAATTATTCAAGCGCACCAAATGACACATTTAGTATCTGAACATGAACTTAAAACAATTATGCCAAAAAAAGAAATTAAACAACGTGTGTACCAACTTAACGAAGGACAAACATTATTTTTCGGTGGACTCGCACGTATAGACTATATAAGTGGTGGTAAAAGACCATTAGTCTGTTACTTTTCTAATGATTTAAATATTCATCGAACAAAAACAGAAAAGGCTAATGAATTATGGCGAAATCAATTAGGATCTGTATTAGCACCACCGCATAACCCTGAAAATTTTGATTTGAGTAATGTTAAAGCCGTAAGATTAGAAACAGGTAAGGAAAAACGTGATGTGATGATTTCGGGATTAGGTTTTATCACAATTGATGTAGGTGCAAAAGTAATTGTACGCGTGCCAAAAAATGTTGATGTTATTTTAAGAAATTCAATTATGTAAGGTGTGAAGAGTATGAAATATGCAGTAATAGGCCACCCTATCGATCATTCTTTATCTCCAGTGATGCATAATGCCAATTTTGAAACTTTAAATTGCAATGCAACATATGAAGCGATTAATATTCCTGAAGATAAATTCAACCAAATAAGAGAAATTATTTCAGATAAAGCACTCTCAGGTTTCAATGTAACAATTCCTCATAAGGAACGCATTATACCTTTTTTAGATGAAATTGACGAACAATCTGAAACTGTAGGTGCTGTGAATACAGTTAAAATAGAAGACGGCAAATGGACTGGTTATAATACAGACGGCATCGGCTACGTTAAAGGATTACAACGCGTGTACCCAGATTTAAAACAGGCTTATATTTTAATATTAGGTGCAGGCGGTGCTAGTAAAGGTATTGCGAATGAATTAACCAAATATGTACAACCGAAACTTACTATAGCCAACAGATCTTTAGACAGGTTTGATCAATGGCATTTGAATGTAAATAAAATTCGCTTATCAGATGCTGAATTAGCTTTATCTGAATTCGACATTATTATAAATACGACACCAGCAGGGATGAATACAAATCAAGAAATACCAATTAGTTTGAAAAATTTGGATCCGGAAACTTTAGTAAGTGATATTGTGTATGTACCCTTTAAAACACCCATCTTAGAACAAGCTGAAGCCCAAGGTAACCCAATTTATAATGGTTTGGATATGTTTGTTTATCAAGGTGCAGAAAGTTTTAAGATTTGGACAGGTACAGAACCAGAGGTAGAAGTTATGAAACGCACAGTATTAGATTATTTATAAAAGGAGCATTTTATGTTAACAGGTAAACAGAAAAGATTTTTGAGAAGTAAAGCACATAATATTGATCCAACTTTCCAAATCGGAAAAGCAGGTGTTGGTGAAAATATGATAGAACAATTAAAAGATATTTTAGAAAATAGAGAATTAATTAAAATACATGTATTACAAAACAACTTTGAAGATAAAAATGACTTAGCACAAACTTTAAGCGATGCAACTCATAGTGAAATTGTTCAAGTAATCGGGTCTATGATTGTCTTGTATAAAGAATCACATGATAATAAACAAATTCAATTACCATAATGTCTAAAACGATAGTCTTATATGGTGGGCAGTTTAACCCGATTCATACGGCTCACATGGTTGTTGCTAGTGAAGTGAATCATGTTATTAAACCAGATTTGTTTTACTTTATTCCAAGTTATATGTCGCCGCTCAAAGCGCATGATGATTATTTAGATGCAGCATATAGAATCGATATGATCCGGTGTGCAATTAACGAACTAGGGTTTGGCTTTGTTTATTTAGATGAAGTAGAACGCAAGGGACAAAGTTACACATATCTCACAATTAAACACATTTTAGAAAAGCATCCTAATGCACAACTATATTTTGTTATTGGGACCGACCAATATATACAATTGGAAAAATGGTATGAGATTGATAAATTGAAATCGATGGTAACCTTTGTAATTGTGAATCGTGGAAAAGCAAAGCAAGAAGTTTCAAATAATATGATTGCAATTAATATTCCACGCATAGATATAAGTTCAACGCTGATTAGGGATAGAGTGAAACAACAGGGAAATATTCATACGCTTGTTCCTCAAAGTGTAGAAAAATATATCAGAGAGGAAGGATTATATGAAATTTGATGAAGCAGTCTCGTTAGTAAAAGATAAATTACCGGAGAAAAGATTTAATCATTCACTAAGAGTAGCAGAAACGGCTGTTAAATTAGCTGAATTATATGATGGGGATAAAGATAAAGCAGAACTTGCAGGTATCTTACATGACTATAGTAAATATGATGATTTAGGATCTATGTATCAGATTGTTAGACAAAATGATTTAGATAGTAACTTGTTGAGCTATGGATCAGAAATCTTACACGGCCCAGTCTGTGCAGTTATAATGGAACAAAAATTCGATGTGAACGACGAAGAAGTTTTGCTTGCCATTAAAAATCATACTACTGGTCGTGCTCAAATGACTAAAACAGAAAAATTAGTTTTTATTGCAGATTATATTGAACCTGGTCGTCAAACCCCAGGCGTTGAAGAAATTCGAGATTTAGCATACAATCAAGGTAGCTTAGATAAAACCATTTATGAAATATCTAAGCGAACTGTTTTATATTTAATCACGCAAGATATTACCGTTTATGATGCCACGATTGCCTGCTTGAATTATTACAATTATAGTAACGAAAGAGTAAAGGATGATTAAATGAAATCAGATCAATTATTAAATTTAGCTGTCAATGCAACTGAGAATAAAAAAGCAGAAGATATAATTTCTTTAAATATGCAAGGTATTAGCGATATGACCGATTATTTTATCGTATGCCACGGCAATAATGAAAGACAAGTACAATCCATCGCACGCGCAGTAAAAGATGCTGCTAACGAAGCGGAAATTGAAGTGAAACGAATGGAAGGTTTTAATGAAGCAAGATGGATTTTAATTGACTTGGCCAATGTAGTCGTACACGTATTCCATAAAGATGAACGTGATTATTATAACTTGGAGAAATTATATCGTGATGCACCTTTAGAATCTTATGGACAGGCAGTTTATTAATAATGGTTCAATATGAAGAAATGAGCTATTACTATGATCAATTAACTTTAGATCAGCCTTACGAATCATGGCTTGATATTGTAGAATTTTATGCTAAAAATAAATCAACCATCTTGGATATAGGTTGTGGAACAGGCAGTTTCACCTCGAAATTAAATGATTTTGATTGTATAACTGGTATGGATTTAAGTGTTGATATGCTTTCGATAGCGATGCAAAAATCTAGTGAAGTAAATTGGATTGAAGGCGATATGACTGATTTCGACCTAAACCAACAATTTGATGTAATAACTATTTTTTGTGATTCTTTAAATTATTTAACAGAATATGAAGATGTTTTGTCCACTTTTCAGCAAGTATATCATCATTTAGAGCCGAATGAAGGTATATTTATGTTTGATGTGCATACAGAACATAAAATGAATACTTTATTCAATAATCAAAGTTATATTGATGAAACTGAAAATGTATTTTTAGCTTGGGAGGCTGTTCGCGGGGAAGAACCATTAAGTGTATGGCATGATATGACGTTTTTTATAAAACAAGATGATATGCATTATAAGAGATTTGATGAGTCACATTATCAAAAGACTTATTCAAAAGATGTTTACACTAAAATGTTAGAATCATGTGGCTTTAAAAATATAACAACATTCGTTGATTTTGAAATCAATAACCATAATCAAAAAGGAGAGCGCTTGTTCTTCGTTGTAAAAAAATAAAAAGTAAAATCACTCCTTTATGCGTGTAAAGTATAAAGGAGTGATTTTTTGTTACCATTATGGGAATTATTCAAAGAAAGATTCAGTCGATGTAATTTAAAAATAAAGGCCTGTGTTATGCTAATTATAATAGTGATTGCAGTGCTAACACTATCATTTTTGATGAATCGTGGTGTTGATCAAATCAAGCAAAATGATGAATCTGCACTAATTGAAACATCTGACCATAATCAATCATTACCACATGTGAAAAGTGAACGGTCATCTAATAAAACTACTGCAAAAATCAATAATGATAGTAAAGATTCATTTGTTTATGTTGATATTAAAGGTGCAGTAAAACATCCTAATGTTTATAAAATGAGCAGTAATGATAGAATTAAACAGTTGTTGGACAAAGCTATTGCTACAGAGCGTGCTGATTTAACGAACATTAACTTATCCGAACGATTAATCGATCAAAAAATGATATATGTTCCAGAAAAAGGGGAACAAACTAATAATCCATTGAATAAAAATAAAACTGTTACAAATTTATCAGAAAATAAGGATACTGATGTAGCAAAAGTAAATATAAATACTGCAACAGAAAGCGAACTCACAACGATACCAGGGATAGGAAAGGTTAAAGCCAAATCTATCATTGAGTATCGTGAGCAGAATGGAAATTTTAAATCTATTGATGAGTTAAAAGAAATTAATGGTTTCGGTGCTAAAACGATAGAAAAATTAAGTTCACATTTAACAATGTAAAATTTTGTTGTATTTTTCTAAAAGCGATATAATCTATAATAAACATATTAAAGAATACATAAATTGGAGGCTAAGTATCATGGATCGTATTAAATGGGAAGAATACTTTATGGCGCAAAGTCACTTATTAGCATTGCGTTCTACATGTCAAAGACTATCTGTAGGGGCAACGATTGTAAAGGATAATAGAATTATAGCAGGAGGGTATAATGGTTCTGTGTCTGGCGAAGTACATTGTATTGATGAAGGATGTCTATTAGAAGATGGTCATTGTATTCGTACGATTCACGCAGAAATGAATGCTTTATTACAATGCGCAAAACAAGGGGTGTCAACAGAGGACGCAACGATTTATGTTACTCATTTCCCTTGTTTAAATTGCACCAAGTCTATTATTCAAGCAGGTATTAAAACAATTTATTATGCTGAAGATTACCATAATCATCATTATGCTTTAGAATTGTTAAAACAATCAGGTATTGTGTATAAAAAAATTCCATTTAATCAAGAACATGTAGCACAATATTTAATAAATAAATAAAATTGATTTATTATGCTTTAGCTTATTTAGCTGGTAACTTATTACTTTTTAATAAAGTTTTATCTCTTATTTTAATATTAGGCCTATTTATTATAATGAAAAGAAAAAGATTTAATGTAATTCATTTTATAATGGTTGCCATCATATCTTTAAGTAGTTATATGATGTTTCAAAATGATTTAAAATTAGAAAAAAATAACCATGCTTTACTTTTGAACAAAGCATTTCAAGGAGAAGCAAAGTTAATTACAAAACCAATTTTGGAGCATCATAAACTTAAAGGTAAGATTGAAATAAATAAAAAACATTATACTTACGTTTATAATTTACAAACATCAAAAAATATAGATTTAAAAAAAGTTTCTGCTTTTTTATTACAAAAAACCTGTAAAGTCAATGGGAAGTTTAATACTATAAAAAACGAACCAAATTCTAATCTTATTTTTATGATTCAAAATATTCATCTTTCAAGTTGTAAAACTAACAATAATAACTTTACTGATATTTTAAATAAACATAAAGCATTGATTTACGAAAGAATGCAACAATGGAAAATAATTTCACCTGAAAAAACGATTGCATTTATAACGGGTGATACATCACTTATGAATAAAGATGAATTAGATAGAATAAAAGAAATTGGCATAGCGCATCTTTTGGCTATTAGCGGGACACATATTGCTATTATTATTACAATTATAGGCTATATACTTAACAGATTAAAATGCCCATTGTTTTTAATTAAAATAATATTAATCATATTATTACCTATCTATTGCATGTATACAAACATGTCGGCAAGTGCCGTCAGAGCAATATTAATGAGTTTGATAATAATCATTTTTCCAAAATACATTATAAAGCATTCAATGAACGTTTTAGCTTTTTTATTTATTTGCTTAACAATTTTAACCCCCTCGTTAATTTATCATATCGGATTTCAACTTTCGTTTTTAATTACTTTTTCAATCCTTTTTGCCAGCCCATTACTAAAGAATTTAGGTATCTTTAAATCTTTATGCGCTATCACATGGATAGCACAATTAAGTTCATTTATTTTAAGTTGTATCCATTTTCACCAAATTCAATGGATTGGCTTGATATCTAATATCTTTTTTGTTCCATTTTATTCTTTCATACTATTTCCTTTTGTTATTTTTCTTACTTTTATAATACATTTACCATTCAAACCTATTATTATAACCAATTTATATAACTTATTAATTATTTTTCATGATAAAATGGTTGAACTTTTTGATAAACTCAACTTTTTTAAATGGTATATTCCTACATTAAATAATCTTCAAATAGCTATAATAACTATCGTTGCATTTTTGACCTTAGTTCTATTCGTTCATAAATGCTATAAACTAATGTCAATTACTTTAATTACTTTGTATATTGTCTCTACAATGCTACCTCAAGTGCATGCATATCAACTTACTATGTTGGATGTAGGGCAAGGGGACTCACTTTTATTTGAAACTCAATACCACGAATCACTATTAATCGACACGGGTGGTAACTTTAATTCGAAACAAAAAGTTGCGAATCATAATATTTCTAGATATCATATCTTACCAACTTTAAAACGACATAATGTAAAAGAACTTGATTACGTTATAATTACTCATCCTCATCTAGATCATATGGGTGAACTAAGTTATTTAATTAAACAACTCAAAGTTAAAAGTATCATTATCAATGCTAATAGTTTTAAAATGAAAGAATTAAATCTTTTAAAAGTGAAATGTATAAAAAAAGGCATAAAGTTAATAGATTTTAAAAATAAATCACAATTTTTTATGAATAAAGCGAAAATTAATCTGTTAGATGCTACTATTCCTAACTCTAATAATTTAAATGAACAATCAATTATAATATTGATACAGTACAATAGTTATAAAATATTACTGATGGGTGATGCTACAAATCTTAACGAAGAGAAATTGATACATAAATATCATTTATCCAATGTTAATATTTTAAAAATTGGTCATCATGGTAGTCGTACGAGTACAAGTAACAGTTTATTGCAATCAATTAGACCAAAAATAGCTCTAATTTCGGTAGGAGAAAAAAATAAATATGGTCTTCCTAATCGTCAAATTATTGATAGATTAAGATATAATAATATTAAAGTTTTTCAAACAAATGTAAATGGAGAAGTGAACATTTTATTTAAAGATCAAATAGAAATAAAATCTCAATACCATTGAAATTTTTTAGTTAGTGAGAAACTATTAGGCGTGTTATAATTACAAAATGTGTAATAGAATTGAAAGGGTGCCGAGAATGAGTAGCAATATAATAACGATATATGGTGAAGTACCTGAATTAATTGAAAAAAAAGCTTCTGAAGTTATTGAACAATATTTAGATGCACCAAAAGATGAATTCAACTTCGTTAAATATAACTTATATGAAAATGATTTAGCTCCAATTATTGAAGAAACGCTTACCATGCCATTTTTCTCTAATAAAAAAGCTGTTCTAGTACAAAATGCATATGTTTTTACTGGTGAGAAACCGCCTAAAGAATTAAATCATAACATTGATCAACTGATAGAATTTATAGAAAAATATGATGGTGACACTTTAATATTGTTTGAAGTTAATCATTCTAAATTAGATGAGAGAAAAAAAGTTGTTAAATCATTGAAAAAACATGCGCAAATTAAAAAGATAGAACAAATGTCAGAAGAAGAAATAAAACATTGGATAAAAAGTCAACTGCATGAGAATTATAAAGATATTAAGCAAGATGCGCTTGATTTAGTTATTGAATTAACAGGAGTTAATTTTAATGTTGTTAAGCAAGAGATAGAAAAACTCATTTTATTTTTGGGTGATAGAACGACTATTAATAAAGATGATGTTCATCAAATTGTAAATAGAAGTCTAGAACAAAATGTTTTTTTGCTCACTGAATATATACAAAAAAATAAAAAATCAAAAGCCATTCAACTAGTTAAAGACTTAATAGCAATGAAAGAGGAGCCTATAAAATTATTAGCACTGATTACAAGTAATTATCGACTTTTTTATCAAAGTAAAATATTGGGACAAAAGGGCTATAGTGGCCAACAAATTGCTAAAACAATCAACGTTCATCCCTATAGGGTGAAGTTAGCTTTAAACCAAGCAAGGCATTATGAATTAGAAAGTTTATTAAATATTATTGATAATTGTGCAGAAACAGATTATAAATTAAAGTCATCTTATATGGATAAACACCTTATCCTCGAATTGTTTATTTTGTCCTTATAAATGTGAAGCTTTTTGTTTTCGTCTAGTCATTTCACTGGATAGATTTCTGTAGATGAATTATAAAGCATGTTGATAGTTATGATGCTAAAACTAATAAATATTAAAGTTGTAAAAAAGCCCAGAAATGATTTCTCTTATTATAAATCATTTCTGGGCTAAACTTATGTAGCAGGTCGCATGAAATATTGAAATAAAAAAAGTTCAAGCGTAGGCTTGAACTTTAGTTTATTTAGCAGCTGTCATTAAAGAAGATTTAATTCTAGCAGCTTTGTTAGAATGTATTAAGTTGCGTTGCGCAGCTTTATCTACTTTTTTCAATGCAAAGCTAATTAATTCAGCTTTGTTGTCAGCGTTAGTGTCAATTGCTGTATGAGCTCTTTTCACAGCTGTACGCATTGCATTTTTTTGTGAAATATTACGTTCCTCAGTTACACGAGTAGTATTAACACGTTTAATTGCAGATTTAATGTTTGGCATGTCTGTCACCTCCTAAAAGTGTGATCTTCGCTATCAAAAATTAATTTGATTACAACAAGAAATATTTTATCAAAACAACCAAGTTTCTGCAATCATTTATTTATAATAAGGCGCGTAAACTCGCGATAAATGATACAATAATAATTATAACAAGAAAAGATATTAGTAAAAATAGTAACATAGCGACGAAAGATAAACATAAATTCAAATTTTACTATTAATTTTATCAAGTTTGCAATTAGTAGATAAAAACGTTATTATATCAAAGAATGTCATACATATTACGGGCTAGAATTATGAAAGTGAGACTGATAATACATGGATAAAGAAAATCGTTTAAACAAGCGTGAAAATATAAGAAACTTTTCTATTATTGCACATATTGATCATGGAAAATCTACATTAGCAGATAGAATTTTGGAAAATACTAAATCTGTTGAATCACGTGAAATGCAATCACAGTTATTGGATTCCATGGATTTAGAGAGAGAACGTGGTATAACAATAAAATTAAATGCGGTACGTTTAAAATATGATGCAAAAGATGGTGAGACTTATACGTTTCATTTAATTGATACACCTGGACACGTAGATTTTACATATGAAGTTTCAAGATCATTAGCTGCATGTGAAGGCGCTATATTAGTAGTAGATGCTGCACAAGGCATAGAGGCCCAAACATTAGCCAATGTTTATTTGGCATTGGACAACGATTTAGAGTTATTACCAGTTGTGAATAAAATAGATTTACCAGCAGCGGAACCTGAACGTGTAAAGCAAGAAGTAGAAGATGTCATAGGACTAGATAAAGATGATGTTGTATTAGCTAGTGCAAAATCAAATATTGGTATTGATGATATATTAGAAAAAATTGTAGAAGTCGTGCCACCACCACAAGGAGATCCAGACGAACCATTAAAAGCATTGATTTTCGATTCAGAATATGATCCCTACAGAGGGGTTATTTCATCAATTAGAATTGTTGAAGGTACTTTGAAAACGGGTGATGAAATAAAAATGATGGCTACAGGAAAATCTTTTGAAGTTACAGAAGTAGGCATCAATACACCAAAACAATTACCAGTTAGCGAGCTAACTGTTGGAGATGTTGGTTATGTCATTGCTAGTATCAAAAATGTAGATGATTCACGTGTCGGGGATACAATTACCCATCTACACCGTCCAGCAGCTGAGCCGTTAAAAGGATATAAGAAAATGAACCCAATGGTTTTCTGCGGTTTATTCCCTATAGACAATAAAGACTATAACGATTTACGTGAAGCATTAGAGAAGTTACAGTTGAATGATGCTTCATTAGAATTTGAACCTGAGTCTTCTCAAGCATTAGGTTTTGGATACAGAACAGGGTTTTTAGGCATGTTGCACATGGAAATTATCCAAGAACGTATTGAACGTGAATTTGGAATAGAATTAATCGCTACAGCCCCATCTGTAATTTATGAATGTATTCTTAAAAATGGTGATGAAATCTCAGTCGATAATCCAGCGCATATGCCTGAAAGAGATCAAATTGATACGATTTATGAACCTTTTGTAAGAGCGACAATGATGGTACCAAACGATTATGTGGGGGCAGTTATGGAATTGTGTCAACGTAAGCGTGGCCAATTTATTAATATGGAGTATTTAGATGATATACGCGTTAATATTATCTATGAACTGCCTTTATCTGAAGTAGTGTTTGATTTCTTTGATCAGCTAAAATCAAATACAAAAGGTTATGCTTCTTTTGACTATGAATTTATTGATAATAAAGAAAGCGACTTAGTTAAAATGGATATATTACTAAATGGAGAGAAAGTAGATGCACTTAGCTTTATAGTTCATAAAGACTTCGCATATGAAAGAGGGAAAGCGTTAGTTGAAAAGCTTAAAACGCTAATACCTAGACAACAGTTCGAAGTACCGGTACAAGCAGCAGTTGGACAAAAAATAGTTGCTCGTACAAATATAAAATCAATGGGTAAAAACGTTTTATCTAAGTGTTATGGTGGCGATATTAGTCGTAAAAGAAAATTATTAGAAAAGCAAAAAGCTGGTAAGGCAAAAATGAAAGCAGTGGGTAATGTTGAAATACCACAAGATGCTTTCCTTGCAGTGCTTAAGATGGACGAAGATTAATATGATTTTTTAAACATTGGGGCCTTAAATCCATTCGATTTATGGCCCAGTTTTTGTTATATGAATCTATTTTATTTAACGAAAGAAGGTCATTTCAAAAATGGAAGTGAAAAGTGCTTATATCCATATCCCTTTCTGTGTCAAAATTTGTACTTATTGCGATTTCAATAAATACTTTATACAAAATCAACCAGTGGATCAATATTTAGATTGCTTAATTAACGAAATGAAACAGAGCGAAGTTAGATCTTTAGAAACCGTTTTTGTGGGTGGTGGGACACCTACCGCTTTATCATATGAGCAACTGAAAAAACTATTAACTGCAATTACAGATATTTTTGAAATTAAAGGTGAATTTAGTTTTGAAGCCAATCCGGACGAACTAACTTTAGCCAAAGTACAACTTTTAAGAGATTATGGTGTAAATAGATTATCGATGGGCGTTCAAACATTCAAACCCGAATTACTAGCGATATTAGGACGTTCTCATAAGACAGAGGACATTTATAGAGCAGTGAACAATGCAAGGAAAGTTGGTATACCTTCTATAAGTTTAGATTTAATGTACCATCTACCCCAGCAAAGCCTAGAAGATTTTCAAGAAAGTTTAGAAAAAGCGTTAGCGATGGATATTGATCATATTTCAAGTTATGGATTGATTTTAGAGCCAAAAACTCAATTCTATAATATGTACCGTAAAGGTCAATTGAAAATTCCAAACGAAGATGTTGGTGAAGAAATGTACGAATATTTATTAAAGCGAATGCACGAGACTGAATTACACCAATATGAGATTTCAAATTTTGGTAAAAAAGGACATGAATCAGAGCATAATAAAGTATATTGGAAAAACGAAGGCTATTATGGATTTGGCGCAGGGGCAAGTGGTTATGTAAATGGCGAGCGATATAATAATGTAAACCCTGTGAATCATTATATAAATAAGATACAAAATAAGGAAAGGCCCGTTCTTGACTCAGTTTATCCAACAGAAAGTGAACAAATGGAAGAGGAAATGTTTCTAGGTTTAAGAATGAATCAAGGCGTTAGTAGAAAACGGTTCGAACAAAAATTTAATAAAACAATTGATGATGTTTATAACGACACAATCAAAGATTTAAAGCAACGAGAATTAATTAATGATACTGGCGGATATATTTCTTTAACAGAGAGAGGTAAAGTAATTGGAAATCTAGTATTTGAGTCGTTTTTACTAAATGTTTAATTTTTTTCAAAAACTAGGGCTTTAACATTGACTTACTTTGACCAATTTGATAAATTATAATTAGCACTTGAAACAAAAGAGTGCTAATGAGGTGAAAACATGATTAGTGATAGACAATTGAGCATTTTAAATGCAATTGTTGAAGATTATGTTGATTTAGGTCAACCGATTGGTTCCAAAACACTGATTGAAAGACATAATTTAAATGTTAGTCCTGCTACTATTAGAAATGAAATGAAACAACTAGAAGAACTACAGTTAATAGAGAAGACACATACTTCATCAGGACGTTCGCCGTCAGAGTCAGGCATCAGATATTATGTGAATCAATTATTGCAACAAACATCTCATCAACAACACAAAAAAATACAACGTTTAAGAGACTTACTGGTTGAAAATCATTATGATATCTCCTCAGCTTTGAGTGAGTTCGCAAATGAACTTTCAATCGCTTCTCAGTATACAACGTTGGTAATGCGTCCAAATCACAAAAAAGATATTATTAATAACATTCACTTGATTCGAGCGAATGCATATTTAGTAATCATGGTTGTTGTTTTTACTTCTGGCCATGTTGAGCATTTACATTTAGTATCCAAAGCACGTTTATCGAGTGATGAATTGACTAAAATAGCTAACTTTGTGACTGCAAGATACAATGCATTAAATCAACAACGCTTAGAAAATGAACTTAATGCTTTTGCGAAGTCGGATTTTGAAAAAGACTTTATAAAAGAAATGTTAGATACGATAGATGTTCATTTTGATAATCAAAGTAATGGCATTTACATGGGTGGAAAGGTTAAACTAATTGATGCACTTAATGAATCAAATGTTTCTTCTATTCAACCTATCTTGCAGTATATTGAATCAAACAAAATTACTCAGCTACTTGATGAAATGTCAAATTCATCAATTAATGTTAAGATTGGACAGGAAATCGAATCAAGCTTGAGCGATATTTCTATCGTCACTACAGAATATCATATTGATGATAGACTTAAAGGTCAAATTGCGGTTATCGGACCAACGGCAATGAACTATCAGAATGTAATACAATTACTAAATACGATTTGGTAATTAAGAATTGTATTGGAGGGCAGAAAATGACAGAAAAAAATGAATCAGTATTCGATGAAAACGAAAAAACTGAAGATATTAATCAAGAATCACAGAACGACCAAACTACTTCAGTTGAAGATGCTGATGAAATGAATAATGAATCACAAGATAATCTGCAAGAAGAAAATTCTGAAGATACTGAGGCAGATATCGATCCTAAAGATGAAGAAATTCAACAATTAAAAAATAATGTTCAAGAAGAAGAAGAAAAATATTTAAGATTATACGCAGAATTTGAAAATTATAAGCGTAGAATCCAAAAAGAAAATCAAACGATGAAAGCATATAAAGCTCAGGATGTTTTAAATGACATTTTACCGACTATAGACAATATAGAACGAGCTTTACAAATCGAAGGCGAAGATGAGCAATTTAAATCATTACAAAAAGGTGTGGAAATGGTTTATGAAAGCTTATTGAACGCATTGAAAAATAACGGTTTAGAAAAAATTGAGGCTGAAGGTCAACAGTTTGATCCAAATATACATCAAGCTGTAGTACAAGACGACAATCCTGATTATGAATCAGGTCAGGTCACTCAAGAACTACAAACTGGTTATAAATTGAAGGAACGTGTTTTAAGACCTTCAATGGTTAAAGTAAATCAATAGTTATATTGATGAAAATACCAAATTTTCAAAACAAACAGGAGGAATTTAGTTATGAGTAAAGTAATAGGTATTGACTTAGGTACAACAAATTCATGTGTAGCAATTTTAGAAGGTGACGAACCAAAAGTTGTTCAAAATCCAGAAGGTGCTAGAACAACACCATCTGTTGTTGCATTTAAAAATGGTGAAACTCAAGTAGGTGAAGTTGCTAAGCGTCAAGCAATTACTAACCCTAATACGATTCAATCTATCAAACGTCATATGGGTACTGAACATAAAGTAGATGTAGAAGGTAAATCATATACACCACAAGAAATATCTGCGATGGTATTACAAAACCTTAAAAGTACAGCAGAAGATTATTTAGGTGAAAAAGTAGAAAAAGCAGTTATCACTGTTCCTGCATACTTTAATGACAGTGAACGTCAAGCTACAAAAGATGCTGGTAAAATAGCTGGCTTAGAAGTTGAACGTATCATTAACGAACCAACAGCAGCAGCATTAGCTTATGGTTTAGATAAAACTGAACAAGACCAAAAAGTCCTAGTATTTGACTTAGGTGGCGGTACATTCGACGTATCTATTCTTGAATTAGGTGACGGTGTATTTGAAGTACTTTCTACTGCAGGTGATAATAAACTAGGTGGAGATGACTTTGACCAAGTTATTATCGATTATTTAGTAGCAGAATTTAAAAAAGAAAATGGCGTAGATTTATCACAAGACAAAATGGCATTACAACGTCTAAAAGATGCAGCTGAAAAAGCTAAAAAAGATTTATCAGGTGTTTCTCAAACACAAATCTCATTACCATTTATTTCTGCAGGTGAAAATGGTCCATTGCACTTAGAATTAAGTTTAACACGTTCAAAATTTGAAGAATTAGCTGATTCATTAATCAGAAGAACAATGGAACCAACGCGTCAAGCTATGAAAGATGCTGGTATTAGTAGTTCTGATATCGATGAAGTTATTTTAGTTGGTGGTTCAACAAGAATCCCTGCTGTTCAAGAAGCTGTGAAAAAAGAAGTGGGTAAAGATCCTCACAAAGGTGTTAACCCAGACGAAGTAGTAGCAATGGGTGCTGCTATCCAAGGTGGCGTTATCACTGGTGACGTTAAGGATGTAGTATTATTAGACGTAACACCTCTATCATTAGGTATTGAGATTATGGGTGGACGTATGAATACATTGATTGAAAGAAATACTACTATTCCGACATCTAAATCACAAGTGTATTCAACAGCAGCAGATAATCAACCAGCAGTTGATATTCACGTATTACAAGGTGAACGCCCAATGGCTTCTGACAACAAAACACTTGGCAGATTCCAATTGACTGATATTCCACCAGCTCCACGTGGCGTACCACAAATCGAAGTAACTTTTGATATCGATAAAAATGGTATCGTTAATGTTACTGCAAAAGATTTAGGTACTAATAAAGAGCAAAATATCACTATTCAATCAAGCTCTTCACTTTCTGACGAAGAAATCGATCGTATGGTTAAAGATGCTGAGGAAAATGCTGAAGCAGATAAACAACGTCGTGAAGAAAGTGATTTAAGAAACGAAGCAGATAGCTTAGTATTCCAAGTTGAAAAAACAATTACTGATTTAGGTGAAAACATCAGTGAAGATGATAAAAATAATGCAGAAGAGAAAAAAGAAGCTTTAAAATCTGCGCTTGAAGGCGAAGATATTGATGATATTAAAGCTAAAAAAGAAGAATTAGAAAAAGTAGTTCAAGACTTATCTGCTAAAGTTTACGAACAAGCTGCTCAAGCACAACAACAAGCACAAGGTGAACAAGCAAATGGTTCAGATGATAGCAATGTTGAAGATGCTGATTTCACAGAAGTGAACGAAGACGATAACAAAGACGATAAAAAATAAGTTTAGTTATTAATTGCTATTAAAAGCAAAATATGACACAATTGCTTAGCCAAATTAAGTCAAAGTCAATTGAACATTGGCTTTGACTTTTTCCTTTTTAATAAGTAATTTAATCCATCGTAAAAGGAGAGATAAAAGTGGCCAAAAGAGATTATTATGATATCTTAGGTGTCAGTAAAGACGCTTCTAAAGATGAAATAAAAAAGGCTTACCGTAAATTATCAAAAAAATATCATCCTGACATCAATAAAGAAGAAGGCGCAGACGAAAAATTTAAAGAAATCTCAGAAGCATATGAAACATTGAGTGATGAAAACAAACGTGCAAATTATGATCAATTTGGTCATGATGGACCACAAGGTGGTTTTGGCGGCCAAGGATTTGGTGGTCAAGACTTTAGCGGTTTCGGTGGTGGCTTCGAAGATATATTCAGTTCATTCTTTGGTGGTGGACGTCAAAGAGACCCAAATGCACCTAGAAAAGGTGATGACCTACAATATACAATGACTGTTACCTTTGAAGAAGCCGTATTCGGTACAAACAAAGAAATTTCAATTCGCAAAGATGTAACTTGTCATACCTGTGATGGCGAAGGTGCTAAACCGGGTACTAAGAAAAAAACGTGTCATTACTGTAATGGTTCAGGACATGTTGCAGTAGAACAAAATACGATTTTAGGTAGAGTTAGAACTGAAAAAGTTTGTCCAGTATGTAGTGGTTCTGGTCAAGAATTTGAAGAACCTTGTCCAACATGTCATGGTAAAGGTACTGAAAATAAAACAGTTAAAATTAATGTGACAGTACCTGAAGGTGTAGATAATGAACAACAAATAAGATTAGCAGGTGAAGGTGCACCAGGAGAAAACGGTGGACCACAAGGTGATTTATACGTTGTATTTAGAGTTAAACCATCTGAAACTTTTGAAAGAGACGGCGACGATATTTACTTTTCACAAGATATTAGTATTGCGCAAGCAACGCTTGGTGATGAAGTCAAGGTTCCAACCTTAAAAGGTCATGTAATGTTAACAATTCCTGGCGGAACACAATCAGGTAAACAATTCCGTCTTAAAGAAAAAGGCGTCAAAAATGTTCATGGATATGGTTATGGTGACTTGTTTATCAATGTAAAAGTTGTTACACCTACTAAGATAAATGAACGTCAAAAAGAATTGTTAAGAGAATTTGCTGATATTGATGGTGAATCATTAACTGAACAACCATCAAATTTTAAGGACAAAGCAAAAAGATTCTTTAAAGGAGAATAAAAAAATGAACTGGACTGAAATATCAATCACTGCAAATCATGATACGATACCTATTATTTCTAATATTTTAGAAGAATTCGGGTCAAACGGGGTTGTTATCGAAGATTCATTAGATCTTCAAAATGGTTTTGCTGATAAGTTTGGTGAAATTTATGAGTTAAACCCTGATGATTACCCAGTTAACGGCGTAAGGGTTAAAGCTTATTTTAATGAAATGAAGTATACTCAAGACTTTAAAAAAGATCTGATTCATGAAATTAAAAGCATTGAATCTTTGGATACAAACATATTTGAATATCAACAACAAACGATTCAAGAACATGACTGGGAAAATGAATGGAAAAATTATTTTCATCCTTTTAGAGCTTCTGAAAAATTTACGATAGTTCCAAGTTGGGAAACCTATCAAAAAGAAGACGAAGCAGAAATGTGTATTGAATTGGATCCGGGAATGGCTTTTGGTACAGGAGACCACCCAACCACTAGCATGTGTTTGAAAGCGATTGAACACTTTGTAAAGCCAGATGATTCAGTGATTGATGTTGGTACAGGTTCAGGTATACTTAGCATTGCATCATATTTATTAGGAGTAGAACGCATAAAAGCGATTGATGTAGATGAAATGGCTATTAAAGTTGCGAAGGAAAACTTCGAAAAAAATAATTGTGTTAAAGCAATTGAAGCTGTGCCAGGTAATTTACTAACAGAAGAAACTGAAAAATTTGATGTCGTTATTGCGAATATTTTAGCTCATATTATTGAAGAAATGATTGAAGATGCTTATAATACTTTAAATAAAGATGGTTATTTTATAACTTCTGGTATTATAACAGAAAAGCATGAAACAATTTTAGCACAGATGAAGCGTGTTGGGTTTAAAATCATTTCTATTAATCATGAAAACGGTTGGGTATGTATCGTTGGACAGAAAGTGAGCGATTAAGCAATGCAGAGATATTTTATTGACCAAAACGCTGATGTAAATCAGCGTTTTTTTATTACTGATCAAAGTGATATACATCACATTACAAATGTAATGCGATATCAATATGACGATCAAATTATTATTACTTTTTCAGATCAAAAAGTTTATAAATGTAAAATTGAAAATATAACTATGGATCAAATCGAAATTGTATTAATAGAAAAAATGGATATCAATACAGAGTTACCACAACATGTAACAATTTGCAGTGGTTTAATTAAAGCAGATAAGTATGAATGGATGATACAAAAATCAACAGAGTTAGGCGCAAGCCAATTTATTGCTGTTGGTATGCAAAGGTCAGTTGTAAAACTTAATGAAAATAAAGTAACTAAAAAATTAGAACGTTGGCAAAGGATTATAAAAGAAGCTGCTGAACAAAGTTATAGGCTAATTATTCCAGAGATAGAGTATAAGTCGAATTTAAAGGAAATCTATGATATTATTGATGAATATGATTATGTATTGATTGCTTATGAAGAATCTGCTAAGTGTGGGGAAAAAAGTACTTTTAAAGCAGTTGTTCAAAAATTTGAACCTGGTGATCGTGTGTTAATCATTTTTGGACCAGAAGGTGGTTTGTCTGAATCAGAAATTAAGTTATTTGGAAGTTCAGCATATCAAGTCGGTCTAGGTCCTAGGATATTAAGAGCTGAAACTGCACCTTTATACACATTAAGTGCTGTAAGCTTTCAAAAAGATTTATTGGGGTGATATTTATGTCAACGGTTGCATTTCATACATTAGGATGTAAAGTGAATCATTATGAAACCGAAGCAATTTGGCAATTATTTAAAGAAGCAGAATACGAGCGTGTTGACTTTGAAACAAATGCTGATGTATTTGTTATCAATACATGTACGGTTACGAATACAGGTGATAAAAAAAGTAGACAAGTTATCAGACGTGCTATAAGACAAAATCCAGACGCAGTTGTATGTGTTACAGGTTGTTATGCACAAACATCTCCTGCTGAAATTATGGAAATACCTGGTGTAGATATAGTGGTCGGCACACAAGATCGAACGAAGTTAATCGGTTATATCAATGAGTTTAAAAAAGAAAGACAACCAATCAATGGTGTAGGAAACATCATGAAAAATCGTACATATGAAGAATTAGAGGTTCCATACTTTACAGACAGAACAAGAGCTTCATTGAAGATACAAGAAGGATGTAATAATTTTTGTACTTTCTGTATTATTCCTTGGGCACGTGGATTAATGCGTTCCAGAGATCCTGAAAAAGTGATAGAACAAGCAACAACACTTGTAAATTCAGGATATAAAGAAATTGTTTTAACTGGTATCCATACAGGTGGATATGGCCAGGATTTAAAGAATTATAATTTAGCACAATTACTACGTGATTTAGAAACGATAGATGGATTAGAACGTATCAGAATTTCATCAATTGAAGCTAGTCAATTAACGGATGAAGTCATTAGTGTAATTGAACAGTCAAACAAAGTTGTGCGTCATCTGCATATTCCTTTACAATCTGGATCTGATTCAGTATTGAAGAGAATGAGAAGAAAATATACTATGGCTCATTTTTCAGAGCGATTGACGCGTTTACATGAAGCGCTACCTGGATTGGCAGTTACAAGTGATGTCATTGTTGGCTTCCCAGGTGAAACAGAAGAAGAATTCCAAGAAACATATGATTTTATTGTTGAACATCAATTTTCAGAACTACATGTATTTCCGTATTCTTCTAGAATTGGTACACCAGCTGCAAGAATGGATGACCAAGTGGACGAAAATATTAAAAATGAACGTGTACATCGTTTAATTCATTTAAGTGATCAACTGGCTAAATCATATGCATCTAAATTTGACCAAGAGGTACTTGAAGTCATTCCAGAAGAAGTTGGCAGTGAGCAAGGGACTTTAATAGGTTTTGCGGATAATTATATGAAAGTTCAATTTGAAGGTGATGAATCACTGATTGGCGAGCTTGTAAAAATTAAAATTACTCAACCTGATTACCCAATCAATCATGGGGAGTTACTAAGAGTAGTGGATCATGCTACCAATACAACAGAACATTCAATTACTGTTTAAATTTTAATGAACAATGATTTAACTGCAAACATCTTTTGATGGTGTAAAATGAATCATGAAATTAAAATTTTACTAATTGACCACATTAATCAGATATATTATACTAATTAATACATGGTAATTACCGTGTAATGATTATAAAGTTTCGTTGATATTTGGAGGGAGGGAAATACACATGTCTAAAACAGTAGTCAAAAAGAACGAATCACTTGAAGATGCGTTACGTCGTTTCAAACGTACAGTTTCTAAAAGCGGTACAATTCAAGAAGTACGTAAACGTGAATTTTACGAAAAACCTAGCGTTAAACGTAAAAAGAAATCAGAAGCTGCACGTAAACGTAAATTCAAATAATTAATTGTTTCGTTGACTCCCTCAACACCAACATTAATTATAAACCATAATAGCCTTAGTTGTTTATTCAGCTAAGGCTATTATTTTTATATGTTAAGAAAGTGACTATCTATAATCCTTCTCCCTATACAATGATGTCATAAACATTGAAATAACATGATACATATTTAAGAAAACAACCACGTTTACATTATGAACAAATATTAATGTTTACTTCTTTTACAGTAGATTGAAAAAGACTATATTTATATTTCTAGCATTTAATTAAAAATGAATAACATTATGAATTTTATTGTGTAAACGGTATAATCATATATTTATTTCATGTATAATTAAATTGAGAGTGAGGTGATATAGTGATTCCTTCGATAAGCAATATACATACAATCTTTTCAACTAGACTTGTTGAAAACGGAAACTGGATAGACAACGTTTCTAACTTTATTGTTAGTCCAATAGGTGCTTTGATATTAACTTGTATTATCTTCTTAGGCTTTTTGTATCAGTTATATTCAAATAGGATAAATATTATCGGAATTATATCAACATTAGCGTTATTCATCTTCTTTTTAGGATTTTTTATAAAAGGCGATGTTAACTTTTATTCAGTTGTCTTATTTGCTATTGGTGTGATATTCGTCATTATTGAATTATTTGTAGTAGGTGCAGTTATAGGCATTATAGGTATGGCATTAATCGTTTTTAGTATTGTTACTTTAGGTGACAATTTAGTGTACATGATTGCTAATGTTGTCGTTGCCTTAATATTATCAATCATAGAGTGGGTGATACTTGTGAAATTTTTCAAACGTAAAATACCGTTTTTAGATAAAGTTGTATTGAAGGATTCTACAAATGCAGAAGCAGGTTATACATCACATGAAGATCGCTCTCATTTAGTTGGAGAAGTTGCAGTTACATCTACAGATTTAAGACCAGCAGGAATTATTATTTATAACGATGAACGTATCGATGCAGTTTCAGACGGTTCTTTTATATTACGCAATAAAAAAGTAACTATTCTTGAAGTTGAAGGTACCCGAGTTGTTGTGAGAGAAATAGAAACATAAAGGAGAATGAGTATGATTGGAATTTTAATTATAGCAGTTATAGTCGTAATTGCATTATTGTTATTATTTTCATTTGTACCTGTTGGATTGTGGATTTCAGCAATCGCAGCGGGTGTAAAAGTAGGCATTGGTACCCTAGTAGGAATGAGATTACGTAGAGTTTCTCCACGTAAAGTAATATCACCTTTAATTAAAGCTCATAAAGCAGGATTAAACTTGACAACAAATCAACTTGAATCACATTATTTAGCAGGTGGTAATGTTGATCGTGTTGTTGATGCAAATATCGCTGCACAAAGAGCAGATATTAATTTACCTTTTGAGCGTGGTGCAGCTATAGACTTAGCTGGCCGTGATGTGTTAGAAGCTGTTCAAATGTCTGTAAACCCTAAAGTAATTGAGACACCATTTATCGCTGGTGTAGCTATGAATGGTATCGAAGTTAAAGCAAAAGCAAGAATTACAGTACGCGCAAATATTGCAAGATTGGTCGGTGGTGCTGGAGAAGAAACAATTATTGCACGTGTTGGTGAAGGTATTGTATCTACAATTGGTTCTAGTGAACATCACACACAAGTGCTTGAAAACCCTGATAATATTTCTAAAACAGTTTTAAGTAAAGGTTTAGATTCAGGCACAGCTTTCGAAATCCTATCGATTGATATTGCAGACGTAGACATTAGCAAAAACATCGGTGCAGACTTACAAACTGAGCAAGCGCTTGCTGATAAAAATATCGCACAAGCAAAAGCCGAAGAACGTCGTGCAATGGCAGTAGCACAAGAACAAGAAATGAAAGCAAAAGTACAAGAAATGCGCTCTAAAGTTGTTGAAGCGGAAGCAGAAGTTCCACTAGCTATGGCCGAAGCATTGCGTTCAGGAAATCTTGGTGTGAAAGATTATTATAATCTGAAAAATGTTGAAGCAGATACTGGTATGAGAAATTCTATTAACCAACGTACAAAAAAAGAAGATGATGAATCACCGGAATAATAAATAGGGGTGATTAAATGAATATAGGTATTATTATCTTTGTAGTATCTGTCATTTTTACAATAATTGGAGCTATTAACGATGATAGTCATAAAAAACGAAAAAAACAACAACCGCCATCTAACAAACAGCCAAATCAATCTGAAGCACCACCACAAAAACGTGGTTTCCTTGAAGAAATCGGTAAAACATTTTCTGAGTTAGAAAAACAATTTAATGATGGTCCTTTTTCTCAAGAAGAACATACACCAAAGCAGAATAAACCTGCTGAGACACGAGCTGAAAAGATGGAAACTGAGACACCTCAACAAGAATCATCATCAGCTCCTAAACATAAGGAAACAGAAGCTGAAAAAGTAAAACGTGAGCAAAAGCAACAAGATGATAAACTTCAAAAAGAGCTTGAAGCTGATTTAATGGGTCAAATAGAAGACGTGCGTAATGAGATTGATCGTGAAACTGAGAAAAAAATACAAAGAACTGAGAAAAAAGCACGAGATATTATTTCTGATAAATATTTATCAGAGAGAACTAAGCGTTATCGTTTAAAACAGTTAATGAATGCGCATTCTGTTCAAAGCTCTGGCACAAATGCTCAATATAGATTTGCAGATGATGAAGTTGTTAATGGCATTATTTGGTCTGAAGTTTTAGAACGACCAAAACAATTATAAATTTATTTAAACTCAACTTATAAAGTTAGAATCTTGACTTTGTGAGTTGAGTTATTTTTAATTTCAAAGTATTTAATGCTTGATAAATTTCACGCAGTCTATCACAATGCTTTGCTTTACATAAAAATAACAATTAATGTCAATTTTTAATTCACTTTGAAATAATATGAGATTATTTCATGATATAATAATATTGAAGTTGCAGTATGATTTATTCAAATTATTATTTTTATAATAATGCTTATTTCATATCATGCATCATAATTATTTTTTGTAACTTAAAATCTAATAGGATAAAATAATAGAAACGAATATATTTGTAAAGGAGCAACTATATGCCTGGAATTATTCAAATAGATGACATCAATGAAGCACAAGCACTCATTGGTAACAATGATGAAAATCTAAAATCAATAGAAGAGGGATTTGATGTCATAATACATGCTCGAGGACAAGAAATAGCCGTTAAAGGTGAAAAAGTTGAGCATGTAGAACAAGCAGAATCAGTACTAATTAATTTATTGAAAGTCATACAGCAAGGCGTTACAATATCGCTCAAAGATGTAGAAGCTGCTGTTAAAATGGCAAAAAATGGTACGATTCATTACTTATTAGATTTATATGAGGACGAAATTACTAAAGATGCGTTTGGTAAAACAATAAGGGCTAAAACTATGGGGCAAAGACTTTACGTCAATGCTATGTATCATAATGACTTGGTATTTGGTGTTGGACCAGCAGGTACTGGGAAAACATTTTTAGCTGTTGTTTATGCTGCCAAGCAATTACGAAAGGGTAATGTTAAACGTATCGTCTTGACTAGACCTGCAGTAGAAGCTGGGGAATCATTAGGATTCTTACCTGGTGATTTGAAGGAGAAAGTTGATCCTTATTTACGTCCATTATATGATGGTTTAAATACCGTTTTAGGAAGAGAACAAACTGCTAGATTTATCGAGCGTGGTGTTATAGAAATAGCACCGTTAGCATATATGCGAGGGAGAACGCTTGATGATGCATTTGTTATTTTAGATGAAGCACAAAACACTACACATGCTCAAATGAAAATGTTCTTAACAAGGTTAGGTTTTGGATCGAAAATGGTTGTTACCGGTGATAAGACACAGATTGATTTACCTAAAGGTGTTAAAAGTGGTCTTAAAGAAGCAATAGCAAAGTTACACAATGTAAAAGGTCTAAGTATCCATCATTTAGACCAAAACGATGTTGTGCGTCATCCACTTGTAAGTAAAATAATTGATCGCTATGAGGGAGAAGAATAAATGTTCACAATAGATTTTAATGATCATACTGAATTAGTCGATAAAAAATGGTTTAAGCAAATAGACGACCTTCTTTCTTTTGCAAAAGAACAAGAAGGCATAGAAAATGATGCCGAATTATCTGTGACATTTGTAGATAAAGTGGAAATTCAACAAATTAATAAAATGTATCGAGATAAAGATAAGGCGACAGATGTAATATCCTTTGCATTAGAGGAAGATGAACCTGAAATCAGTGGGTTAGATATACCAAGAGTACTCGGAGATATTATCATATGCACTGAAGTTGCTCAATCACAAGCAGATGCATATGGGCACTCTTTTGAAAGAGAACTTGGTTTTCTCGCGCTTCATGGCTTTTTACATTTATTGGGTTATGATCATATAAATGAAGCTGATGAAAAGGTAATGTTTGGTCGACAAGATGAAATTTTAAATGCTTATGGATTGCCAAGAGATTAGAGATAGTTATGAAACGTTTTAAGTACGCTTTTCAAGGTTTACTGGTCCTCTTTAACAAAGATAAAAAGTTTTTAATCCACATTATTTTTGCATGTTTTGCAATTTTACTGAGTTTTTATTTAAAAATAAATATAGTTGAATGGTTTTTAATCATCATCGCTATAGGATTTGTGTTAACTTTTGAAGCCATGAATACAGCACTAGAATATGTAGTGGATTTGATTACAGATGAATATCATGAACTTGCAAAGAAAGCTAAAGACACTGCAGCTGCTAGTGTTATGCTTGCTTCGATAATTGCGTTGGTAATAGGACTTATTGTTTTTTTACCATATTTTATAAAATAGAAAATACGATTTTTAATCTATCTATATATTAAGCAACATTTAGTTTGGAAAAATACTATAATAATTAAAAATTGAATAGGAGTGTTAAATTATGGCTTACCAACCCGATTATTTCAAGGAAGTAAGAACAGCACAAAGCAAAGCTTATGCGCCATACAGTAATTTTAAAGTAGGTGCGTACTTAATTACGAAAGATGGTAAAACTTATCACGGCGCAAATGTAGAAAATGCCGCTTATCCATTAGGTATATGTGCAGAAAGATCAAGTCTGGTTGCAGCTATTGCTGATGGATATCGACCTGGCGATTTTGAATCAATCACTGTAACCGTTGATGCAGAAACACCTTCTTCGCCATGTGGTTCTTGTAGACAGGTTTTAAAAGAACTTTGTGATGACGAAATGCCTGTATATATGACTAATCACAAAGGTGACATGATTCAATCTACAGTTAGTGATTTATTACCTCTAGGATTTTCTGGAAAGGATTTAAAATAATGACAGCACATAAATCAGGATTTGTAACAATAATTGGTAGACCTAATGTAGGTAAATCTACCTTTGTTAATCGCGTCATCGGACATAAAATTGCTATTATGTCTGATAAAGCACAAACGACAAGAAATAAAATTCAAGGTGTCATGACTCAAGAAGATGCACAAATTATTTTTTTAGATACACCGGGTATACACAAACCTAAACATAAATTAGGCGACTATATGATGCGTGTTGCAACAAACACACTATCTGAAATTGATGCCATTATGTTTATGGTTAATGTTAATGAAGATATTGGTCGAGGCGATGAATACATAATGGAAATGTTGAAATCAGTCAAGACACCAGTGTTTTTAGTGTTAAATAAGATTGACCTCGTCCATCCGGATGAGCTCATGCCAAGAATAGAAAAATATAAAAAATATATGAATTTCACCGAAATTGTCCCTATATCTGCTTTAGAAGGATTAAATGTTGAGCATTTTATCAATGTTATTAAATCATATTTACCTGAAGGGCCAAAATACTATCCGGATAATCAAATTTCTGATCACCCAGAACAGTTTGTAGTGAGCGAACTCATTCGTGAAAAAATATTACACCTAACGAATGAAGAAATTCCACATGCGATAGGCGTCAATGTTGATCGTATGATTAAAGAAGATGAAGAACGTGTGAGGATTGAAGCAACGATTTTTGTAGAACGTGATTCACAAAAAGGAATAGTGATTGGTAAAGGTGGTAAAAAACTTAAAGAAGTAGGGAAAAGAGCACGTCAAGATATTGAAGGCTTGTTGGGGTCTAAAGTGTACTTAGAACTATGGGTAAAAGTTCAAAAAGATTGGCGAAATAAAGTAAACTTTATTCGTCAAATGGGCTATTTAGAAGATCAAGATTAAGTTGAGAGTCGGTGAGCTAAAATGTTAATCAAACAAAAAGGTATCATTATTAAAACGGTTGATTATGGCGAATCCGATAAAATTATTACAATTTTAAATGAATACGGTGCAAAAATTCCACTTATGGTTCGCCGTGCCAAAAAGAGCAAGAGTGGTTTGCAAGCTAATACGCAATTATTTGTTTATGGCTTGTTTATTTATTCTAAATGGAAAGGCATGGGAACTTTAAGTTCAGTAGATGTCATCGATCAAAATTATCATCTTCGATTAGATATTTATGAGAGTAGTTATGCTAGTTTATGTACTGAAACGATAGATCGATCTATTGATAATGATGAACTGTCACAGTTTAGCTACGAATTATTACATTTTGTATTAGATAAAATTAAAAGTGGTGTATCCGCACAGTTGATGTCGGTAATTGTATTAATTAAATCAATGTCAAAGTTTGGGTTTAGCGCAATTTTCAATCATTGTGTAGTCACTGGTGATGATGACCAAGCTAAACTCATTGGCTATAGTTTTAAATTTGATGGTGCAATTTCAAATCATGCAAAATCTCAAGATCCAAATGCTTTACTACTATCCAATAAAACGCTTTACTTATTAGATGTGCTACAAAATTTACCTATCAGTAAAATGAACGCCTTGAGTATACATCAAGATATTATTAATGAAATGTCGCAATTAATGATAATGTTATATAGTGAATATGCAGGTATGTATTTCAAAAGTCAAAAGCTTATTAATCAATTACAAAGATTAGATCATTCAAATTAATATAGTCAAAATTAATGAGAAATAAAATTTTATAAGTAAAAAACGTCAATTTCTATAAATTATATAGAAATTGACGTTTTCATTTTGTACTATTATTTTCAAAGTATAACTTGAAAAAGTAAAATTAAAATTTCACTTTTTCAGTTAAGAAACTTTCTAATTCAGCAATCGGCATACGTACTTGTTCCATCGTATCTCTGTCACGTACAGTTACTTGTTGATCTTCTAGTGAATCAAAGTCAAATGTTATACAGTATGGTGTACCGATTTCATCTTGACGGCGGTAACGTTTACCAATTGATTGTGATTCATCAAAATCAATTGCAAAGTTAGCACTTAATTGTTCAAATATTTTAATTGCATCACCAGATAATTTTTTACTTAATGGTAAAACAGCAGCTTTATAAGGTGCTAATGCAGGGTGGAAGTGTAATACAGTTCTTGAATCCTTACTACCTTCAACACCTTCTTCAGCATACGCATCACAAAGGAATGCTAATGTAACACGGTCTGCACCAAGTGATGGTTCAATACAATATGGAAGGTATTTTTCACCAGTTTCTTGATCATGATATTGGAAATCTTCACCAGAATGTTCGCTGTGTTGTTTTAAATCATAATCTGTTCTACTTGCAATACCCCATAATTCTCCCCAACCGAATGGGAAACGATATTCTATATCAGTTGTTGCATTTGAGTAGTGGGATAATTCATCTGCATCATGGTCACGTAAACGTGTTGCCGATTCACTTAAATTTAAGTCTTTTAACCATTGGCTAGCAAAAGTTTTCCAATAATTTTGCCATTCTATTTCTTCACCAGGTTTACAGAAAAATTCTAATTCCATCTGTTCAAATTCACGTGTTCTAAAGATGAAGTTACCAGGTGTAATTTCATTACGGAATGATTTACCGATTTGACCAATCCCGAATGGCAATTTTTTACGCATTGTACGTTGAACATTTTTGTAATTGACAAAAATACCTTGCGCAGTTTCAGGACGTAGGAAAATTTCATTTGTAGAATCTTCCGTCACACCTTGGAAAGTTTTGAACATTAAGTTAAATTGACGAATATCTGTCCAATTAGCAGTTCCACTTACAGGACAAACAATACCTTCTTCATCAATAATACGTTTCATTTCATCGAAACTTAAACCATCGGCTACGAAATTTTCGTCTCCTTTTTCATTCGCCATGTAGTCTTCTATTATTTTATCTGCACGATAACGAATTTTACTATCTTTATTGTCTATCATTGGATCGTTAAAGTTTCCTAAATGACCAGATGCTTCCCAAGTTTTTGGATTCATTAAAATTGCTGCATCAATCCCTACATTATATGGAGATTGCGTGATAAATTTTTGCCACCATGCTTTTTTAATATTATTTTTTAATTCTACACCTAATGGGCCATAGTCCCACGTATTTGATAAACCACCATAAATATCACTGCCAGGGAATACAAATCCTCTGTGTTTTGCTAACTGAACAATTGTTTCCATATCTTTTGCCAAAAAAAACACTCCTTTTAACATAAAAACGCCCCAAGACAAAGAAAAAGAAAAAAACTTAATCATTGCCTTGGGACGAGTTAATTATTTTTAATCACATATAATTATGTGTTTTTAATAAAATATTATTAACCCGCGGTTCCACCCAATTTAGTGAGTACACTCGCCTTTGAAACTTCTTTTTAAATTTTTAGCCAATTGTTATGTTAAGCTTTCACCACCCTTAACTCGCTTTAAATATAATTTTAATGTATTGGTTGATTATTAGCAAGTAAATATATGTATTTGTAGCAATTTATAATTCAATGTATAATTAAATGTAATGAGTAAAGGGGTGAAGTCTTATAGAACTGAATAAAAGACAACAACAAATTGTTGATATTGTCAAAAATAATGGACCTATTACTGGTGAACATATAGCAGAACATCTTAGTCTTACAAGAGCGACCTTGAGACCAGATTTAGCAATACTTACAATGTCTGGTATTTTAGAAGCACGCCCACGCGTAGGCTACTACTATTCTGGAAAACCCAAAAATAAATTAATTGCTGATCAATTAAAACAATATATTGTTAAAGATTATGCGTCACACCCTGTAGTAGTGAAAAGTGAAATGTCAGTTTACGATGCGATTTGTACTATATTTCTAGAGGATGTTAGTACGTTATTTGTTATAAATAATGAAGGAGATTTTATAGGCGTTTGTTCTCGGAAGGATTTATTACGTGCTTCGATGATAGGTAAGGATATACATACTATGCCTGTTAATATTATAATGACTCGTATGCCTAATTTAAGCTTTGTATTGGAAGACGAACGTGTCATATTTGCTGCAAACCTAATGATTGAAAAGGAAATTGATTCTTTACCAATTGTGAATAAAAAAGAAAATGGAAAATATGAAGTGAAGGGCCGTATTTCTAAAACAACAATTACTAAAATTTTTGTCTCTTTACTAAATGAATAGGTGGTATGTATTAAATGGAAAATATTAAAATTATTGTTGCTTCTGACTCAGTAGGTGAAACTGCTGAACTTGTAGCAAGAGCATGTATTTCGCAATTTAACCCAAATCAATGTGAAAGTGAAATTAGTAGGTATCCGTATATAGAAGCTTTAGAAAACGTAGATGAGGTAATCTCAGTTGCTAAAGATACTGAAGCGATAGTTGTTTATACATTAGTTAAACCAGAAATAAGAAAGTATATGGAAGCAAAAATTAAAGAATTTCAAATTAAATCTGTAGATATTATGGGCCCATTGATGAATATATTATTAGATAAAATAGATGAGCAACCATATTTTGAACCCGGACTCGTGCACCAATTAGATGAAGCATATTTTAAAAAAATTGACGCTATAGAATTTGCAGTAAAATACGATGACGGTAAAGACCCAAAAGGTTTAGATAAAGCTGATATCGTTCTATTGGGCATATCTAGAACTTCAAAAACGCCTCTTTCACAGTATCTTGCACATAAAAGTTATAAGGTGATGAATATTCCTATTGTGCCAGAAGTCACACCCCCAGATAATTTATTTAATGTTGATACTTCAAAATGCATTGCCTTAAAGATAAGTGAGGATAAATTAAATCGCATCAGAAAAGAAAGATTAAAGCAATTAGGCTTAGGTGATAGTGCAAGATATGCTACCGAGCAACGTATTGAAGAAGAATTAAATTATTTCAATGAATTAGTTGAAAAAATTGGATGTCCTGTTATAGACGTAACTGATAAAGCGATTGAAGAAACTGCAAATGACATCATTAGTATTATTGAGCAAAACAGTTTCTTAAAATAAGAATTTCTATTATAATATTATAACTACTGTCTAATAGGTGATAATTTTGCGAATTGAACAAGCAACGATTAATGAAATAAAAGAGAAAACAGATATTCTCGATTTAGTAAGTGAATACGTTAAATTAGAAAAAAGAGGGCGCAATTACATTGGGTTGTGTCCTTTTCATGATGAAAAAACACCGTCATTTACTGTTTCTGAAGATAAACAAATTTGCCATTGCTTTGGTTGTAAAAAAGGAGGAAACGTCTTTCAATTCACTCAAGAAATTAAAGACGTTTCTTTTACTGAAGCTGTAAAGTTATTAGGTGAACGTGTAAATATTGAAGTGGAAACACCTCAAGCAACGTCAGAACAGCATACTAATCATCAAATTGCTTCTGAAGATTTGCAAATGATTGAGATGCATGAATTAATGCAAGATTACTATCATTATGCATTAAAAAAAACCGTTGAAGGAGAAGCAGCGTTAAACTATTTAAAAGAACGTGGGTTTACAGATGAACTCATAGATCGTCGGAAAATAGGTTATTCACCTAAAAATGCACATTTTTGCCATGACTTTTTACAGAAAAAAGGTTATGATATTCAATTAGCATATGAAGCGGGTTTATTGTCTAGGAATGAAGAGAATTTCAGCTATTATGATCGTTTCAGGGATCGAATTATGTTTCCATTATCAAATGCACAAGGTCGAACAGTTGGTTATTCAGGAAGAACATATACAAATCAAGAGCCTAAATATCTCAATAGTCCTGAAACACCGATATTTCAAAAAAGAAGATTGTTATACAACGTTGATCAAGCTAGAAAAGCAATTCGTAAAAATGATGAAATTATACTACTTGAAGGTTTTATGGATGTGATAAAAGCTGATTACGCAGGTTTGCATCAAGTTGTGGCAAGTATGGGAACTCAGATTTCACAAGAACATATCGCATTTATGAAAAAACTCACTTCAAATGTGACATTAATGTTTGATGGTGATTTTGCGGGTAGTGAGGCCACTTTAAAATCTGGGCAAATATTATTGCAACAAGGATTTAATGTTTTTGTAGTTCAACTACCAAAAAACATGGACCCGGATGAGTATATTGGAAAACACGGTGCAGATGCGTTTAATTATTTTGTGGAACATGAAAAAAAAGCATTTATTCTTTATAAAGTCCATATGCATCAAGAAGAAATAGAAAATAATGATTTAGCATATGAAAGGTATTTAAAAGAAATCACAAATGATATTTCATTAATGAAGTCATCGATTTTACGCAAAAAGATATTGCAAGACGTGTCAGAATTGTTTAAAGTAAGCATGGATAGTTTAAATAATGAAGTAGGACTACGTGAAGATTATTATCAACCACAGTCATATCAAATGCCTAGTGTGCCACAATTCACTCATTTAAATAAGCAAGAAAAAGCAGAACGTGCTTTATTAAAACATTTTATGAATGATAAGGATATTTTTTTAAATTATCATAAATTACTTCAAACAGAAGACTTTACAAATCAGTATTTTAAGCGTATATTTAATGTTTTACATGAGTTTTATTCTGAGAATGATACGTTTAATATTAGTGATGTTTTACAATATATCGATACAAATGACATTAAAGAAGCATTTATATCATTGGATAACTATTTGATAAATGAAGAACCATATGAACATGAAATCGATGATTATTTAGACACACTTTTAACAAATAGAAATGAAGAAACGATTGAATCGCTTAATCAAAAGTTACGGGAGGCTTCTAGATTAGGTGATTTAGAGTTGCAGAAATATTACCTAGAAAAAATTGTAAACTTCAATAAAAATAGAATGAATTAAATTAAAAATGAATATATCTGTAGATTATTGGGTTTAACAACTTGAATAAACCGTATGATTTATGGGTAGATAGTATTAAGATTATCTATCAAATGATATCATGGTTTCAAGTTGATATTATATTCGGGAGGCCTTTTCATGTCTGGAAATAAAGTTACACTTAAAAAGCAAACAATAGACCCATCTCTAACTTTAGAAGATGTAAAAAAACACTTAATTGAAAAAGGTAAAAAAGAAGGGCATCTTAGCCATGAAGAAATTGCAGAGAAATTGCAAAACTTCGAGATGGATTCTGATCAAATGGACGAACTATTTGATCAATTAACAGATAACGATATCAGTTTGGTAAACGAAAAAGATAGTTCTGACAAAGATGCAAAATTAAATCCTAATGATTTAAGTGCTCCTCCAGGTGTTAAAATTAATGACCCTGTTCGTATGTATCTTAAAGAAATCGGACGTGTCGATTTATTAAATGCGCAAGAAGAAATAGAATTGGCGAAAAGAATTGAACAAGGTGACGAAGTTGCTAAGTCAAGATTAGCTGAAGCAAACTTGCGTTTAGTAGTCAGTATAGCCAAAAGATATGTTGGTCGTGGCATGCTTTTCTTAGATTTAATTCAAGAAGGTAATATGGGCTTAATAAAAGCAGTTGAAAAGTTCGATTTTAATAAAGGATTTAAATTTTCAACATATGCGACATGGTGGATACGTCAAGCGATAACACGTGCTATTGCAGACCAAGCTCGTACAATACGTATTCCAGTGCATATGGTAGAAACAATTAATAAATTAATCCGTGTACAAAGACAATTATTACAAGATTTAGGTCGTGATCCAGCACCAGAAGAAATTGGTGAGGAAATGGATTTACCACCAGAAAAAGTAAGAGAAATATTAAAAATAGCTCAAGAGCCAGTTTCATTAGAAACACCAATTGGTGAAGAAGATGACAGTCACTTAGGTGATTTTATTGAAGACCAAGAAGCCCAAAGTCCATCTGATCATGCAGCTTATGAATTATTAAAAGAACAACTGGAAGATGTATTAGATACATTAACAGATAGAGAAGAAAATGTACTGCGCTTACGTTTTGGACTTGATGATGGAAGAACACGTACACTAGAAGAAGTAGGCAAAGTCTTCGGCGTTACGAGAGAACGTATTCGTCAAATTGAAGCTAAAGCATTGAGAAAATTAAGACATCCGAGTAGAAGTAAACGTCTTAAAGACTTTATGGACTAATTTTTCAGCTCTTTTGTACCTAGTCGTACAAAAGAGCTTTTTACATTTACATAGAGGAGCGCTTTTATGGTTATATTAAATCAAAGATTAAAAAAAGTAAGTACATATATAATAGGGGATTGTTTAGCGGATATTGGTTCAGACCATGCATACCTTCCGATTTATGCGATTGAAAACAATTTAGTCAAAAATGCAATTGCTGGAGAAGTTATCCAAGGACCGTTTGAAGCTTCGAAAAAAAATGTTGTGGAACATGAGTTAAGTAATCATGTCGATGTTAGACTAGGTGATGGATTGTCGATATTACAGTCAAATGATCAAGTTAATTCCATCACTATATGTGGTATGGGTGGACCGTTAATAGCTAAAATCCTTGAAGAAGGTAAAGAGAAATTAACTGACCATCCGAGGCTTATTTTACAAAGTAATATACAATCTAGTGCGATTAGAAATTTGTTAGATTCCATGCATTACAAGATTATTGAAGAAGTTATTTTAGAAGAAAAAGGGCATATATATGAAATAATAGTGGCAGATTATTTTGAACAACAATCACAAAAACTTACTAAATCAGAAATAAAGTTTGGACCGATTTTATTAAAAAAGAAACATGAATTATTTTTAAAAAAATGGGAAAGAGAACGACAGGCATTGCAAAAAATCAAAGATCAATTGAACACTGAAAAACATCGTGAACGGCTAAATGAAATTAACAACGAAATCAATTTAATTAATGAGGTGTTGTAAATGAAAATTAAAATGTTACTCCAAGTAATAAATCAGCATGTACCATTTGAAACTGCAGAGTCATGGGATAATGTTGGCTTGTTAATCGGAGACGAATCTGCTGAAATTTCAGGTGTTTTAACCGCGCTAGATTGTACCAATGAAATTGTTGATGAAGCAATAAACCAAGGTTTCAATACAATTATTTGTCATCATCCACTCATATTTAAAGGTGTTAATAATATCATTCAGCAAGAAGGCTATGGTGCTATCTTACGAAAATTAATTAAAAATGATATTAATTTAATTGCTTTACATACAAATTTGGATGTTTATCCAAAAGGTGTTAATGCAATGTTAGCAGAAAAGCTTCAATTGAAGAACCAACATATTTTAAATCCAGAAACTTTAAAATACTATAAGGTACAAGTGTTTATACCTGAAGAGAATCTTAAAACATTTAAAGATGCATTGAGTGATGCAGGTTTAGCTGAAGAAGGAAATTATAAATATTGTTTCTTTGAAAGTTCAGGGAATGGACAATTCAAGCCTACTGGTAGTGCCAACCCACATATTGGCTCAATAGATAAAATTGAAGAAGTAAAAGAATTTAAATTAGAATTTATGATTGAAGCATATCAAAAAGATTTAGCAGAACAATTAATTAAAAATAATCATCCATACGAAACACCAGTTTTTGATTTTATAAAAATGGAAAAAGAAGCGAATTATGGTTTAGGTATGATTGGTGATTTAGAATCCGAGATGGATATATCTACATTTGTGAAGCATGTCAAAGCGAATTTGGCAATGCCAAGTGTAAGATATGTTGGTAATTTAGATCAAATTATTAAGAAGGTTGCGATTATTGGTGGTTCCGGTATTGGATTTGAGACTCAAGCCGCTCAACAAGGTGCAGATATCTTTATCACTGGTGATATTAAACATCATGATGCATTAGATGCAAAAACTGCTGGTATTAACTTATTAGATATTAACCATTATAGTGAATATGTAATGAAAGATGGTTTGTGTAATTTATTAATAGATTGGTTTAACCCAAATGATATTACTTTTGAAATTAAGTCATCTAACCTCAACACAGATCCATTTAATTATTTATAATTGCCATGCATGTTACTATCAAGAAATAAAATTTATTTTAGTCAATGACTAGTAATCTTTTTCTAGGCTGTGCATCCTTATGTTCCAGCTTCACTTACATTTAAATTATATTTGATAACTGCCAATTTAGTATAAAATAATTAGTTCAAAATCGTTTGCGAATGCTTTATAATAGAAAAGATGAAGATTTAAGGAGGCCAAATCATGGCAAATCACCCATTCGATAAGTTTAATTTAGACCCAAGTTTAATTGACGCGGTACGAAATTTGAACTTTAATCAACCTACAGAAGTACAAAATAGAGTTATTCCAAAAATATTAAAACAAGTAAACTTAATTGGACAATCTCAGACAGGCACTGGAAAATCCCATGCCTTTTTATTACCACTGATACATTTAATAAATGTCGATATTAAAGAACCACAGGCAATCATCGTTGCTCCAACAAGGGAATTAGCGCAACAGCTATTTGATGTCGCTAGTCATTTAGCTGATTACAAAGGTGATTTATCTGTTAAACTTTTTATTGGTGGCACAGATATAGAAAAAGATAGACAGCGCGCTAAGAATCAACCGCAACTTATTATAGGAACACCAACTCGGATAAACGATTTAGCTAAACATGGAGATTTGCATGTGCATTTGGCTTCTTATTTAGTTGTGGACGAAGCTGATTTAATGATTGATTTAGGATTAATAGAAGAGGTAGACCACATTGCTACACGTTTAGATGAATACTCCCATATAGCTGTGTTTAGCGCTACTATTCCTAAATCATTACATCCATTTTTAAATAAATATTTAGAAAATCCTGAATACGTCGAAATTGAAAATGTTCAAAAAAATAAAAAAAATATTGAATTCTATTTAATTCCGACAAAGGGTGAAGCAAAGATAGAAAAAACAATAAAACTCATTGATATTTTAAATCCATATCTATGTATTATATTTTGTAATAGTCGTGATAATGCAAACGAACTTGCAGACCAGTTAAATACTGCCGGTTTAAAATTAGGTATGATACATGGTGGTTTAACGCCAAGAGAGCGTAAACAACAAATGAAGCGTATTCGTAACTTAGAATTTCAATATGTTATTGCAAGTGACTTAGCATCGCGTGGAATAGATATTGAAGGCGTAAGCCATGTGATTAACTTTGATGTACCAAATGATATCGATTTCTTCACGCATCGTGTTGGACGTACAGGTAGAGGGCAATACAAGGGCGTGGCGATTACCTTATATAGCCCTGAAGAAGAAGAAAACATAGCGTTAATAGAACAACGAGGTTATCAATTTGAAAATGTTGATATAAAAAATGATGAGTTATCGCCAATTAAAGCACACAATACACGTCAATCACGTAAGAATAAAGATGATCATTTAACAAATGAATTAAAAAATAAAGTGAAGAGAAATAAGAAAAAAGTAAAACCTGGCTATAAGAAAAAATTCCAACGTGATCTTGAACATTTAAAACGTCAAGAGCGTAAAAAATACAGTAAGAAACAAAATCGTCAAGCCAGAAAAAATAAATAAAGGATTGGTGACTACTATGTTATTAGGATCTCATGTATCTATGAATGGTAAAAAAATGTTGGCAGGTTCAGCTGAAGAAGCACATAAATTCGGTGAATCTACTTTTATGATTTATACAGGTGCACCACAAAATACAAGAAGAAAGCCAATAGAAGAGCTAAATATTGATCAAGGACAAGAATTAATGCAAACGTACGGTCTTTCAAATATTGTAGTACATGCACCTTATATAATAAATATTGCAAACACTGTCAAACCACATGTGTTTAATCTAGGCGTAGAATTTCTACAAAGTGAAATTGAAAGAACGCAAGCCATTGGTGCTAAAGACATAGTATTGCACCCTGGCTCACATGTGGGAGAAGGTGCGGACGCTGGTATTAATAAAATCATAGAAGGTCTAAATGAAGTGCTGACGAATGACAATAATGTACGCATTGCACTTGAAACAATGGCTGGCAAAGGTTCAGAAATTGGAAGAAATTTTGAAGAAATCGCTCGGATTATAGATGGTGTCAAACATAATGAACGTTTATCTGTGTGTTTCGATACATGTCATACTCATGATGCAGGCTATAATGTAAAAGAAGATTTTGATGGTGTGTTGAATGAATTTGATAAGATAATAGGCATAGATAGAATACAAGTTGTTCATGTAAATGATAGTAAAAATGATATTGGTGCTCATAAAGATAGACACGAAAATATAGGTTTTGGTTATATCGGATTTGATGCCTTAAATTATATCGTTCATCATGATACGTTTAAAAACATTCCCAAAATACTTGAAACACCCTATGTTGGTGAAGATAAAAAGAATAAAAAACCACCTTATAAATTTGAAATTGAAATGCTTAAACAACAACAATTTGATCCAAGTTTAAAGGATAAAATTTTAATGCAATAATACTAAAAAAATGAATTATAATCAAAAATGTGAAAAAATAGATAAATGTATTTAAAGGATGACATAGTGAACTCAATTCAAAATGAGTTTCTAGATCATCCTTTTTTGTTAATTCGTAAACATTACTATTTACATAATTGTTTGCAAGTTGTATAGTATAGAACGAGGTGAAAAGATGACTACTCCAGTGTTCGAATTAAAAAACATCGATTATTATTTTGAAAACAAAAAAGTATTAGAAAATATTAATATTAAAATTAATAAAGGACAATTTTTGGCTATAGTTGGACCTAATGGTGCCGGTAAATCAACTTTGCTAAAAATTATTTTAGGATTGTTACCGTTGCAAAAAGGTGAAATACTTGTAGATGGTAATGTATATAATGGAAAACAATCTTTATACAAGATTAGTTATGTTTCACAAAAAGCTCAAGCTTTTAAAGCAGGTTTTCCTGCAAGTGTTAAAGAAGTCGTTATGAGTGGGCTGACGAAACGTAAAAAGTTATTTCAGTGGTTTAATAAAAAGGATGAAAATAAAGTGGAAGCCGTATTAAATCGATTGAATATAGGCCATTTAATTAATAAAAATATTGCCGAATTATCTGGTGGACAACAACAACGTGTATTAATTGCACGAGCGTTGATCAGTAACCCTTCAGTCCTTATATTAGATGAACCAACTAACGGTATAGATGCAAAACACGTTAGTGAATTCTATGAAACACTAGAAACTTTAAAAAATGAAGGCGTAACTATCATTTTGGTTACGCATGATATAGGTGTCGTGGCTGATACTGCTACAGAAGTAGCATGTTTAAACAAGCATCTGCATTTTCATGGCACGACAGAGGATTTTAAATCGTTAGATGAGGTAGAAATATCTAAAATATACGGTCATCCTATACAATTTGTAGATCACCAACACAATAGGGAGTGTTGTTCATCATGATTGAGGCATTATTAAATTTTGATTTTATGAGATACTCTCTATTAAGTGGTATTTTGATTGGTTTTATTGCCCCATTAATTGGTGCATTTATTGTTGTACGAAGGCTATCATTAATTGCAGATGCTTTAAGTCACGTTACACTTGGTGGTATCTCATTCGGGATGTTTTTCGTGACTATTGCACCCGCACTAACTTTTATTAATCCAATGTGGTTTGGGATATTGTTCGCAGTCATTGGTGCGTTATTGATTGAAAAACTTAGAACATCGTATAGTAATTATCAAGAAATTGCGATCCCTATTATAATGAGTGCAGGCATAGCATTAAGTGCCATTTTTATTTCACTTGCAGATGGTTTTAATCAAGAAATTGTTGGATTATTATTTGGATCAATCAGTGCTGTAACTATCAGTGATTTATCAACTATTATCGCAATCGTTATTATTGTATTAGCATTTATATTGTTATTTTATAAGGAATTATTCATTCTTTCATTCGATGAAGAATATAGTAAAGTGATAGGTATTCCGAAATGGATACAATTTTTATTTATTATTATCGTCGCGATGGTCATATCTGCTTCTATGAGAGTCGTAGGTATTTTATTGGTAAGTGCATTAATTACATTACCGATAGCTATAGCAATGCGTATGACAAAAGGATTCAAACAACTTATTATATTAAGCGTGTTAATTGGTGAATTTTCAGTTATAGCAGGGCTAGTATTAGCATTTTATATGAATATTTCCCCTGGAGGCGTAATTGTCGTATTACTTGTACTTTTATTAGCAATGATGATGTCATATCAAAAGTTTAAATTTAAAACTGTGAAAGGGGCTATTAATAATGAAAATAGATGAAGCAATTAATATTCTAAAAGCAGAAGGACACAAGTATACAAATAAAAGAAAAGATATGATAAATGTTTTTATAGAAGAAGATAAATACATTAACGCAAAACATATACAGCAAAAATTAGACAAAGATTATCCAGGTATCTCATTTGATACAATATATCGAAATTTACATTTATTTAAAGATTTAGGCATTGTTGAGGGTACTGAACTCGACGGTGAAATGAAATTTAGAATAGCATGTACAGACCACCACCATCATCACTTTATTTGTGAATCATGTGGTGATACAAAAATAATTGATTTCTGTCCAATTGAACAGATAAAGGCTTTTTTACCAAAAGTCGATATTCACACACACAAATTAGAAGTATATGGCATATGTGAAGCTTGTCAGCATGCTTAAAATTTTTAGCGTGTATCTAATGTAAAATGGCACCTATCGACGCTTATTACTAAAAAGTTCCCTTCTAAATATAGGTCATTAGTCTGAATTTTATTGAATTTTTAAAATACTTTGTCCTTTATGTTTAAAATCCACTATTTTGAGATATAATAGTAAAGGAACTAAAGATAACAAATATAATTTTATGACTTTTGAATAAGTTTGTAAGCATATTCATTGTTGTAATCATTTTTAGTTGTTATGCTTTATTTACAGATTAATTAGGAGGATGATTATTTATGGCTTTTGAATTACCAAATTTACCTTATGGTTCTGACGCATTAGAACCACATATTGATCAACAAACAATGGAAATCCACCATGACAAACATCATAACACTTATGTTACTAAATTAAATGCAGCAATTGAAGGTACTGATTTAGAATCTAAATCAATTGAAGAAATTGTTGCAAATTTAGACAGTGTACCAGAAAATATTCAAACAGCTGTTAGAAATAATGGTGGTGGACACTTAAACCATTCATTATTTTGGGAATTATTAACTCCAAACTCTGAAGAAAAAGGAACTGTAGTTGATAAAATTAAAGAACAATGGGGTTCTTTAGATGCATTTAAAGAAGAATTTGCAGATAAAGCTGCAGCTCGTTTTGGTTCAGGTTGGGCTTGGCTAGTTGTTAATAATGGCAATTTAGAAATTGTTACAACTCCAAACCAAGATAACCCATTAACTGAAGGTAAAACACCTATCTTAGGCTTAGACGTTTGGGAACATGCTTATTATCTTAAATACCAAAACAAACGTCCAGAATATATAAGTGCTTTCTGGAACGTTGTAAATTGGGAAAAAGTTGATGAATTATATAACGCTGCTAAATAATTAAGCTTCTATTTTTGACGGCCTTACACAGGTCGTCATTTTTTTATTTAAAATAATAGAAATCTGTATCAATTTCATATATCATTTAAAGTGATCACTTTTGAATAGAGGTATGTTGTTTTGCTAAAAAGATTAAAGGAAAAATCAAACGATGAGAAAATAAGAAATACGATGAATAAAAGAATAAGCTTTGTGTTTGGTCTAATTGTATTTATTTTTGCAATAATTGTCTTACGATTAGGTTATTTGCAAATTGCACAAGGCTCTCATTATAAACAATTAATTAAAAATAGTGAGAATTTAACTGTTAATGAAGCTGTTCCGAGAGGAAGAATTCTCGATAGAAATGGTAAAGTTCTAGTAGATAATGCATCAAAAAAAGCTATCACTTTTTCTCGGGGAAGAAAAACTTCTCAATCAGAGGTTTTAAAAATAGCTACTGATTTATCGAAACTTATAAAAATGGATACCGATAAAATCACAGATCGAGATAAACAAGATTTTTGGATTTTAAAACATCCTAATCAAGCTGACAAATTAATGAAAAAAGAACAAGCGTTGTTAGATGATGGGAGTATTTCACAAGAACAATATGATGAAACGTTACATAAAAAAATTGGAAAGCAACAATTTGATTCATTTTCAGACAAAGATTTACAAGTATTAGCGATATTTAGAGAGATGATGTCAGGTTCTGCATTAGATCCTCAAATGATTAAAAATGAAGATGTTACTGATGAAGAATATGCTGCAGTGTCACAAAAACTTTCTGATTTACCAGGGGTTAATACAACAATGGACTGGGATCGAAAGTATCCATATGATGATACACTACGTGGTATTTTTGGTGATGTCTCTACGACACAAGAAGGTATTCCAAAAGAATTAACAGAACAATATTTGTCAAAAGGTTATTCAAGAAATGATCGTGTAGGAAAATCTTATTTGGAATATCAGTATGATGATATTCTCAAAGGTAAAAAGAAAGAAATGAAATATACAACAGATAAATCAGGAGAAGTTATTGACTCACAAGTGATTCATAAGGGGTCACGCGGAGATGATCTTGTTTTAAGTATTGATATTGATTTGCAAAAGAAAACTGAAGAATATTTAGAAAAACAAATAAGCAAATTACGTAGTGAAGGTGCTAAAGATATGGACAATGCTTTAGTGGTTGTTCAAAATCCGAATAATGGCGATATTTTAGCAATGGCTGGTAAACAAATTGATAAAAATGGTGATTTAACCGATTATGATATCGGAACTTTCACATCACAATACGCTGTTGGATCGTCTGTTAAAGGCGGAACATTACTTGCTGGTTATCAAAACAATGCAATTAATGTGGGCGAAAAAATGGTTGATGAACCATTGAAATTTTCTGGTGGTCTTTCTAAACGTTCATACTTTAACCAAGACGGTAAAGTAACTATAGATGATAAAGAAGCTTTAATGCATTCATCAAACGTATATATGTTTAAAACAGCATTAAAAATTGCAGGTTCACCATACGCTCCAAACATGTCACTACCTACTGATATCTCAGAAGCAGGTCAAAAATTACGAAAAGGACTAAATCAAGTTGGTTTAGGTGTTAAAACAGGTATCGATTTACCAAATGAGACTGGCGGACAAATAGAACCGCTAACAGATAATCCAGGTAATTATTTAGATTTGGCAATTGGACAATATGACACTTATTCACCGTTACAGTTATCACAATATGCTTCCACGATTGCGAACAGTGGTTATAGAATTCAACCACATATTGGTTTAGAAATCAGAAAAGCAACAAATAAAGATTCATTAGGACCCGTGAAACAAAAAGTAAAAGGCGACGTATTAAATAAAGTTAACAATACATCAGATCAAGTTAAGCAAGTGCAAGAAGGTTTCAAAATGGCATATAATGAAAAAGAAGGTACAGGTTATCAAAGTTTCAATGATACTGTTGTGCCTTCAGCTGGTAAAACTGGTACAGCAGAAGTATTCCAGGACGGCAAACCAAAAGTAAATTCAACTTACGTAGGTTATGCACCAAGTGATAATCCGAAATTAGCATTTTCAATTGTATATACAAATCAACCTGTACCAGAACCTTGGCTTAATGGTGGTGACTTAGGTAGAGATATCATTAACTATTATTTTAAGGAAAAAGATAAAAAATAAAATTCATATAACTCATTTTTAAGTTAAAAACCTATGGGTATGGTATATATGAAAAATAATACTTTTCAATTTTATAACTAAATGGTATGATAAATAAGTCGTATTTTGAAAAGGTAAGGAGGAATTAGCATGCGCGTAAACGTAACACTAGCTTGCACAGAATGTGGGGAAAGAAACTACATCACAACAAAAAATAAACGTACTAATCCTGAACGTATCGAAATGAAAAAACACTGTGCTCGTGATAACAAACATACATTGCACCGTGAAACAAAATAATTAAATTTTTAACCAGATTCTAATTTTAGAATCTGGTTATTTTTTTATTAAAAATATTGAAATGACAGTTTGATGACATAATATATTATTATCGTTATAATAAAAGAGGATATAAAATGGGAAGGTGTCATATATGAGTAAACATAAGTTAAGAAAAGAAACCATAAATAAAATGAAACAATTTTCGGATCAAGATCAAAAATTATCTGCTGATCAATACTTAACACAACAATTAATGAATACACCTGAATATAAATCGGCATATCGTATTGGAGTTGTCCTCTCAATGCAACATGAAGTAGATACATATCCCATCATTTCGAAAATATTAAATGATGATAAAAAAGTATTTGTACCAGAAACTAATTATAAAAATAAAACAATGTCATTTAAGGAGTTAGATAATTTATCAAATATTGCACCTGATGATAAAGGAATTAATTATGTTACAAGTGACACAGAAATAACAAATGATTTAGACCTATTGATCGTGCCTGGTGTAGTATTTAATAATAAAGGTTATAGAATCGGCTATGGTGGCGGCTATTTTGATAAATTTTTATCACAACATCAGCAGCCAACAATAAGTTTAATTTATGACTTTCAAATAAATGATTTTGAAATAGAAGCACATGATCAACCAGTGCAAAAACTAATTATAGCGACTACAAATTAATGGAGGGAAAAATGATTACAGAAAAGCATTTTTGGAAGTCAATTTATACTTGGATAAAATATTTAAATTATCAAGTTGTGCATCGTAATCAAGATGATACTGAAGTTTGGCTTGCAAATAAAAGAAAGCAATCCGTTGCAATATTTAAATTTGGTGCTAATTCTACACAAGAAGTAAGATTTGATAAAAGTAGAATCCAAGACCATGAAGAAGATATAATTACATTTTTAGGTTTTAAACCCCATAATTATAATTTATATATATATACCGATAAAACATTTACAAATGAAAATTTAGATGAGCTAAAATCAGTTAAATTCAAAGTAAAAATTTTACGTCAAAAAGAGCATATAGATCAAATAATGCCCAACTTTTTTGTGAAGTTTGTGTTTAATCGCGATGCGAACCATACAAAAGGTTTTTATAAACAAAGAGCATTAAATAATAATCCTATTGAAAAACATATGCTAAAATTTGCACCAGTTACATATTTATTAATAATAATTAATATTATTATCTGGCTTTCGATGGTATTATTGTTAAATCGATTTTCTGATTTAAAACTTTTAGATGTTGGGGGTCTTGTACATTTTAATGTTGTCCACGGAGAATGGTACAGACTCATTACATCCATATTTTTACATTATAACTTTGAACATATATTAATGAATATGCTAAGTTTATTTATTTTTGGAAAAATAGTAGAATCTATCGTTGGGCATTGGAGATTTTTAATTATTTATTTTGTTTCTGGTTTGTTTGGTAATTTTGCTTCATTATCTTTTAATACAGACACCGTCTCCGTTGGTGCAAGCGGTGCTATATTTGGTCTGATAGGTGCCATTTTCGCTTTTATGTATATTGGTAAACAATTTAACCAAAAGTTGATTGGTCAATTGCTAATTGTTCTTTTCATCCTAATTGGCGTTTCATTACTAATGCAAAATGTAAATATTGTAGCACATGTTGGTGGATTTATTGGTGGTTTATTGATAACACTTATAGGATATTATTTTAGAATTAATCAAAATAAATTCTGGTTTTTTCTAATTGTAATGATTATTTTATTTATTGCAGCACAAATTAGGATTTTTACGATTCAAGAAGATAATATTTATAATACAATCATTGAAAAAGAAATGAAAAATGGCAATTATAAAAGTGCTGAAGATATGGTACAACATACGGTGAATAAAAGTTATGCTGATGATGAAACATACTACCTAAAAGGACTAATTAATGCGACAACTGATTCAAAATCAGAGGGTATGGCAACATGGGAAAGAGGTTTAAGAAACTTCCCAGATTCTGCATTATTAAATTACCAACTAGCGGTTGCAAATAGATCCATCGATAACAAAGATAAAGCAAGAAAATACATTAAGTCCGCTTTGAAATTAGATCCAACAAATAATGATTATATAAATTTAAATAAAGAATTGAGCGATGACAGTGATTCATGAGATTAATACTTTTTATGATGTTCAACAACTTTTAAAAAAATTTGGTTTTATTATATATTTTAAGGATAAAAATGATATTTATGAAATGATGGAACAAGAGCTTCATTCACTATATTCCTATAATTTAATTTCTAAAGATGATTATATTAAGTCCAAATTAGTGATTAGTCAAAGAAAAAATGAACACTGATTTTACGAAAGTTTTATGAAAATGTAGTTACTGACATTATAGATATCTACCAAAATAAAGTGATAAAATATTGAAACTAAATAACAGCAATCATGCAAGTGCTGATATAATGTATCTTTATATTCATTATCATTGCATTTATGAAATGAAAAATATTAATATAGATATATATGTTTTATACAGAGAAAAATATATTTTAAGGAAAAAGACTACTATGTTGACACGTTAATCGTTAAAATCGTCTATTGACGAAACAAGGATTCAATTTAGCATTCCTTAAAAATAAGAGAAGGATGAATAAAATACATGAAAAAAATTATCTTAGCAGCAGATATTGGTGGTACAACTTGTAAGCTAGGTATATTCGACGAACAATTAGAACGAATTGAAAAATGGTCTATAAAAACTGATACGTCAGATGTTACAGGTTATGCACTTTTGAAAAATGTTTATGAATCTTTCGTTGAACATGTTGATAATTCAGAATTTGTTTTTTCAGATGTTTTAGGTGTTGGTATAGGTATACCAGGACCAGTGAATTTTGAAACAGGTGAAGTGAATGGTGCCGTTAACTTATATTGGAAAGAAACAGTTAATGTCAGAGAAATTTTCCAACAATTTGTAGACTGTCCAGTTTATGTTGATAACGATGCCAATGTTGCAGCATTAGGTGAAAAGCATAAAGGGGCAGGACATGGCGCAGACGATGTGGTTGCAATTACATTAGGCACTGGCCTTGGAGGCGGTATTATTTCTAATGGAGAGATTGTACATGGTCATAATGGCTCTGGTGCTGAAATTGGTCATTTTAGAGTTGACCATGACCAACGCTTTAAATGTAATTGCGGGAAATCAGGTTGTATTGAAACCGTTGCTTCTGCGACCGGCGTTGTCAATTTAGTGAATTTTTATTACCCTAAATTAACGTTTAAATCTTCGATACTTCAATTAATAAAAGATAATGAAGTTACCGCGAAAGCAGTATTTGATGCGGCAAAAGCTGGAGATCAATTCTGTATCTTTATTACAGAACGCGTGGCTAATTATATTGCATATTTGTGCAGTATTATCAGCGTAACAAGTAATCCTAAATATATTGTTTTAGGCGGAGGAATGTCAACTGCTGGTTTAATATTAATAGAAAATATAAAAACAGAGTACCATAATCTAACTTTTACACCAGCACAACAAGGTACAGAAATCGTTCAAGCTAAACTAGGCAATGATGCGGGCATTACTGGTGCTGCTGGTTTAATTTATACTTATATAATTGAAAAGGAAGGTGTGAAATAATGGCTATAGTAGATGTGGTAGTTATACCTGTGGGTACGGAAGGACCAAGTGTTAGTAAGTATATTGCTGAGATACAAACAAAATTAAAAGAATTTAAAGCACAAGGTAAAATTGATTATCAATTGACACCAATGAATACTTTGATTGAGGGAGATTTACAAGATTTATTTGAAGTTGTTCAAGCAATCCATGAATTACCATTTGATAAAGGTATTGATAGAGTTTGTACTAATATAAGAATTGACGATCGAAGAGACAAATCTCGAAAAATGAATGACAAACTAAAATCTGTTGAAAATCATTTAGATAGTGGAGGTCACTAACAATGCAAATATCTAGTTTAGCATTGGGCTTAGTTAAAACGAATACTTATTTTATTGAAAATGATAAGAATGTGATTTTAGTAGATCCAGCGGCTGATTATGAATTAATTATAAAAAAATTAAATCAAATTAATAAACCTGTCATTGCAGTATTATTAACACATGCACATTTTGACCATATCGGGGCTTTAGATCAAATCGTTGATAAATTTAATGTGCCTGTTTATATGCATCCTAGTGAGTTCGATTTTTTAACTAATACAGAAAAAAATGGTTCACAAAAGTTTAAACAATATGGATTAACACCTGTCATTAGTCATGTATCACCACAAAAAATTGATGAAGGCTCTATGGAAATTGAGGGCTTTAAATTTAAAGTACTTCATACACCTGGACATTCCCCTGGTAGTTTATCTTTTATATTTGATGATTTTGCTGTAGTTGGAGATACTTTGTTTTATCAAGGTATAGGAAGAACTGACTTATATAAAGGCGATTATGAAACTTTGGTTGACTCTATATTAGATAAATTGTTCAAATTAGAGGATGACTTACCATTATTCCCAGGACATGGGCCATATACAACGATAGAAGACGAACAACTTAATCCATATTTGCATGGTTAGTTTTATTTCATAAAGTAATATTAACACCTCCTACGTGTATTATTGTAGGAGGTGTTTTTTTGAAGTTACTCTTTAAAAATATCATTGATAAAGCAATTAAGGAAAATGTATCAGATGTACACTTTATTCCAAACCACAAAAAGGTATACATTAAATTTAGAAAAAAAGAATATTTAAACACTATAGAAACGATAGAAGTCAATATTTATAGGAAGTTGCTCACATATATGAAATATCAAGCAGGTTTAGATGTATCAACACACAGCACCGCACAAAGTGGAAGATACGCTTACAAACTTAAACAATTATACTATTTAAGAGTTTCAACTTTACCTTTATCTCTTGGATTTGAAAGTTGCGTAGTGAGAATTATACCTCAATATTTTCAAAGTTCAGCAAAAGCACTTAGTATAAATCAATTATTTAAACTAGTCCATAAAAAACAAGGTTTAATACTGTTTAGTGGACCTACTGGGTCTGGCAAAAGTACGCTAATGTATCAACTGATAGTGCACGCAAAGGAAAAATTAAATGTTAATATAATTACTGTAGAAGACCCTGTAGAACGTTTGGTTGAAGGTATAACACAAGTTTCTATTAATGAAAAAGCAGGGATTAATTATGCTAATTCATTCAAGGCGATTTTAAGATGTGATCCAGATATTATACTTATTGGTGAAATCAGGGATGCTATGATTGCTAAACAAGTTATTCATGCAAGTTTAAGTGGTCACTTAGTACTTTCAACGATACATTCAAATAATTGTAAGGGCGCATTGAGTAGATTATTAGAAATGGGTATAAGTATTCAAGAACTACGACAGACGGTATTAAGTATTATCAATCAGAGATTAGTAAACACCTCAAAAGATGAACGTTCTTTAATTTATGAACAATTAACTCGAGAAGATATAGCATTTTATTTTGAAAATCAACTTACACTTCCAAGCACATTCAAAAATTTGTCGTATAAATTGAATGAAATGGCAAAAGAAGGGGAAATTTGTGAAGAAACACTTAATAGATATCTTTAGTTCACCTCGATTTATGATTATCAGTGAAAAAAACCAAATTGAATTACTTCAAAGATTACATGATTTACTTCAGCATGGATTCACATTATCAGCATCATTTAAATTTTTACTACAACACTTAACAATAAAAGCACCAAAAATAGTGACTCAGATTAATACTCGTCTAGATCAAGGCGCACAATGTTACGAAATATTATTGTTACTAAAATATCCCAAAATTATTATCATGCTAATATATTTTTCAGAGTTATTCAGTGAACTCACATCAACATTACCACATGCCCAAGACTATTTAATTCGAAATAACAAAGCAAAGCTACAACTACTAAAAACACTTCAATACCCTTTGCTATTAATTACAATTTTTATAGGTATGTTAATCATTTTAAATCATACTATTATACCTGAATTTCAATCTCTCTATAATAGCTTTGATGTTGAAATTTCAAAAACACAATTAATTTTATCATCTTTATTAATATATTTACCTAGAACACTTTTTATTATTTTATTTATCTTCTTAATTTTTTCTTACTTATTTTATATATCTACAAAAAAACTACCCATTAACTTAAAGTACAAAATTATATTAAAAATCCCGATTTTACGTACTTTTTTCAAATTTTATAAAACTTATAGACTTTCTACTGAATTTGCATTGTTTTATAAGAATGGTGTGAACTTACAATCAATCGTTGATATTTATTCTAAACAAAAAAATGACTCATATTTAATTTATCTTGCTAGAAAATTGGCAACAGGTACACAAAATGGCTATAAGTTAAGTGAAATATTAAAAAAGATTTCCTGTTTTGAAGAAGGCTTGATTAACTTTATTGAGGAAGGCGAAAAGATAGGAAAGCTAGACATAGAATTAAAATTATATAGTGAAATTATATTTACAAAAATTGAACGCTATCTGCAACGATTAATTAAATTTATACAACCAACTATATTTTTAATGCTAGGCATCTTAATCATTGCGTTATATTTAGTGATTATGTTACCTATGTTTGATCTAATGCAAACGATTAAATAATAAGATTTGGAGGCTTTTAATGAATAAAATAAAACAATTTTTTAATAAACGTGCTTTTACTTTAATTGAGATGCTCCTCGTACTTTTAATTATCAGTTTATTACTGATATTGATTATACCCAATATTGCAAAACAATCTTCACATATTCAAAGTACAGGTTGTGATGCCAAATAAAAATGATTGAAAGTCAAGTTGAAGCATATACTTTAAAACATAATAAAAAACCACAATCTATAGATGAATTGATTGCGGATGGCTATATTAAAGAAAACCAAAAAAATTGTAAATCAGGTGCTACTATCACAATTAACAATGGTGAAGTAATTGCAAACTAGTAAAGCATTTACATATATCGAGATGTTAATGGTTATGGCTATTATTAGTATCTTATTAATTGTTCAAGTCAATCATATACCTATTAATGATAAAAAAAATAATGCGAACAATAATTTTATGAATAATTTAATCACTCAACTCAATTATTTAAAATCTAAAGCAATAAAAGATGATAAGTCTATAACACTTATATTTAACGACTATTCAAATAAAATTATAGTTAGAGAACAGTCAATTGAAAACAAAGATATACTATTTCCACCAAATACATTTGTACATCCTAAAAGTAATATAAAATATTTAACATTTAACAATAAAGGTAATATAAATAAATTTGGTAGTGTCTTACTTTCAGTTGATAATGAAATTTTCAAACTAATATTTCATATTGAAAAAGGAAGATTAAGATATGAAAAAATTAAACATTAACGGTAGTATACTTATGGATGCATATATCGCTTTTACTTGCATGCTTATAATGTGTAGTGTATTTTTGCCTATGGTTTTAGAACTAAATCATACTTTTAATGATAAAATTGAAAACATAAGTATGAAAAGAATCATATTATTAGCTTTGAAATATAATGATAGTGAGCGTTTAATAAACGGCGTAAATATTGACGGTTATAAAATAAAATTAACTAATTCTAATTTATGCATAAAAACAAAGGATAATAATAATGAAAAATGTTTTCACAAGTAAATATTCCAGCTTTACTTACATCGAAGTATTATTTACATTATTTATAACTATATTAATATTTACTATGCTACCTCTATTATATAAATCAATCGTTCCAACAAAGAATCAATCTAATTTAGAATCATCAATTGATATAGAATTTTTTTCAAGAGACATAACTGAAGCAATGTTACAAAACAATTCAAAAGCACTTGAAATTGATAAAAGCGGCCGTATTTTAAAATTTAACATAAGGAAAAATATTATAAGGTACGAGTTTAAAAATAATAAGATTATTAAAACTGTAAATAACACAGGAAACATTACCTTATTAAACAATGTAAAAAATGCGCAATTTATATTACTAAAAAATAAGCATTTAAAATTAAAATTGAAAATGTATTATACAGGGGGTTCCTTTGAAAAGGCAGTTCAATTCTAATATGAAAGGATATATATACCCTTTTGTGATGGTTATTTATATGCTATATTTATCACTAATAGCAAAATATACTTCTCAATTTAATCTTCAAATAAAAACGCTTGATAACATTGAATCATATTATGATAAACAAATTAAATTACAATTACAAAAGGAAGATATTTTTGAAAAATAAAATTAACACACCACTGATTTTAATAGGTTTTATGGGGACAGGAAAAACAACATTAGGAAAATATATTGCACAAAACAATCAATTAAGTTTTGTAGATTTAGATGAATTTATAGTGCAACAAGAAGGAAAAACAATACCAGAAATTTTTGAACAATTAGGTGAAAAAGGATTTCGCAATTTAGAGTTTAAGTATTTAAAAAAATGTGCGAACCAATTTGACGTCATTGCTACAGGCGGGGGTATCATCGAAGGCAATGATGCATTTAACTTATTAAAAGAACAAAAACATGTTATATGGTTAGATTGCGACATAGAAATTCTATACGATAGAATTAAAAATGATAGTAATAGACCCAATGCGAATAATAAACCGTTTTTTAAATTAAAAAGCTTGTATTCAACTAGAGTTTCAAGATATAATGAAATCGCATTCATCAAAGTGAATAGTAATAAGTCGCTTCCAGTTACATATAAAAAAATATTGGAAACGATGAAAGCGAATGACCAGTATTAGAGAGAATGGTTAATCATTTATATAACCATCGCCGAAGGTGCAAGTTTAACGAAACTCTCAGGCAAAAGGATAATACTGAGACGCATTCCTGGATTTATTGACAGGGTAGGCTTAGTCTACTCTGTCTTTTTTTAATATATTAATAGGGGGTTTAGCAATGGTAAATGAATTAAAACGCACACCACTTTATCAAAACTTTGTGGATCTCGGTGCAAAAATTGTTGAATTTGGTGGTTGGGCTATGCCAGTTCAATTTTCAAGTATTAAAGAAGAACATAATGCTGTAAGAACTAATATGGGCTTATTTGATGTAAGTCACATGGGTGAAATTTTAATAAAAGGTTCTGAAGCAGATCAATTAGTACAATACTTGCTTTCAAATGACACTGACAATTTAGACACAACAAAGGCGCAATATACAGCATTGTGTAACGAGCAAGGCGGTATCATCGATGATTTAATCACCTATAAACTCAGTGAAAAAGCATATTTATTAGTCGTAAATGCTGGAAACACAGATAAAGACTTTGAATGGATGAAAAAACAATCTGAAAATTTTGATGCTGAAGTCTTAAATGTATCAACAGATTATGGCCAATTAGCTATACAAGGTCCAAATGCACGTGATTTTGTTCAAAAGCATGTGAAACAGAATATATCAGAAATGTCTCCTTTTGAATTCTTACAAGATGTTGAATTCTTTGGTAAAAACGTAATATTATCCCAATCTGGTTACACAGGTGAAGATGGATTTGAAATTTATTGTAAATCAGATGATACACCATTTTTATGGGATTCAATATTAGAATTTGACGTAGAACCTTGTGGTCTTGGTGCAAGAGATACATTAAGATTAGAAGCTGGTTTACCACTTCATGGACAAGACTTAAGTGAATCAATTACACCATATGAAGGTGGAATTGCATTTGCTGCTAAACCATTAATTGATGCCGATTTTATAGGTAAAAAAGTGTTGAAAGATCAAAAAGAAAACGGTTCTAAAAGAAGAACAGTTGGCATAGAAATGATTGATAAAGGAATTCCAAGAACAGGTTACACTGTTTATGATATCGATGGAAATGAAATTGGAGAAGTTACTTCAGGCACACAATCTCCATTAACTGGTAAATCAATTGGTTTAGCTATAATTGATAGAGATGCATTTGAAATGGGCAAAGAGATTATTATTCAAATTAGAAAAAGACAAGCAAAAGCAAAAATTGTGAAGAAAAATCAAATCAGTAAATAATTTAAAGGGGTGTTACCGTGAGTCATCGTTATATTCCATTAACAGATCAAGATAAAAATGAAATGCTAGAGACAATTGGTGCTGAATCAATCAGCGAATTATTTGGAGATGTTCCAAAAGATATTTTATTAAATAGAGAGTTAGCTATTCCCGATGCTGAATCTGAAACCACATTAACAAAAAGACTTAATAAAATTGCTAGTAAGAACATTACTAAAGAAACACATACTTCGTTTTTAGGTGCAGGCGTTTATGATCATTATGCCCCAGCAGTAGTAGATGCAATGATTTCGCGTTCTGAATTTTATACTGCATATACACCTTATCAACCTGAAATTTCACAAGGTGAATTACAAGCTATCTTTGAATTTCAAACTTTAATTTGTGAATTAACAGATATGGATATTGCAAACTCATCTATGTACGATGGTATGACAAGTTTTGCAGAGGCTTGCATTTTAGCATTTAATCAAACGCGTAAAAATAAAATTGTCGTTTCAAAAGGCATGCATTATCAAGCATTACAAGTCTTACACACATATGTAAAAACACGTGAAGAATTTGAAGTTGTTGAAGTTGATTTAGATGGCACAATTACAGATTTAGAAAAACTTGAAAATGCTATTGATGATGATACTGCTGCAGTTGCAGTCCAATATCCAAACTTTTATGGTTCAATTGAAGATTTAGAGAAAATACAGTCATATATCGAAGATAAAAAAGCATTATTTATTGTTTATACAAACCCAATCGCACTAGGGTTATTGACACCACCAGGTAGTTTTGGTGCAGATATTGTAGTTGGAGATACACAACCATTTGGTATTCCAACACAGTTTGGCGGTCCACATTGTGGCTTCTTTGCTACTACTAAAAAACTCATGAGAAAAACACCTGGTAGACTTGTTGGACAAACCGAAGACCAAGATGGAAACCGTGGTTTTGTGTTGACACTTCAAGCACGTGAACAACATATTAGACGTGATAAAGCAACATCAAATATATGTTCAAACCAAGCATTAAATGCATTGGCTTCATCAATTTGTATGTCTGCTTTAGGAAAACAAGGTATTTACGACATTGCAGTTCAAAATTTTGAGAATGCAAACTATGCTAAAGAACAATTTAAGCAACAAGGATTTGAAGTTAGCAATGGCACATCATTTAATGAATTTGTAGTAAAATTCGATAAACCAGTTAAAGATGTAAACGATGCTTTAATTCAAGAAGACATAATAGGCGGATTTGATTTAAGTGAAATAGGAGAAAACTTCGACAATCATATGTTAATTGCAGTTACAGAATTACGAACTAAAGATGAAATTGATACATTTGTTAAGAAAGCAGGTGAAATAAATGGCAGTAAGTAAATCTAGTCCATTAATTTTTGAACGTTCTAAAGAAGGTCGTTACGCGTATTCTTTACCTAAAAAAGAAATTGATAATGGAGCAGTTAACAAGCTATTAGATGACAAATTTATTAGAAAAAACAAAGCTGAATTTCCCGAAGTGGCAGAACTAGATTTAGTGCGTCATTATACAGAATTATCAAATAAAAACTTTGGTGTTGATTCAGGATTTTATCCATTAGGTTCATGTACCATGAAATATAATCCAAAAGTAAATGAAAAAATAGCTAGAATACCTGGTTTTGCTGAATCACATCCACTACAAGATGAATCTCAAGTACAAGGTTCGCTAGAAATTATTCATAGCTTACAAGAAGAACTCAAAGAGATAACTGGTATGGATGAAGTCACTTTACAACCAGCAGCTGGTGCACATGGAGAATGGACAGCACTGATGATTTTTAAAGCTTATCATGAAAAAAATGGTGAAGGACATCGTAACGAAGTCATCGTTCCTGATTCTGCACATGGTACAAACCCTGCTTCAGCGGCATTTGCTGGATTTAAAGCTGTTACAGTGAAGTCAAATGAACGTGGAGAAGTTGATATAGAAGATTTAAAACGCCTTGTCAACGAAAACACAGCTGCAATTATGCTTACGAATCCAAATACACTAGGTATTTTTGAACAAAACATCATGGATATTCGCAATATTGTACACGAAGCTGGTGGATTATTGTATTATGATGGTGCCAACTTAAATGCAATCATGGACAAAGTTAGACCTGGAGACATGGGCTTTGATGCTGTTCATTTAAATTTACACAAGACATTTACTGGACCGCATGGTGGTGGCGGACCTGGTTCAGGACCAGTTGGTGTTAAAAAAGAACTTGCAAGTTTCTTACCAAAACCAATGGTAATTAAAGAAAATGATGTGTATAAATACGATAATAATATCGAGCATTCAATCGGACGTGTCAAACCATTTTATGGTAACTTCGGTATTTATTTAAGAGCATACACATATATTAGAACTATGGGTAATAAAGGACTTGAAGAAGTTTCAGAAGCAGCAGTACTAAATGCAAACTATATTAAAGCAAGATTAAAAGAACATTTTGAAATTCCTTATGAACAATATTGTAAACATGAATTTGTTTTAAGTGGCTCAAAACAAAAAGAATATGGTGTACGAACACTAGATATGGCTAAACGTTTACTTGACTTTGGTGTACACCCACCTACTATCTATTTCCCATTAAATGTAGAAGAGGGTATGATGATTGAACCTACTGAAACAGAATCTAAAGAAACTTTAGATTATTTCTGTGACACAATGATCGAAATTGCGAATGAAGCAAAAGAAAATCCCGATAAAGTTTTAGAAGCACCTCATACAACGATTATTGATCGATTAGATGAAACAAAAGCTGCTCGTCAACCAGTATTAAAATTTGAGCATTTAAGATCAGAAAAATAATTTTTAAAATGACATATTAAAGGATTTTTTGAATTGATAATCAAATTATGTATGAAGCATTCAATTCAATTAAAAATTAATAACTTGATATAAACCTCATTTAGAGAACAAAGGGCTAATCCGTATTAAATTGGATTGGCCCTTTATTCTCTATAAATCTTATGAAGTTAATTGTGTGAATTTACTTGGAAATATTATAAAATCACTGCCTTTCACCATGTATTTAAATTCATTCAAAACAGGTTATTTATAATATTTAGCAAATTATAAATTTAAATTTTTTAATTATATAAAAAATTGAGCTACTAGTTATTTAACTAACAGCCCAATTTTAAAATGTTAACTTATTCATTTATTTTTTTGATTTGATTTTACCAGTCCATTTTTTATATCCGCCTTTAAGCATGAATATATCTTTATAACCATTCTTTTTTAAGATTCTAGCGGCACGATAACTGGCAATACCATTCGCATCACAAAGATAGATAGGTTGATCTGTTCTCAAGCCTTGATATCTTTGCTTAAACATTGTGATTGGGATGTTACGGGCACCATTAATATGACCATAATCATAATCTACTTTTTCTCTTACATCAATCACTTGAGCTTTTCGCAAACCATTATGGAATTCATTTTGGTTTAATTCTGTTACCGCTTTTTTGTTCAAATATCTATTGAACAACATATATGCGATGATTATTATTAAAATTGCTAAAGCTATAAACCAAAAATTACTCATCTTGCATCCTCCCTAATTAACCGATATTATATATTATAAGACTGTTAGCACAAATTATCAAAATATTTTTATCATGATAATTACGTAAACTGACATTTTTGTACAATTATTGAAAACGATAACACAAATTAGATGTTATCACAATTTAATTTTAATGAATGGAGTTTTGATTGTGACTGAAACATGGCATTTTATCAATACAGGTAGTAATGATCCATTTTATAATATGGCAATGGATGAAGCGTTATTAAATTTTGTATCTAGAGGTGAAATTGATCCAGTAATTAGATTTTATACATGGGATCCAGCTACACTTTCAGTTGGTTACTTTCAAAGATTAACGAAAGAAATTGATATAGACAAGGTGAAAGATAAAGGTTATGGCCTTGTTAGAAGACAAACAGGTGGCAGAGGTGTCTTGCATGACAAAGAATTAACTTATAGTGTTATTGTACCGGAATCACATCCAAACATGCCCAAAACAGTTACAGAAGCATATAGGGTCATTTCTGAAGGGCTACTTGAAGGATTCAAAACATTAGGTTTTAATGCTTCATTTGCTATCCCACGAACTAAAGAAGAACGGTCTAAATTAAAACAACCAAGAAGTGCGGTTTGTTTTGATGATTCCAGTTGGTATGAATTAGTCGTAGAAGGACGCAAAATTGCAGGTAGTGCCCAAATGAGACAAAAGGGTGTGATTCTGCAGCATGGTTCATTGTTACAAGATATAGATATTGATGATTTATTTGATATGTTTATATTTAAAAATGATCGTTTGAAAGAGAAAATGAAGCAAGCTTTTGTCGATAAAGCAGTAGCAATTAATGATATATCTGATCGCTACATCACTTTAGATGAAATGGAACAAGCATTCGAAAGTGGATTCAAAAAAGGATTAAATATCAATTTAAAACCTTTAGAATTGACTGCTCAGCAAAACGCAGAAGTTGACGCATTAATTAATAAGTACCAATCATCAGAATGGACTTATAGAAAATAATTAAATTCGCTATAAAAAAAGCATTTACCCAACAATTTTTGAATTTAATTGTTGGGTAAATGCTTTAATTTATTCAATAATGTTAAATATTCAGAACCTAATTTTTATTATTTTTATGCCTTTTTCTATATTTTCTTTGGGCACGTTTATACTTTCTTTGATCTTCTGTTAAAAAGAAAAAATAATAAATTAAATAAATGATACCTGCAAAAATTGCTAAACTGATAGCCATTCTTACAAAACTAAATAAGAACGCATCTAAGTTAAGTATTAAACCAACTAATGCAATTGCGATTACGATATAAAATATTGCTTGTTTCAAAATACACACTCCTATTTATATGTCACATTACTCATTGCTTATGCTCACTTTTGATAAAGTAGTTTGCCCTTTATTAAGTTTTTTCTTATCTTTCTCGTTATAACCATCCCTTATATCACTCATGGCAGAATCTAATGACTTGTTTAATTTAGTAATATTTTTATGTTTCTTCTTATCTTCGTCATTCATTTTATCTTTATCAATTTTACTTTTATATGTAGTAAATGCACTATCAATTTTATTAGTAATATCGGTTAATTTATTTTGAACTTTTTCGCTCTGCTTATTTTTTGAGACTTCGTCTTCAATATCATTATAATCACCAATTGCTTTTGCGACATCTTGATAATATTCAGAAGACGCCTTAATATGATTTAATTTCTTTTTATTACTTTTCGCATTCTTGATATTATTTTTATCTTTTTCTAATGCAGTAATATTTGTTTTTTCTTCTTTTATTTCAAGTTTTAAGTCTTGTATATCACTTTTTAATTTATGATTTTCGTCACGTAATTTTGTTGTTTTCTCTTCTAATGGGCCTAAATTTTGGCTTCCACATCCGGCGAGTAAACACGAAGCGCATAAAATAGCGAATAATTTTTTCTTCATAACTCTCTCCTAATTCAAAAACTATAAATTTGTACACTAATTATGCTATCATTTTAATGTATATATTGGAAATGTACAAATTTATTGAATAGGGTGATTACTGTTGAATAGAATTGAAAAGTTAAAATCTGCTCTAAAGACAAAACATTTGGAAGCAATTATCGTTTTATCTGATTATAATAGAAGATACTTATCTGGATTTACTGGAACCAGTGGTGCATTGATTATTACAAATAGCGAAAAACTATTGCTTACTGATTTTAGATACATAGAGCAAGCAACTGATCAAGCTGCTGGTTTTAAAGTGATTAAGCAACAGGGACAACTGATAGAATCTATAAAATCCACACTAGAAGACTTAAATGTGCAAAATGTTGGCTTTGAAGGTAATTTAGTAAGCTATGATACTTATTTACAATTAAGTAAATCATATATCAGTTTAATAAGTATTTCTGGTTTAATTGAGAGAATAAGAGAAGTCAAGGATGAACAAGAAATAGCAAATATTCAAAAAGCTGCTCAAATTGTTGATGATGCTTATGAGTATATTTTAACAGTTGCTAAAGCTGGAATGACAGAACTTGAGTTAAAAGCAAAATTAGAAAGTAAAATGCTCGAATTAGGTTCAGAAGGACCATCTTTTAATACTATTGTTGCTTCTGGAGTGAGAGGAGCACTTCCACATGGTGTAGCAAGTGATAAAGTCATCAATCAAGGAGAATTAATTACCTTGGATTATGGAGCTTATTACAATGGATATGCCTCAGATATTACCCGTACTTTTGCTATTGGCGAACCAGATGCCCAATTAAAAGAAATATATAACATTGTATTACAAGCAAATTTAAAAGGAATTGAAGCAGCTAAACAAGGAATGACTGGTAGAGAACTTGATGCAGTAGCAAGAGATTATATTACCGAAAAAGGATACGGTGAGGCTTTTGGCCATTCATTAGGGCATGGTATAGGATTAGACGTACATGAAGGTCCAAATTTATCTAAAAAATCTGAATCTCCATTAGAATTAAATAATTGTGTTACAATTGAACCCGGTATATATTTAGATGGAATTGGTGGCGTACGTATTGAAGATGATATATTAATTACCGAAAATGGTTGCGAACGCTTTACTAAATCGTCTAAAGACCTTATTATTTTATAGAAGACCTTATATTAAGGAGGAAACTGAATGATTTCGGTTAATGATTTTAAAACAGGTTTAACAATTTCTGTAGATAATGGTATTTGGAAAGTTTTAGATTTCCAACACGTAAAACCAGGAAAAGGTGCTGCATTTGTACGTTCAAAATTACGTAACTTAAGAACAGGTGCGATCCAAGAGAAGACATTTAGAGGCGGAGAAAAAGTTGAAACTGCTATGATTGAAAATCGTCGCATGCAATATTTATACGCCGATGGTGATACACACGTTTTCATGGATAACCAAACATTTGATCAAATTGAATTACCTGCTGATTACTTAGAACATGAATTAAATTTCTTAAAAGCAAATATGGAAGTTCAAATTCAAAGTTATGAAAATGAAACTTTAGGTATTGAATTGCCAAAAAACGTTGAGCTTACAGTAACAGAAACAGAACCAGGTATTAAAGGTGATACTGCTACTGGTGCAACAAAATCTGCGACTGTTGAAACAGGTTATACACTAAATGTACCATTATTTGTTAATGAAGGAGATACTTTAGTAATTAACACAAGCGATGGAAGTTACGTGTCAAGAGCTTAATTCATCAGTGACACTCACCACTTGATGACAGCATTTGCAAATTATTTTAGAAGCCTTTCCACTTACTTTAAATGGAAGGGCTTTTATTATTTGCGTAAAGACGGAAAACCGTTTTGACACAAAACTATAGTTAATTATTGATTAACTATAAAAGTTAATGAGTTATAATAGAAAATATGTATATGCTTGAATTGAACATTTCACTAAAGTAAAATAAACTAGGTAAATGAAAACAATCTGAAGGAGTCAGTATTTATGAATTTTAAAGAAATTAAAGAATTAATTGAAATTCTTGATCAATCTAGCTTGACTGAAATAAATATAGAAGATAAAGGGAATATAGTTAACTTAAAAAAAGAAAAAGAAACTGAGATTATCACACCTCAAGTTTCACAACAACCGATGCAACAGATTGCACCACAACAACCAGCTGTTTCAAATCAACTTGATACACAAAGTTCTGATGATACAAGTGCTTCCCAAGAAAATGACAATTTAAAAACAATCAATGCACCAATGGTTGGCACATTTTATAAATCACCTTCACCAGAGGAAAGTCCATATGTTCAAATAGGAGATTCTGTTTCAAACGAATCAACAGTATGTATTTTGGAAGCTATGAAATTATTTAATGAAATACAAGCAGAAGTCACAGGGGAAATTACTGAAATACTAGTAGAAGACGGTCAAATGGTAGAGTATGGCCAACCGTTATTTAAGGTGAAATAATGAATAAAATTTTAATTGCAAATAGAGGGGAAATTGCTGTAAGAATTATTCGAGCCTGTCACGATTTAGGTTTACAAACTGTGGCAATATATTCTGAAGGAGACAAAGACGCATTACATACTCAAATTGCTGATGAAGCATATTGTGTCGGTCCCACTCAATCTAAAGATTCTTACCTAAATATCCCTAATATTTTATCTATCGCGACTTCAACAGGATGTGATGGGGTTCACCCTGGATATGGTTTTCTAGCAGAAAACGGTGATTTTGCTGAACTTTGTGAAGCATGTCAACTTAAATTTATTGGCCCAAGTTATGAGTCCATACAAAAAATGGGTATCAAAGATGTCGCTAAAGAAGAAATGAAACGCGCTGAGGTTCCTGTAGTTCCTGGAAGTGAAGGGTTAGTTAAAGATATTAAAGAAGCGAAGAAAATTGCAAAAGATATAGGATATCCAGTCATTATCAAAGCTACTGCAGGCGGTGGTGGCAAAGGTATACGTGTTGCACGTGATGAAAAAGAATTGGAAACTGGCTTCAAAATGACTCAACAAGAAGCAGAAACTGCTTTTGGTAACAATGGATTATATCTTGAAAAATTTATTGAAAACTTTAGACATATCGAAATACAAGTAATTGGAGACAGTTATGGTAATGTCATCCATCTAGGTGAGCGTGATTGTACCATACAAAGACGTATGCAAAAACTTGTAGAAGAAGCACCGTCACCAATCTTAAACGATGCTAAACGGCAAGAAATGGGTAATGCAGCAGTAAGAGCAGCAAAAGCTGTAAATTATGAAAACGCTGGAACAATTGAATTTATTTATGATTTGAACACGCATGAATTTTATTTTATGGAAATGAATACACGTATTCAGGTAGAACATCCAGTTACAGAAATGGTAACTGGTATTGATTTAGTAAAACTACAACTTAAAGTAGCGATGGGTGAAAAGTTACCATTCACACAAAAAGATATTGAAATCAAAGGACATGCAATTGAATTTAGAATTAACGCTGAAAATCCTTATAAAAACTTTATGCCTTCACCAGGTAAAATCACACAATATCTAGCACCGGGTGGTTTTGGCGTAAGAATTGAATCAGCATGTTATACTAATTATACAATCCCTCCATACTATGATTCTATGGTAGCAAAATTAATTGTTCATGAACCATCAAGAGATGAAGCAATTATGACAGGATTGAGAGCGTTAGGTGAATATTTAGTATTAGGCATTGACACTACAATTCCATTTCATATTCGCCTACTAAATAACGATATATTTAGAAGTGGTGAATTTAATACTAATTTCTTAGAAACTTATAACATAATGGATGAATAAACTAAATAGGAGGTTTGTGAAATGGTCAAAGTAACAGAATCATCACATTCCAATTTAGGAAAAATAGAAATTGCACCTGAGGTTTTGACTGTTATTGCAAGTATAGCAACCTCAGAAGTAAAAGGCTTAGAAGGTCACTTTAAAGAAATAAAGGACTTAAGTGTTGAGAAAATTACAAAAAAACAATTGGCACGTGGTATTAAAGTAGATACTAAAGATGATGGTATTCATATTGATGTATATTGCTCATTTTCATATGATATTAATATCTCAGAAACAGCAAGAAAAATACAAAATGCCATATACAATTCAATATCTACGATGACAACGATCATACCAAGTCAAATTAATGTTCACATTACACATATCGTATCTACAAATTAAATATAGCACTTTGACTTTAATGCGGTCATAAAACTGAGTTCTATAATCAAGAGATTAACAAAATTCTATTTTATATTAGTCATAAAGCGTACAATGCTAAAAGGAGTTTATAATGAGTCGAAAAGAATCAAGAACACAAGCCTTTCAAACACTATTTCAATTAGAAATGAAAAATAGTGATTTAACGATTGATGAAGCAATTAGTTTTATTAAAGATGATAATCCTGATTTAGAGTTTGATTTTATTAATTGGCTAGTTACAGGCGTAAAAGATCATGAATCTGTATTAGATAATAAAATTGCACCACATTTAAAAGATTGGACAATAGATAGATTATTGAAATCTGACCGAATTATTTTAAGAATGTCAACTTTTGAATTACTAAATAGTGAAACGCCACAAAAAGTAATTATCAATGAAGCGGTTGAATTAGCAAAACAATTCAGTGATGATGAACATTATAAGTTTATCAATGGTGTGTTGAGTAATATTGAGTAAAAGAGTGATATAATATGTCAGATTATTTAAGCGTTTCAGCTTTAACTAAATATATTAAATATAAATTTGATCAAGATCCGCACTTACAGACTGTCTTGCTTAAAGGTGAACTTTCTAACTTTAAAAAACATAGTAGTGGTCATCTCTATTTTAATGTTAAAGATAAAAATAGTGTCATCAGTGCAATGATGTTTAAAGGAAATGCTTCAAAAATTGACTTCGAACCTAAAGACGGTGATGAAGTTTTGTTAGAAGCACGTGTTTCTGTATATGAAAGACGTGGTAATTATCAAATTTATGTTAATAAAATGCATATAGATGGTATTGGTAATTTATATCAAAAATTAGAACAGTTAAAAAAGAAATTAACTAAAGATGGTTATTTTGATCAAAACCATAAAAAGATTATTCCTAAGTTTCCTAAAAAAATCGCTGTGCTGACTGCAGGCACGGGTGCAGCGATTAGAGATATCCATACTACTATTAATAGTCGATATCCTTTAGTTGAACAAATACAAATCAACACTTTAGTACAAGGTGAGCAGGCTAAGTATGATATCATTGAAAAAATAAAACAAGCTGATGATTTAAATGTAGATACTATAATCATTGGTCGTGGTGGTGGTTCTATAGAAGATTTATGGAACTTCAACGAAGAAGATGTTGTCAAAGCGATTTATGCGTGTGAAACGCCAATCATATCAGCAGTAGGCCACGAAACAGACTTTACGCTTAGTGATTTTGTAGCAGATGCACGTGCTGCTACACCTACACAAGCAGCAGTGATGGCAACACCTGATCAATATGAATTGAGGCAATATATTCAACAACAAAAACTTTCTTTAACCAGGTTTATGAAACAACAGATTCAACATCAAAAGCAGTATTTAGAACACGTTGCTTCATATTACAAATTTAAAACACCAACCTTGTTATATGATCAACAGATTCAAAAACGGGATGACTTAGAGAAACAGCTTAATTTAGCTATTACTTTTAAAGTTAATCAACATAAGCAAAAGCTAGAGTTAATAAAACAAAGTTTCAACTTAAAACATTTCAAACAAAATATTCAAAGAGAACAAACAACTATCAATCAAAAACAAACGAATCTTGTAAAATTAATGAATCATCTTATTGTAAAACAAAGAAATAATTTAACTAATAAAATAGAGAATTTGAATAATCTTAGTCCAACCAATACAATGTTACGTGGTTATACAATTGTGAACAAGCAAGATAAAATAGTTACTAGTACTAGCGATTTAGCTGAAAATGATAATATTGTATTAACGATGAAAGACGGTTCTGTTGATGCACAAGTTATGAAAGTAAGGTGTAATGATGACGAATAAATCACAAAGTTTTGAAGAAATGATGAAAGAATTAGAAAGTATAGTTCAAAAACTAGATAATGAAAATGTTTCTTTAGAAGAATCTTTAAACTTATACCAAAGAGGTATGACATTATCAGCAAATTGTGATGAAACATTGAAAAATGCTGAAAAAAAAGTGAACGAATTGATGTCTGAAGAAAATGTTGAAGGCGATGAAGAAACTGAAAAGGAAGAAAATCATGATGAATCATAAAATAGACAATTTAACTGACGAAATAAATGAATTATTACAAAATTCAATTCCGAATTCATCACTGAATACAGATTTAGAACATAGCATGAGATATTCGTTAGAAGCAGGCGGCAAACGAATTAGACCTGTTTTACTTTTATTAACATTGGAAATGCTAGCATCGGATTATAAACTTGGTTACGCTTCAGCACTTGGATTAGAAATGGTACATACGTATTCTCTTATTCATGATGATTTGCCTGCAATGGATGATGATGATTATCGAAGAGGTAAATTGACAAATCATAAAGTCTACGGTGAATGGAAAGCAATACTAGCAGGTGATGCATTACTCACTAAAGCATTTGATATCATTGTTAACGACGACAAACTGAAAGATAATGTCAAAATAAAACTGATTAAACGCTTATCATCTGCAAGTGGACATTTAGGTATGGTAGGTGGTCAAACACTCGATATGCAAAGTGAAGGTGAAGGATCTGCGGTAGACCTAAATACTTTAGAACATATCCATCAAGCTAAGACAGGTGCGCTATTAAAATTTGCAGTAATGGCAGCTGTTGATATTGCCGAGGCTGAACCAAGTGTAGCTAATTTATTAGAAAAATTTAGTGAACATTTAGGATTAATGTTCCAAATAAAAGATGATTTATTAGACATTTATGGAGACGAAGCGAAACTAGGTAAATCTACAGGTAGTGATCTTGAAAATGATAAAAGCACTTACGTCTCATTATTAGGTCAAAACGGGGCAGAAGATAAGCTAAAATCACATACTGAATCTGCATATGCGTGTTTAGCTCGTTTACCTGAACAATATGACACAAGTAATCTAAAATATATCGTAGAATTATTCAATTATAGAGAATCATAATCAGACGTAGATTCTGTTTTTACAGATTTTATAAAATTTCTACCATTAAATTATGCTAAATCATGCTACTTTTCGTAGCGTGATTTTTTATTTATAAAAATTTATAATTTTATAAATAAATATTCATTTGTTACTAAAATAGTATCGGTATAAGTGATTCAAAATTTAATTATGGCTTATTTTTAATTCACTTCGAAAATAGACAGGCAGTATACACAACAGTCAATAAAAGTATTTCTGTTAAATTAACTTTAGTAGTAGTATCATTGTCCATGTGTTAAAATCATTGTATAAATATTCGTTTACAGAGGTGCTATACATGGCAAAAAAATCAGTAAGACATATTAAAATAAGAGAAATTATATCTAATGAAAAAATTGAAACCCAAGATGAACTGGTAAAGCGTTTAAATGAATATGAGTTAAATGTTACCCAAGCAACTGTTTCTCGCGACATTAAAGAATTACAGTTAATAAAGGTCCCTACACCTTCTGGTCAATATGTTTATAGTTTACCTAATGACAGAAAATATCATCCTTTAGAAAAACTTGGTCGTTATTTAATGGATTCATTTGTAAATATTGATGGTACTGGAAACCTTTTAGTACTTAAGACCTTACCTGGTAACGCTCAATCAATTGGGGCAATTTTAGATCAAATAGACTGGGATGAAGTCTTGGGCACAATTTGTGGTGATGATACATGTTTAATTATATGCAGAGATGAATCAGCCAGCGAAAAAATTAAAACACGTATCTTTAATTTATTATAAGTATAAGGAAGTGATTATAAATGCTACAAACCTTATCAATTAAACAATTCGCTATTATAGATGAATTAGAAGTAAACTTTGGTGATGGCTTAACTGTTTTGAGTGGCGAAACTGGTGCTGGTAAATCAATTATTATAGACGCGATTGGTCAATTAATTGGTATGCGTGCTTCATCAAACTATGTGAGACATGGTGAAAAAAAAGCTGTTATTGAAGGAATTTTTGATATAGATAATAGTAAAGAAGCCATTTCAATACTTCATGATTTATCTATCGATATCGATGAAGACTTTTTATTAGTAAAAAGGGAAATATTTAGCTCAGGTAAGAGTATTTGTAGAGTTAATAATCAAACAGTTACTTTACAAGATTTGAGAAAAATAATGCAAGAATTATTAGATATACATGGGCAACATGAAACACAAACATTATTAAAGCAAAAATATCATTTACATTTATTAGATAATTATGCCGAAAATACATATAAATCACTGCTTGAATCGTATGTTGATACTTTTGATAAATACAGCGCTAAGAAAAAAGAATTAGCAGATTTAGAGTCAGCCGATCAAGCGTTATTACAACGGTTAGACTTGTTAAAATTTCAATATGAAGAATTACAAGAAGCGAATCTTATTGAAAACGAAGTCCCTCAACTTGAGAGCGATATCAAACGTATTCAAAATTCAGAAAGTCTCAGTTTAGCCTTAAACAATGCACACGTCACGTTGACAGATGAGCATGCCATTACAGATCGTTTATACGAATTGAGTAATCAGTTACAATCAATTAGTGAAATTTTACCTGATAAATATGATGAACTAAAAGAAGATGTCGACCAATTTTATTACACGCTTGAGGATGCTAAACATCAATTGTACGATGATTTAACGAATACAGAATTTGATGAACAATATTTAAATGAATTAGAATCTAGAATGAATTTATTAAATAGTTTAAAACGTAAATATGGTAAAGATGTTAATGAACTAATTATGTATCAAGATAAAATGGCTGACGAAATTAATAAGATTGAAAATTATGAAGAAAGTACTGCTCAATTACGTCAAGAAATCGATGATTTATATAAAAATGTTATGGAATTAGGAGAAAAGTTATCGCAAGAAAGAAGAAATGTTGCACAAACATTGCGTAATCATATTGTAGATGAAATTCAAAACCTTCAGATGAATGATGCTAATTTAGAAATTTCATTTAAACCTTTAGATAAACCGAACCGAGAAGGAATAGAATTTGTGGAATTTTTAATCAGTCCAAATAAAGGCGAACCCTTAAAGAGCTTAAATAAAATTGCTTCTGGAGGAGAATTATCAAGAATTATGTTAGCGCTAAAAACTATCTTTGTAAAAACAAGAGGGCAGACAGCGATTTTATTTGATGAAGTAGATTCTGGTGTATCTGGTAAGGCTGCCCAAAAGATGGCAGAGAAAATGAAAGGATTGGCTGAACACATACAAGTGATATGTATATCACATCTACCACAAGTTGCGTCCATGAGTGATCACCATTTATTTATTAGTAAAAATTCTAATGATGAACGAACAACAACACAAGTTAAAGAATTGACTGGAGAAGAACGTATTGATGAAGTAGCAAGAATGATTTCTGGTGCTACTGTGACAGAATTAACCAGACAAAATGCGAAAGAAATGATAGAGCAGAACCATAATTTAAAATAAAAATCTATATTCACTATTGTTAATACAAGTGCTAGCTGAGTTAGATAAATAATCAGTGAAGGATGTTGATTTTATGCGATTCCAACATTTAGTTGAACCATGTGAAACAATGAATGGAAATGTAGCCGTTTTATATGCAAATGATGAAAAAATGATATCAGTACTAGTTAAGGCTTTAAAATTAACTAACATAGATATTTTTATTTATGATACCCAAGACACTACGGAAATCATTCGTTCTTTTGATTTAGAACCTCAAATCTTAAACAGGATTCATGTGCTAACATTTTCAAGTGATTATCAATTACTTAAGCAATGCGCAGACGATTTATCGCAGGGTAAAGTAACTGTTTTAATGAAAGGAAAAATGAAAGCCACATCAATGATTTCTTTTATTTTAAGCAATAAAAATTTTATAGACCAATATGGATTTTTAAACCATGTCGCGTGTTTTAGTATACCTAATTACCATAAAACTTTAATGATTAGTGATGTAGCATATAATGTGGCACCTACGATAGAAGAAAAAAAGCAAATCATTAAAAATCTAACTACATTTAGTAATACATTAGGTTACGATAAATTTAATATTGGATTATTATCTGCAGTCGAATATGCGTCTAAAAAGATACCATCATCTATTGATGCTGAAAAATTAAAAAATATTTTCAATCGAACTTCGGATGTATATGTAAAAGTAGATGGACCAATTCTATTTGATTATGCAATCAGTAAAAAAAGAGCGATTGAAAAAAATTACACATCTAGTATTGCTGGTGATGTTGATGCACTTATCGTTTCAAATATAGATGTTGGGAGCGCATTATTAAAATCTTTAACTCATTTTGGAAATGCTTCTGTTTCCAGTTTGTTACTCGGCGCAAAATTCCCAATTGTTTTCACGTCAAGGGCAGAAAGTAAGCAAAATAAGTTAAACTCCTTATTACTTGCTTTGAAAACACAAAATAAATTTAACCACTAAATAAATTTGAATTTTTACACTATTATTTAGGTTATTAATTTTATAATACTGAATTTTGATGTAAGATAGTAAAGGATATCAATTAATAGAAAATTTAAATGCTGTTGCACTTGTTTATGTAAAGTAAGTAACGATTTTCTATATAAGACTTATTGTAATAATAGTATCTATTCATATTTCATTATTTAAACATTTTACTGAAAGTATTCGTTTTTAAAAATTAATGAAATGAAGTTATTTTAGTAAATTTCAAAAATTTGTATTGAAATCACTTTTAAAATTCAAAGGTGATTTTATTCGTATGTTTAAATTAATTAACATTAAACAATTCAGTTTGTTAAATACTTTAAACTTGCTATACAATTCTTTTATCAATGTTCTTTTAAATAAATATTAAACTGTAAACTATAGATTGAATTTTAAATACTATACGAATTTAATGTTTAAATATGATTTTTGACATAATACTAAGATTGCAGTTAGGAGCAAAAATATGGCAGATGAAAAATATGATCTAGTAATTTTAGGTGGAGGAACAGCTGGGTATGTATCAGCAATAAGAGCATCTCAATTAGGTAAAAAAGTTGCGCTTGTAGAAAAGTCACTTTTAGGAGGTACTTGCCTACATAAAGGATGTATACCAACAAAAGCGCTCTTAAAATCCGCTGAAGTATTAAGAACAGTTACAAATTCAAGTGAATTTGGTGTAGATATTGATGCATTTAAGTTAAATTTTTCAAGAATGCAAACGCGTAAAAATGAAGTAGTCCAACAAATGTTTAACGGTGTTGAACAACTTATGAAACATAATAAAATAGATGTGTTTAATGGTATCGGACGAATATTAGGTCCATCTATTTTCTCACCTCAAAGTGGCACTATTTCAGTAGAATATGATGATGGTGAATCAGAATTAATTCCAAATAATAATGTATTAATTTGTACAGGATCATCTCCAATGCCCTTGCCTTTTTTATCTTTTGATGGCAACACTGTGTTATCTAGTGATGATATTTTGAAGTTAGATAAATTACCGCAAACACTTGCTATCATAGGAGGCGGAGTAATTGGTTTAGAATTTGCATCTTTAATGGTGGACTTAGGTGTAGAAGTTTCTGTTATCGAAGCAGGACCACGTATTTTGCCTACTGAAAGTAAATCAATAGCAAAAGCGTTGCAAAATGATTTAGAACAACGTGGCGTTAATTTTTATGTAGATGTCCAACTATCTGAAGAACATGTTTCTACTAAAGATAACAGTATTGAAATTCAAATCGAGGAAGAATTATTCGTTTTTGATAAATTATTAGTAGCCATAGGTCGTAAACCAAATACAACAGATATTGGATTAAACAACACAAAAATAAAACTGACGGATAAAGACCATATAGTCGTAAATGAATATCAACAAACAGAAGACAAACATATCTATGCTGCTGGAGATTGTATAGGTAAATTACAACTCGCACATGTTGGATCTAAAGAAGGCATAACAGCCATTGAGCATATGTTTGATGCTACACCAATCTCAGTAGACTATAATAAAATGCCAAAATGTGTCTATACACAACCAGAAGTTGCAAGTATTGGTCAAAATAAAGAATTAGCGAATGAGGAAGGATTCAAAACAAAAACATTTAAAGTTCCATTTAAGGCAATTGGAAAAGCAGTCATTGAAAATACAAAAAATTTGAATGGTTTTTGTGAAATTGTAATTGATCAAGAAAACGATAACGTCCTAGGTATAAATATGATTGGCCCCCACGTAACTGAACTCATTAATGAGTTATCATTATTTCAATTTATGAATGGTTCAACATTGGAATTAGGGTTAACTACACATGCACATCCGTCACTTTCAGAAGTGCTGATGGAATTAGGATTAAAAGTCGAAAATAGATCGATTCACGTTTAATTAAGGAGGATACAAAATGTTTGATTATAAATCAGTAGGTCTTGATACTTCTGAATTAAAATCTATGTATAAATGGATGGATTTAGGCCGAAAAATTGATGAGCGCATGTGGCTACTTAATCGTGCAGGTAAAATACCTTTTGTAATAAGCTGTCAGGGACAAGAAGCTACACAAATAGGTATGGCATTCGCAATGCAAGAAGGGGATATTTCATCACCTTATTATAGAGATCTTGCACTTGTTACATATTTAGGTATGACGCCACTTGATTCAATGTTAGCTGCTTTTGGTAAACGTGATGATATCAGTTCTGGCGGCAAACAAATGCCATCTCATTTTAGTAAAAAAGATAAAGGAATTCTATCTCAAGGTTCACCAGTTGCTACACAAATATTACATGCAGTTGGTGCTGCACTAGCTTTAAAAATGGACAGTAAACAAAATATTGCAATAACTACTGTAGGTGAAGGAAGTTCTAACCAAGGAGATTTCCATGAAGGTTTAAACTTCGCTGGTGTACATAAATTACCTTTTATTTGCGTTATAGAAAATAATAAATATGCTATTTCTGTACCTGACTCATTGCAATATGGTGCTGAAAAATTATCTGATCGTGCTATTGGATATGGTATACATGGTGAACAAGTAGATGGCAATGATCCTATTGCAGTATATAAAGTTATGAAAGAGGCTCGTGAGCGTGCATTGAGTGGCAAAGGTTCAACTTTAATTGAAGCGATGTGTACACGTTTGACTGCGCATTCTTCTGATGATGATGATAAATATCGTTCACAAGAAGAACGTGAAGGATTAAAATCATTGGATTGTAATCAAAAATTCAAATCTTTCTTATTAGAAGAAGGAATTATTGATGAACAGTGGTTGGATGAAATAGAAAAAGAACATAAAGAAATTGTTAATCAAGCTACAAAAGAAGCTGAAAAAGCACCTTATCCATCACCAGAAGAAACTTACACACATGTCTACGAAGAAGGGAGCTTAAATAATGGCTAAATTATCTTATTTAGAAGCGATTCATCAAGGTCTAGACCAAGCAATGGAAAAAGACAATGATGTTTTTGTATTGGGTGAAGATGTAGGTAAAAAAGGTGGCGTCTTTGGTGTTACTCTAGGATTACAACAAAAATATGGGGAAGCACGTGTGTTAGACACGCCATTAGCTGAATCTAACATTGTGGGAACTGGTATAGGAGCAGCAATGATGGGTAAAAGACCAGTGGCAGAAATACAATTTGCAGAATACATTTTACCTGCTACCAACCAAATTATGAGTGAAGCTGCTAAGATGAGATATCGCTCAAATAATGATTGGCACTGTCCATTAACCATTCGCTCTCCATTTGGCGGTGGAATTCATGGCGCTTTATACCATTCTCAAAGTGTAGAATCTATTTTTGCATCAACACCTGGTTTAACAATAGTCATACCTTCTTCACCTTATGATGCAAAGGGGCTATTACTTGCTTCAATCGAATCTAATGACCCAGTCCTATACTTTGAACATAAAAAAGCATATCGTTTATTAAAAGAAGAAGTACCTGAGTCATATTATACGGTGCCAATTGGTAAAGCTGATGTAAAACGTGAAGGAGATGACATTACAGTATTTACCTATGGCTTATGTGTCAATTATTGTATACAAGCTGCTGATATGTTAATGGAAGAAGGCATCAATGTTGAAGTTGTAGATTTACGTACCGTGTATCCATTAGATAAATATACAATTATTGAACGCGCGAAACAAACAGGTAAAATATTATTAGTTACTGAGGATAATTTAGAAGGAAGTATTATTTCTGAAGTAGCCGCTATTATTTCAGAAAACTGTTTATTTGACCTTGATGCACCGATTATGAGACTTGCCGGGCCAGATGTTCCATCAATGCCATTTGCACCGACGCTTGAAAATGAGTTTATGATAAATCCAGAAAAAATAAAAAACAAAATGCGTGAACTCGCAGAATTTTAAGGAGGCACAACCATGGAAATTAAAATGCCTAAACTCGGTGAAAGTGTACATGAAGGAACAATTGAACAATGGCTTGTTTCAGTAGGCGATAAAATAGAAGAATATGACCCACTTTGTGAAGTCATAACTGATAAAGTTACAGCAGAAGTGCCATCATCATTTGCAGGTACAATCCGTGAAATTATTGTGGAGGAAGGTACAACAGTTGAAGTAGGTGAAGTAATTTGTTACTTAGATACTGAAGAAGATGTATCAGATGAAAATACCGATAACGGTGCTACAAATGACCAACCTGAAGATGTAAAAGAAACATCACAAACTCAAGAGAGTAACTCAAATGTAAACAATAGCGAAAACGCTGCAGCTGATCAGCGCCCTCAAAATAATGGACGTTTTTCACCTGTAGTATTTAAACTAGCGTCTGAACATCAAATTGACCTTTCACAAGTTAAAGGAACTGGCTTTGAAGGAAGAGTAACTAAAAAGGACATAGAGAAAGCAATCAAAGAAGGTACCCATAAATTAGGTTCAGAAATCATCGCGCCTAAAGACTCACCTAAAGTCAATAAGCAAGTGCAATATAATGAACCCTCTCCGGGTTCAGCAATACCAGTAAATGGCGTTCGTAAGCAAATTGCTGAAAATATGGTCAACAGTGTTAATGAAATCCCACATGCTTGGATGATGGTAGAGGCAGATGCTACAAATCTAGTTAAAACAAGAAATTATCATAAAAATAGTTTTAAAGAAAATGAAGGTTATAACCTTACTTATTTTGCATTCTTTGTAAAAGCAGTAGCAGAAGGCTTAAAAGCATATCCTTTACTAAATAGCAGCTGGCAAAATTCTGAAATAGTAATGCATAAAGATGTTAATATTTCAATTGCAGTAGCTGATGAAGAGAAATTATATGTTCCAGTAATCAAAAATGCTGATGAAAAATCTTTAAAAGGCATTGCTAGAGAAATTAATGATTTAGCTCAAAAAGCACGTAATAAAAAATTAAGATCTGAAGATATGCAAGGTGGTACTTTTACAGTCAATAATACTGGTACATTTGGTTCAGTATCATCTATGGGAATTATCAATCACCCTGAAGCAGCAATACTTCAAATTGAATCTATTATCAAAAAACCTGTCGTTATTGATGATATGATTGCAATTAGACATATGGTTAATTTATGTATTTCTATCGACCATCGTATATTAGATGGCTTGCAAGCTGGTAGATTTATGAATTTCGTCAAAACGAGAATCGAGCAATATTCTATAGAAAACACAAGCATTTATTAGTTTTGTAATATCGGTAAATACTATTAAATGTGATAAATAGTAAGTTAGAAATCAAATTTCATTATTTTGATTTCTAACTTTTTTATTTTAAAGACTTTATTATTGAAGGTTCCATGATGCACGAACTTGTTGTCAGATTAAACACACATGTTGAACTATTGTCTATATATTAGTAAAATGAAATTAATAAATTGATAACGAAAGGTGATTTGAATATGGATTTAAATTTTGATTTATATATGAATGATGTAGTAAGCCAAGCAAGAAATGAAATCGAAGAAGCAGGTTATGAACAATTAACGACAGCTGATGAAGTTGATAAAGTCTTAAATCAAGAAGGCACATCACTAGTAATGGTTAACTCAGTTTGTGGTTGTGCCGGTGGTATTGCTAGACCAGCAGCTACGCATGCATTACATTATGATAAATTACCAGACAGACTTGTAACAGTGTTTGCTGGACAAGATAAAGAAGCAACTCAACAAGCAAGAGATTATTTTAAAGGATATGCACCATCAAGCCCATCATTTGCATTAATAAAAAATGGTGAAATCACACAAATGATAGAACGCCATCAAATCGAAGGCCACGATGTGATGGATGTTATTAATCAATTACAAAATTTATTTGATACTTATTGTGATGAAAGATAGAGGTTAACATCGATGATGCGATTAAATCCATATCGAATCGGATTTAGAACAATTAAAACTGCTGTAGGTATGGCACTAGGAATTATCATTGCTAAATTAATGGGGTTAGATAATTTTGCTTCTAGTGCCATTTTAGTGGTGCTTTGTATTAAACATACAAAAGTGCATTCACTACAAGCGATAATATCTAGATTTGTCTCTTGTATATTAATCCTTGTGATTGGCTCAATAGCTTTCAGTTATTTTGGTCAAAGCGCGATTATTTTAGGTGTGATCGTACTTTTATTTATACCGCTCACTGTTGTTTTTAAAGTACAAGAGGGAGTAGTTACAAGTTGTGTTATTTTGCTGCATGTATTTAATGCTAAAGTCATTGACATACACTTGTTTATCAATGAAATTTTATTGTTAATCGTTGGTCTTGGTATTGCATTTTTAATGAATTTAATCATGCCTAGTTTAGACTTTAAACTAAAACAATATAAAGAGGAAATAGAAAATCAATTCACAAAAATCTTTGAAACATTCAGTACTACTTGCAAAGCACCTAACCCTTCTTTAGATATGTCCTTCAATCAATTACAACTTACGATACAAAAAGCAAAATCAATTGCATTTAGAGATGTTAAAAATCATTTTGTACGTAATGAAAATTCTTACTATCATTATTTTGATATGAGAGAAGCACAGTTAGAATTATTAGAAAGAATGTCTAAAATGATACAAAACATTGAAACAAAAGACACGTTATTAGATAAAATCAGTAGTTTGTTTTTAGAGGTAGCTCAAAACGTAAATAGTAATGATTATACTGCTTTACGCTTGCATTCTCTTTATGAAATCAAATTAGAGTTAGATCAATTAGAGTTACCAAACTCACATGCTTCTTTCAGAACTAGAGCAAGCATTAAACAATTACTCAATGAATTAGAAGAATATTTAGAAGTTAAATCACAATTCGGATCCTTAAAATTACATAAAGATACAAAATCAACAATTTTTTCATAATATGCATAAATAATAATCACCTTGACCTAGGTAAAAGAAATGGCGCACTCACTTTCTTTTACCTAGGTCATTTTAATGTAAAAAAGCACAAAAAATGTACCATAAAGCAATATAATTTACATCGCTAAATGATACATGACACAATTTTAATTAATATTTATTTTCATTTTTTAATTTGTTAAAGGAACGATACTCGTCAAGATTAATGCAAGTACGACTGCTATCAACATAACTACAATTATAAATCTTAGCACTTTATTGTTATTCAAACTTAATTCCTCCAAAATATATCAAATGCGTTTTAAAAAGCAATATTGTACTGTGACTCATCCACAATATTTCAAGTCACTACTATTTTATCAATGTATATTATAACATAACTAGACGAATACGTATAAACATATTTATTTTGCTAAGCTTTAAACTTATGTAAACTAAAATAAATTGTGATTATAGAAAAGGGGATTTATATGATAAATAAACAACGTCTATTAGAGACATTTTTAGAACTCGTTCAAATTGATTCTGAAAGTGGCAATGAACAGGATATCCAATACCATCTTAAAAAAATAATGGAACAGCAAAATATAGATATCTATGAAGATAAAGCCAGTATTCAAAATGATACTTTAGGTGCGAATAATTTAATTTGCACCTTAAAGGCAACGCCCAATTATGAACATCTTGAAAAAATATATTTCACAAGTCATATGGATACAGTTGTACCAGGTCAAAAAATCACACCAACTGTAAAAGATGATGGATACATATACTCAGATGGAACTACGATTTTAGGTGCAGATGATAAGGCTGGCTTAGCAGCTATTATAGAATTTATCCATGTTATTAATGAACAACATTTGCCTCATGGTCAAATTCAATTTATTTTGACTGTTGGTGAAGAAATTGGCTTAGAGGGGGCGAAAGCAATAGATAAAACTTTACTAGATGCGAGTTATGGGTTTGCAATTGATGCAAGTGTTCCAGTTGGCACAACTGTAGTTGGTGCGCCAACTCAAATGAAACTGAATGCGACTATATTTGGAAAAACAGCGCACGCCAGTACACCTAACCATGGTATAAGCGCAATCAATGTAGCTGCAAAGGCAATTAGTGAAATGAACTTAGGTCGAATAGATGACTATACCACTGCAAATATTGGTCGTTTTGAAGGTGGTTCTGCTACCAATATTGTGGCAGAAAAAGTAACATTAAATGCAGAAGCACGTTCACATTCAGAAGAAAGTATCGTCAGACAAGTCAATCATATGAAATCTGTTTTTGAAACAACAGCAAAAAGGTATCATTGTCATGCCGAAGTAGAAATCATCAAAAGTTATCCAGGATTTAAAATTTCTGATGATGCAGCGGTAACTTCTATAGCAAAATCTAGCGCTTTAGCTTTAGGTTTAGAAGCAAATACTGTCATTGCTGGTGGTGGATCAGATGGTAATATAATAAATCAACTTGGAATACCTACAGTCATTTTAGGTGTAGGTTATGAAAACATTCACACTACAGAAGAAAGAATTTCAATTGAATCTTTAAATCAGTTAGCTAGTCAACTTTTAAGTATTAACGACGAGCTTATTAAACAATCTATAAACTGATTAAGTGAATATAAAGATACCTTTGTGATACAATATACTAGAAAACTTTAATAAGAGAGGTTAGTTAAATGACACAACAAATAGGTGTAGTAGGTTTAGCCGTAATGGGTAAAAACCTTGCTTGGAATATTGAATCACGTGGATACAGCGTATCAGTTTTTAACCGTTCTTCAGAAAAAACAGATGAAATGGTAAAAGAATCTGAAGGAAAAAACATACATCCAACATATTCAATGGAAGAATTTGTAAATTCCTTAGAAAAACCCCGTAAAATACTACTAATGGTAAAAGCAGGAACAGCTACAGATGCAACAATTGATACGCTTTTACCATTATTAGATGATGATGATATTTTAATTGATGGTGGAAATACTAATTATCAAGATACAATCAGACGAAACAAAGCACTCGCTGAAAGTGGTGTTAATTTCATTGGTATGGGTGTATCTGGTGGTGAAGTTGGTGCATTAACAGGACCTTCACTTATGCCTGGTGGACAAGAAGCAGCTTTTAATAAAGTGAGTCATATATTAGAAGCTATATCAGCAAAAGCAAAAGACGGCGCACCATGTGTAGCCTATATCGGACCAAATGGTGCCGGACATTACGTTAAAATGGTCCATAATGGTATAGAATATGCTGACATGCAGTTAATTGCAGAAAGTTATGCAATGATGAAAGACTTACTAGGTATGTCACATGAAGATATCGCTCAAACATTTAAGGATTGGAATGCTGGGGAATTATCAAGTTATTTAATAGAAATAACTGGTGATATTTTCAATAAATTAGATGATGAAACAAATGGACCATTAGTTGAACAAATACTAGATACAGCCGGCCAAAAAGGTACTGGTAAATGGACATCTATCAATGCTTTAGAACTAGGAATACCTTTAACAATAATCACTGAATCTGTATTTGCTCGTTTTATTTCTTCAATTAAAGAAGAACGTGTAAATGCTTCTAAACAATTAAATGGACCTAGTGCTAAATTTGAGGGTGATAAAGAAGCATTCCTTGAAAAAATCCGCAAAGCACTTTATATGAGTAAAATCTGTTCTTACGCGCAAGGTTTTGCTCAAATGAGAAAAGCTAGTGAAGACCATGCATGGAATCTTCAATTAGGTGAGCTTGCTATGATCTGGCGTGAAGGTTGTATAATCCGTGCGCAATTCTTACAAAAAATTAAAGAAGCGTATGATAATGATAGTGAATTACAAAACTTACTATTAGATCCTTATTTCAAAGACATCGTTACAAATTATCAAGATGCTTTACGTGACGTTGTAGCAACAGGCGTACAAAATGGCGTACCAACACCTGGTTTTTCTGCAAGTATTAACTATTATGACAGTTATCGTTCAGAAAATTTACCAGCTAACTTAATACAAGCACAACGCGATTATTTTGGTGCACACACATATGAGCGTAAAGACCGTTCTGGTATTTTCCATACACAGTGGATTGATGAATAATTTAGATGTTTTATAACATTCATGTTCTAATATAATTATCTCAGATGGAACTGAAAAATTACCAAAAACATAAGTAATTCTAGCTAAAGCTTGTTAATTGTCATTAAAATTAACGATGGATTGGCCTCAAATAGTGAAGTTCATAATTATAATATAAACACTTTCGCTAAATTCATAATATAAAATGAATTTATACGGAAGTGTTTTTTCTATAAATAAAATTACTTATTCAATCGAATTTAAAAATAAAGTTATTGTTTAGCTGATTTTTAAAAATGAAATCTATATGTATAAACTAAATATCTTTTTTATATCATACCTGTTTCATTTGGAAGCGATTACGCTAAACTTTTGACTTTTATACATACATTAATTAACCTAATAATATATGTAATTAATTCTTTTATATTTAATATTGTATTAACCTATAACAATGAAATATTCGCTACTGCTTGTCATGCAAATATTTTATGACAATACAACTTATAGGTAACACTTCAAATATTAATAATGAACGGATTTAACGAATTCAATACTTTTGAAGGGGGATTTATATGAACAGGGAATGGTGGAAAGAAGCAATCGCTTACCAGGTTTATCCAAGAAGCTTTAATGATACAAATAACGATGGTATCGGAGATTTAAAAGGTGTGATAGAAAAATTAGATTACTTAGATGATTTAGGCATCGATGTTATTTGGCTTAGCCCAATGTATAAATCTCCAAATGATGATAATGGTTATGACATTAGCGACTATAAAGATATTATGGATGAGTTTGGTACTATGGAAGATTTTGATCAATTACTATATGAAGTACATCAAAGAGATATGAAATTAATATTAGATTTAGTCGTAAACCATACATCAGATGAACATCAGTGGTTTATAGAATCAAAATCAAGTAAAGATAATCCTAAACGTGACTGGTATATCTGGAGAGATCCGAAACCAGATGGTTCAGAGCCAAATAATTGGGAAAGTATATTTAATGGATCTACATGGGAATTTGATGAACATACAGGTCAATATTATTTTCATTTATTCAGTAAAAAACAACCAGATTTAAACTGGGAAAATAAAGAAGTGAGAAATGCTATTTTTGAAATGATGAATTGGTGGTTTAATAAAGGTATAGATGGTTTTAGAGTAGATGCAATAACACATATTAAAAAAACATTTGAAGCTGGTGACTTAAAACTACCAGAAGGAAAAGATTATGCGCCAGCATTTGAAGTGGATATGAATCAACCTGGCATACAAACTTGGTTACAAGAAATGAAGGATAAATCTTTAAATCATTATGATATTATGACTGTAGGGGAAGCAAACGGCGTCAGTCCAGATAATGCTGAACCATGGGTAGGTGAGTCAACTGGTAAGTTCAATATGATTTTTCAATTCGAACATTTAAGTTTATGGAATTCAGGTGATGTTAAATTTGATGTCAATGCCTATAAAAATGTGTTAAATGAATGGCAAAAAAAACTTGAAAATGTTGGTTGGAATGCATTATTTATTGAAAATCATGATCAGCCAAGACGTGTATCAACTTGGGGAGATGATTCGCATTATTGGTTTGAATCTGCTACAAGTCATGCAGTCGTTTATTTTTTACAACAAGGTACACCCTTTATCTATCAAGGTCAAGAAATTGGTATGACCAATTATCCATTTGATGATATTAAAACTTTTAATGATGTTGCAGTAGTCAATGAATACCAAATTGTCAAACAGCAGGGTGGCGACGTATCCAAACTTTTAGATAAACATAAAAAAGAAAATAGAGATAATTCACGAACGCCTATGCAATGGAATAGTTCTAACTTTGCAGGATTTTCAGACGTAACGCCTTGGTTCCCTGTAAATCCAAACTATAAAACGATTAATGTTGCACAACAACAACAAGACCCAAATTCAATATTAAATTTCTATAAAGCTTTAATAAAATTAAAAAAATCTCAAGATATTTTTACATATGGAACGTTTAATCTGGTTGATTCAGAAAATAGTCAAGTATTTGCATATACACGAGAATTAGATGGTCAAAGTGTACTAATTGTTGGTAATTTAACAAATCAAGAAGCTAAATTATACTTTGATATGAATGTGATAGAAGAAAATATCTTACTACACAACTATAAAAACAATACTATTGATTTTGAAAATATCCAACCATACGAAGCATTTGTAATTAAATTATAAAACATTTTCGATTTACCACATTAAATAGTATTACAAACACAAAATAGCGAGTAAGCAACTCAATTAATAATAAGTTTGCTTACTCGCTTTTTGTTATTTAAGCATTTTTGTGTATTGTTATTCAAGTATGTCATATTGCTCTTGATCAACAGGCATCCATAATTGAACTTTAGTGAATGGATCATCGAATGAAATATCAAATGGATAAACTTCAACGTACAAACTATTATGTTCATAGGGTAAAGTCATCTGCAGGCTAGTCTCAATATAATACCAAGCTTCATTGACGACATAATCCATCTCACCTTGCAAATTAAATTTAGCATATTGTCTTTCAGGTAAGTAACGACTTTCAAGATGAGCTGGGTATCTTTCACTTGGCACGCCAACAAAAATTTCCATACCATGATCAAGTGGACAATTAACCACAAATAACTCATGTGGACTCGTATCATTATATCGTTGTAATTCCTTAACTTTATCGTCAATTAATAAATCTTCTAAAAAATCAGGCACTTTAAATGGGTTGTCAATCTCGTCTGAATTCAAAAATTTAGCATAACCCACTAAAGATAAGCCTTGTGTATCTTCTAAACGATACGTATAAGGCGCACGTTCTGTAGTAGTAAGTTTAATATAAAGTCTTGGTTGCATTTTTAAATCGTCTCGTTTTGTATTGACTTGAATAGGAGAAACACCATGAAAATCACTAAAATCATTAGCAAAATCATTAGCATCTTTATAGCTATACTTTTTTGCAACATCTACCAAGCGAGCTGAACCACTTAAAATGTCTTGAGCAGCTAAAGTCAATCTTCTTGACCTTGCATATTCTGTTGGCGATTGACCTACAATCATTTTAAATGATTGATCAATATGAAATGGTGAAAGACCAACGTAATCACTAAGTGCTTGCAAATGTAAAGGTTCTAGCAAATGATCTTCAATATATACAATTGCCTGTTGGATTTGCTTGATAACGTCCAAAACTTTCACTCCTAAATTATAACTAAATACAATTAAATATGTACCTCGTTACTTTTCTATACACTATGTTATGAATCATTGTTGATTAGTTCTATTTTACATCATTTTTATATGACTTACATCTCAAAAATATTAAATAGGGTAAAATGTAAACAATCTAAAATTGTATATTCATAGTTTAATCAATAGTCTAAATCATAACACAAATAGGGTATAATAAAAAAGCAACAACACAAGCATAAATAGAAACTTGTATCATTGCCTTATTTTTAATTAGTTACATGTTAACTAATGAATATCGTCCCACCAGTGGAAACCATCTCTACTTAATAGTAAATCACTTGCTAATGGACCATTTGTTCCAGCTGTATAATTAGGGAATTCAGGTTCATTTTGGTTCCATTCTTCTTGAATTGCATCAACGAATTTCCAAGTTGATTTTAATTCTTCCCAATGTGTAAAGTTAGTTGCATCTCCATTTAAACAGTCAAATAATAAATTTTCATAAGCATCAACCGTATTCATTTTATCTTGCGCGCTCATTGCGTACGATAGTTGTACTGGCTCAGTTTCAATGCCTTGTACATTCTTTTTAGCATTTAAGTGTAAGGAGACACCCTCATTTGGTTGTATGTTAATAACTAGGAGGTTGGAATCTAATTTTTTATCTGTTTTATAGTATAGGTTCATAGGGACTTCTTTGAATTCGACAACTACTTGAATCGTTTTACTTTTCATTCGTTTACCAGTTCTTATATAGAACGGTACACCAGCCCATCTAAAATTATCAATCGTTAGTTTACCTGAAACAAAAGTTGGTGTGGTAGAATTTTCTGCTACACGATCTTCATCTCTATAACGTTTTACTTGCTGACCTTCAATGACACCTTCATCATATTGACCACGAACAAAATTTTGCCGAACTTCTTCTGGTTCTAATTTACGTAAAGATTTTAAAGCTTTAACTTTTTCTGCTCTGATATCTTCACTATTTAAACTAATAGGTGCTTCCATTGCGAGTAAGGCAACCATTTGTAACATATGGTTTTGAACCATATCTTTTAATGCGCCGCTAGATTCGTAGTAGCCACCTCTGTCTTCAACACCAAGCACTTCCGATGAAGTAACTTGAATGTTAGAAATGTATTTGTTATTCCACAATGGTTCGAACATTGCGTTGGCAAAACGTAATACCTCAATATTTTGAACCATATCTTTACCTAGATAATGATCGATACGGTATATTTCTTCTTCCTTAAATGAACGACGTAATTGTTCATTTAATTTTTCGGCAGATTCTAAATCTGAGCCGAATGGTTTTTCAATTACTAGGCGTTTAAAACCTGTTGTATCTGTTAATCCAGAAGATTTTAAATAGTCAGATATAACACCAAAGAAATTTGGAGCCATAGCTAAATAAAAGAGTCTATTACCTTGCAATTGGAAATCATGATCTAATTTATTACTGAATTCTAATAGTGATTGATAACTCGCTTCATCACTTACATCGTGTTTATGATAAAATACGTGTTCCATAAATTTATCTAAGTGTTTAGTATCTTTAACGTGTTCTTGAATTGACGACTTCACTTGACTACGGAAATCATCGTTTGTTAAATCTCTTCTACCAATTCCAACGATTGCAATGTGCTCATTCAAATTTTCTTGTTGGTATAAATGGAATAATGATGGAAATAATTTTCTGTGACTAAGATCACCAGTTGCTCCAAAAATAGTAATTAAGCATGGGATATCTTTATTTCTAGTATTCAAGATCAAAACCTCAATTCTTTATTAAATCTGTATTTATTATAGACCAATATACCAGTATCTTCCCACAATTTTGCTTGTAATATCATATTTTATTATATTTTTAATACTTTTATATGATAAAATATGAACAAGAAGAGGAGGCATATGCATGGAAATTACGTTTTTTGGGACAAGTGCTGGTCTGCCAACTAAAGAAAGAAATACGCAAGCGATTGCATTAAATTTGGAACCATACTCTAACAGCATATGGCTTTTTGATGTTGGTGAGGGCACACAGCATCAAATTTTACATCATTCAATTAAATTAGGTAAAGTTGATCACATTTTTATCACGCATATGCACGGAGATCATATATTTGGCTTACCTGGCTTGCTAACAAGCCGATCTTTCCAAGGAGGTGAGGGTAAACCGCTTACGATTATTGGTCCCAAAGGTATTAAATCATATATAGAAACAACTTTAACTTTATCAGAATCAAAATTAAATTATCCTATTACCTATATTGAGATTGAGGAACAATTGTCCTATCAACACAATGGATTTAATGTTGAAGCACATATGTTAAATCATGGTATTCCTTCATTTGGATATAGAGTGGAAGCACCATATAAATCTGGTAAAATAAATGTTGAAGCACTTAGAAGCATCGGATTAGAACCCGGCCCTAAATATCAAGATGTAAAAAACAATGAAACATTTGAATATAAAGGTGAAATCTACAACTCCAAGGACTTTAAAGACGACGCAGTTAAAGGTCCAGTAGTAGCAATATTTGGAGACACTATGCCTTGTAAAAACGAATTATTAATTGCACGTGATGCAAATATCATGGTACATGAAAGTACATATATAGAAGGAGATAAATCATTGGCTAATAGTTATCACCATAGTCATATTGATGATGTTTTTGAATTGATAAGAGAAGCCAATGTCGACTACAGTTTAATCACACATATCAGTAATCGTTATACTAAAGAAGAAGTATGTGAAATTAGTAAATCACTTAAACTTTTAAGTGATACACCACCATTTAATTTTGTTAATGACTTTGATGCTTGGCAATTTTAAAAATGAAAAGTGGGGCAGTTATCTAAAAATTGATGTATTCCAAAACGAGTCTTAATAATAAACTTTGGAAGTATTTTACAATTTAGATTACTGTCCCACTTATCTATAATAATTTAATTTTTTTAAAAGATATTAATCATTGTCTTGGTTGGATAATTCAATACTTCTATTAACTGCAGAACGTAAACAATCTTCGAATATAGCCTCTATATCATGATCTGCAAGTGCATTAAGTCCTGCTTGTGTTGTACCACCTTTAGAAGTGATATTTTTTCTTAACTGCTCCATACTCAATTCTGAACGTTCTATCATTTTACTCGTTCCTATAATTAAATTCCGAATCGATTCTTCTACTTGTGATTTTTCTAAACCTAAACGTGTACCTGCTGTAACATATTGCTCAAAGACATGGTATAAAAATGCTGGACCGCTTCCAGTAATCGCTGTTACTTGATGTAAATTATCTTCTGAAACTTCTATTGCAGAACCAAATGCATTTATTAAACTATCAACTTCTTCTTTTGATTTAGCGCCAAAATTATTGGAAAAGCTAATGCCAGTAACTGAATGTCCGACATGTGCATTTGTGTTTGGCATGATACGCGCAATTGGATTATTAGAAGCCAATTTTTCACGAATATAGCTAATCGGTAAACCAGCCATAATAGAAATGAATTTATTCTTTTCTGCAATATATGGTTTGATACGGTCTGCTAACTCATCAAAATCATATGGTTTCGTTCCTAAGAATACATAATCTGCATCTTCTAACAATGCCGCATCATCATAGCTATAGTTCACACCTAACTCGTCAGCATATTCTTTTAATGCAACTTCATTCGAACGATTCGTTAAATAAATATTTTTAGAATCAATCACTTTTGAACTAACGATACCTGTAAAAATTGCATGCGCCATATTTCCGGCACCATAAAATACTAGTTTCATGTGAAGACTTCACTTCCTCTTTGCTTTTTATGTTTCCATACTAACATAGTTTTAAGTTATGGCTAAGAAATTTTAAAGATCTATAGTAAAATATCATTTACACTCATATACTTAAACTATGAATTTAAAGCTAGGAGAATTTACTATGATAGGTAAACATTTTATATTAACAGGTGGTACAAGTGGATTAGGAAAATCCATATTAAAAACATTATTAACTAAAAAAGTACATGTTACGGTACTTGCACGAAATCCAGAGAAATTAAAACAATTTAAAACACAATATAACACAGAACATCTTAATATCATTAAATGTGATCTACAATCACAACAGGAAATCATGGATTTAAAAAATTACTTTCAACACCAAACGATTGATGGACTCATCTATTGTTCTGGTCTTGGGTATTTTAAATCCATTGAAGACCATACATCTGTTGAAATGTTTGAAACATATAAGTTGAATGTATTGCATTTTAATCTATTAATGAAAGTTGTACAACCGGCTTTCTCTAAAAATCCAATTATCGTTGGTATAGGTAGTCAAGCTGCCTTTATAAGCCAAGGTTATGCTGCACATTATGGTGCAAGTAAAGCGGCTTTCAATCAATTATTAAATGCACTGCGCATTGAAAAACCAAATTATCATATTATGACAGTTAATACAGGGCCAATAGCGACGCCATTCCATGAAAAAGCAGATCCATCAATGAAATTTGCTAAAAAATACAGAGATATAATGCTTGATCCCGAAAAACTAGCAAACCAAATTATCGAAGGTATAATTAGGCAAAAATTAGAAATTAATCAACCTAGATGGATGCATAATTTACTAAAAATTTATCAATTAATGCCACGCTTTATAGAAAAAAAACTCACTTCATTATTTAAAAACAAAAGGTAACGCTACTTCAAAAATGAGAAATTGTCATTTTGACAATAGCATTAAAATAGAAGATAGCAATAATGGTGTTACGGATAATTAAGCTTTTAATATAAAAACGTCAATTTCTATAAAATCACAATAGAAATTGACGTTTTGGCTTTGATTGAAGTTATTTATTTTTTAGCTTTCGGTCTTAGAAACAACCTCGTTTATACAATTAAAACTTTAATATTTTCAATTTTTCGCATACATACATATTGGAAACAAGTAAAAGAGATTTATTTTAAATGTTGGGTATACTCTAAATTTTTCACACGCTCTTGTGCTGCTTTTAAAGCTTCTAAACTTATGTCTTTTGAACGTTGATAATTTTTTACATTTTCATCAAGTTGATCTGTACTACTTGCACCAACAATGATAGAACCTAAAGCATCATGAGACGTTAAATAATTAAACGTAAGTGCAGTTAAATTACTTTCTATTTCTTTTATGGATGCAATTGTTTCGCCGAGTTCTTGATAAGTATAGTCAAAAATACCTTCACTAAATTTTGAATCTAACACATTATTACTTTTAGCAGTTAATAATCCTTTAAACACTGGACCGCGAGCTAATACTTTAACTTTTTTAGCATGTACATCATCTAAAAGTTGTTCCGGTCTGTTATCAATTAAATTAAATTGAGACATTAGCGTTTCGATATCGCTATGTTTTAAATAGTAATCGATTACGTTAGGTCTTATTGAGGAGATACCGTAAGCACGGATAATACCTTCTTTCTTTAATTCATCGAAAGCGCTAATCGTTTCATCTATAGGATCATCAATTGTACCACCATGTAGCTGATATAAATCTAAATGATCTAAACCAAGTCTTTTCAATGAGCCTTTCACTTCTTCTTTAATATAAGATTTAGAAGGATCCCATGTTGTAGACCCATCTTCCGTTAAACGATTTCCTACTTTTGTGCCAATGATTATATCATCTCTATTTTGGTATTTCTTTAAAGTCTCACCAACGATTGTCTCATTTACACCTTTGTCATACATATCAGCTGTATCAAAATAAGTGATACCATGTTCAATTGCACGTTCTATGATAGGCTCTGCTTGCTTTTTATTTGTCCCAAGACTCATACAGCCTAAACCTAACTCTGAAATTTCTATACCGCTTTTCAAAACATTTTTTTGCATGTTTTATCTCCTTTCGATACACTTGGATAATAGGGCGTAGACGTAATAAAGTAAGTTGGATTTTTCAATATTAACTATTCTATACAAAACAAAAATCAAACTCAATAATATGTGTTCATTCGCTATTCCCATAATAACTAACTAATGAGTACATCTTAACAATATCTTAAAAGAATTAAAAGGACAGTGATTATTTATGAACCTATTTGAAAAGACATTGCATAGCGCTTCTATTTATAAAGGAGCAATCATAGATTTAGAAGTCCACGATGTTGAACTACCCGATGGACAAACTTCTAAACGTGAATTAATATACCACAACGGTGCTGTCGCTGTTTGTCCAATTACACCTGATAATAAAGTGATATTAGTGAAACAATTTCGTAAAGCTTGCGAAAAACCACTATTAGAAATACCAGCAGGTAAATTAGAAAAAGACGAAGAACGTATATCCGCAGCTAAGCGTGAACTTGAGGAAGAAACTGGTTATATTGCAGATGAATTAGAACATATTACTGAAATGTATGGTTCACCTGGTTTCTCAAACGAAAAAATATCAATTTATATGGCAAAAAATTTAACAAAAGGTGAAATGCATTTAGATGAAGATGAATTTTTAGAAATAGCATATTTTGATATAAATGAAATTAAAACATTATTAGATAATAAAGAATTGGAAGATGCAAAAACCATTATTGCTTTACAACATTTACTACTTAATTATAATCATTATAAATAAGAGGCGAGAATACTTGCGAATTTTATCAATTATTGGTATTTTAAATATATATATATATCATAACTAAATTAAAATGATTATAATTATTAGTAGGGGAGTGAGGCTTCCGTGGAAGAACGATTAAATCGCGTGAAGCAACAATTACAGCAATCATCTTATAAATTGACGCCACAACGTGAGGCAACATTGAGAGTTTTAATTGAAAATGAAAAAGATCATTTAAGTGCTGAAGATGTTTATTTAAAAGTTAAAGACAAAGCACCTGAAATAGGACTTGCAACTGTCTATCGTACATTAGAATTGCTAGCAGAATTAAAGGTAGTGGATAAAATAAACTTTGGCGATGGTGTTGCACGATTCGATTTAAGAAAAGAAGGAGCAAAACATTTTCACCACCATCTTGTGTGTATGGAATGTGGTAAAGTAGAAGAAATCGAAGAAGACTTATTACCTCGCGTAGAGGAAAGAGTAGAAAATGAATTTGAATTTAAAATATTAGACCATCGTTTAACATTCCATGGTATTTGTGCATCGTGCCAAGCAAAAGGAAAATAATTTAAAAAATACTATTTCAGAAACAGAGGTAGTACAGTGAAAAATATTATAGATGAATATTTGAAATTTATACAATTAGAAAAAGGATTAAGTGTAAATACAATTGGTGCATATCGAAGAGATTTAAAAAAATATGATGAATTTTTAACATTACACAAAATTAGTCATATTGATTTTGTAGATAGACAACTTATTCAAGAATGTTTGGGTCACTTACATGATGAAGGCACATCTTCAAAATCGTTAGCACGCTTCATTTCCACTATCCGCAGTTTTCATCAGTTTGCATTAAGAGAAAAATATGCAGCTAAAGATCCAACAGTATTAATAGAAACGCCGAAATATGATCGTAAATTACCAGATGTTTTAGAAATAGATGAAGTACTTAGACTATTAGAAACACCTGATTTATCCAAAAATAACGGATATAGAGATCGCACGATGTTAGAATTACTTTATGCCACTGGCATGCGTGTGTCAGAACTGATTCAAATAGAGTTAGAAGATGTTAATTTAATTATGGGCTTTATACGTGTTTTTGGTAAGGGAAATAAAGAAAGAATTGTGCCATTAGGAGATACTGTGATTGAATACTTAAATACTTATTTGGAAACAGTAAGACCACAATTATTAAAAAACACGGTAACTGACACACTCTTTTTAAATATGCACGGTAAACCTTTATCAAGACAAGCCATATGGAAGATGATTAAACAAAATGGTATCAAAGCAAATATACTAAAAACTTTAACACCACATACATTAAGACATTCATTTGCCACACATTTACTCGAAAATGGAGCAGATTTACGTGCAGTACAAGAAATGCTCGGCCATTCTGACATATCTACAACACAATTGTATACACATGTTTCAAAATCACAAATTCGTAAAATGTATAATGAATTTCATCCAAGAGCATAAACACAGCCTGGTTTATTCTATTGAATAACTAGACTGTGTTTTTTATTGTAGTTACATTATTTAAATAAATATATTCATATAAGATTAATGCTTATATCCATTTGTTTCGAGCTTGTAGAGCGCGTTTTCTTGCTGCTTCGACTTCAGTTCTGTCTCTTTTTAAATGGTGGTCAATGATATAATCATCTTCAATTTTATAATATGTCATCGCATAATGCGGGTATTGTTGTAATATAACTTGCTCCATTGTCGCAGTTAATGGGAGATGAATAGGCTCGAAAGATTTCTCCTTCTTTGTAGCATTAATTAATTCGACTAATAGCGCTTTATACGCTTCTATATCGAGTCCAATATTAATTGCTGAGTCGTACTTTTCTATTACTTTTAATGACTTACCAAACGATTTATAGGCACCTACATAATTATGTCTACGGTAATGATAAGCGCCAGTTGCAGTCAATATAAGACTTACAACAGCATCTCCTTTATTGTAATTTGGGTTTGTTTTCCAAGCGTCTTCTAAAATATCGTGACAAAGAAAGTAATGTTGCTTTGTATGGAATTGGAAATAAAAATCTTGAAGTGCAATTTTTAACATGTTTATCGCTCCGATTTTAAATGTTTGTATTAAACATGCTATAATATTTTAGTAAATTACGCACTTAACTTGCTAATATGAGGTAGATAAAATGTATGAAGTAAAACTCGATGCCTTTAATGGTCCTTTAGATTTATTATTGCATCTTATTCAAAAATTTGAAATTGATATTTATGATATACCAATGAAATCTTTAACAGAACAGTATATGCAATATATTCATGCGATGAGTCAATTAGAAATTAATGTGGCAAGTGAATATTTAGTTATGGCATCAGAATTACTAATGATAAAAAGCAAAATGCTTTTGCCTCATTCAGATGAAGTTGACGATTTAGAAGATGACCCACGTGAAAATTTGGTTGAGCGATTAATTGAATATCAAAACTATAAAGAATATACAGTGCTATTAAACGAAAAAAGAGCAGAAAGAGAGAAGTATTATTCTAAACACCCAACGGATTTAACACATTTAGAGTCAAATGAAACTTGGGACCCTAATAATACGATTGATTTAACAGAACTCATCATTGCTTATCAAAAAGTGAAAAATCGTGTGGAATACCAAACACCCAAAACCGTTGATATTCGAAAAGAAACGTTCACAATACAAGAAGCTACTACACAAGTAACTCAACGTTTGCAAAAACATGAATCATTCAACTTTTTTAGTTTATTTAATTTTACTGAACCACTGGAAATGGTAGTCACTCATTTCCTCGCCATACTAGAAATGTCGAAATCTGGAATAGTAAATATTGAACAACAAAAAAGTTTTGACGATATTAATATTTTAAGAGGAGTTAATTATGGCATTGAACGATAAAGGAATCCTAGAAGCATTACTTTATACTGCAGGTGATGAAGGACTTGAAGAAAAGCAAATACTAGAAATTTTAGACATTGACCAACATCGTTTTCATACATTAATCAATGAATATGACGCTTGTGGCTTAGAGATCCAACATTATGGTAAAAATTATGTCTTAACCACCAAAAAAGATGCGTCAGAATTTATTGAGAAGTTAATTGAACAAAAATCAAAAATGAAATTATCACAAGCAGCTATGGAAGCTTTATCGATAATCGCATACAATCAGCCATTATCTCGTAGTGATATTGAATTGATTAGAGGTATAAATTCGGACGGAGCCGTCAAAACCTTGATAGCACGAGGTTTAATTGAAGCCAAAGATGAGGAAGATTCTAGAAGCCAACAATTATATACAACAGAACTATTCTTAAATGTATTTGGTATTGAACAATTAGATGATTTACCAACTACGGATGAAGAAGATGAGGAAATAGAAGCCTTCTTCAGTAATTTAGTAAATCAAAAAGGAGAAAAAAATGAATAAAGAAACAGAAAGATTACAAAAACGTATCGCAAATAGTGGCTATACTTCAAGACGTAAAGCGGAAACATTAATTACAGAAGGTAAAGTGAAAGTAAACGGTGAAATCAAAACAGAATTAGGTACTAAAGTAAAACCAACGGATACAGTAGAAGTTGAAGGCATTAAATTAGAACAAGAAGACAAACTATATATTCTTTTCTATAAACCTTCACAAGTTATCACTAGCGTTTCTGATGACAAAGGTAGAAAGGTCGTTACTGATTATTTCAAACAAATTAAGACAAGAATATACCCTGTAGGACGCTTAGATTATGATACATCAGGGCTACTTTTACTTACCAATGATGGTGAATTCACTAACTTAATGACACATCCACGTTATAAAATCAAAAAGAAATATGTTGTTAAATTAAAAGGGTATCTCATGCGTGAAGAAGTTAAAGCATTAGAACAAGGCATTAATTTAGAAGATGGGCAAACGCAACCTGCGACAGTTAAAGTTAAAAACCAAGATAAAGATAAAAATACGACACTTGTAGAAATTACAATAACTGAAGGTCGCAATAGACAAGTTAGACGCATGTTTGAATATTTTGGGCATCAAGTATCAAAATTACAACGCATAGAATTTGGACCGTTAAATTTGAAAGGACTCAATGCTGGCGAAGGCCGAGTACTTACACCGCATGAAGTAAAAATATTACGTCAAATTGCAGAACACGGACAATAATTATGACATTCCTTTAACAAAATCCTGATATTGATAATTTTTTCACAAACTTTTCATTCATAAACACTTTTATAGCTCAACCTATGATATAATATGGTTGAAATTGAAGTTAGCAGTGTGGGAGGGTACGAACCTATGTCAAACGAAATACTTATCGTTGATGATGAAGATAGAATCAGACGATTATTAAAATTGTACTTAGAAAGAGAATCTTTTGAAACTCATGAAGCTAGAGATGGACAAGAAGCATACAAAATGGCAATGGAACATGATTATGCATGTATCTTGTTAGATTTAATGTTGCCAGAAATGGATGGCATTACTGTAGCAGCTAGACTCAGAGAACAGAAAGAAACACCAATTATTATGTTAACTGCTAAAGGAGAAGAAACAAACCGCGTAGAAGGTTTCGAATCCGGTGCAGATGATTATATTGTAAAACCATTTTCACCACGTGAAGTGGTCTTACGTGTCAAAGCGCTATTAAGACGAACTCAAGTTGCACATACAGAACAAAGTGAACCACATGCACGAGATTTAATAGAATTTGAACATCTTGTGATTGATAATGATGCTCATCGGGTGCTAGCTGATGGCAACCAAGTAAACTTAACGCCAAAAGAATATGAACTTTTAATCTTTTTAGCAAAAACGCCAAATAAAGTCTTTGATCGTGAGCAACTATTAAAAGAAGTATGGCATTATGAATTTTATGGAGATTTGCGTACTGTTGATACACATGTAAAACGTTTAAGAGAGAAATTAAATCGCGTTTCTGATGAAGCTGCCCAAATGATTCAAACAGTTTGGGGCGTTGGCTATAAATTCGAGGTTAAATCTGAAAATGAACCGCCTCAATAATGTAGTAGTAAAACTGTGGTTAACTATAATTTTTATAGTAACGACAGTTTTAATTTTATTAAGTGCAGCACTTATAACGTTTATACAATCTTACTTTACGCAAGAAACAGAAGATTCATTACTTGAAGATGCTAAAAGAATCAGTCATTTAGTTGAGCATTCAGAAGATAAAACGACTGCCATAAAGCATAGTAAGTCTCTTATCGAGGGTCCAGTGGGGCTTATTATCATGAATCATAAACACATGGATAGCGTCAATAATGATGAGACAAAAGAAAAGATGTTCAAAGAAATAAAAAGTAATAAAAACTACGAAAAAGTGTTCGATAAAGGAAAGCAGATATCTGAGCACGTGACAATAGATATAAATAAACAGCAAAAAACTTATGTTTTAATAGGTTATCCATCAAAAAATTTAGAATCGAGTGCACATAATAGTAAATATAGTGGTGTTTTTATCTATCAAGATTTGAAAACGATAGAAGATACCAATAATGTGATTACAGTCATTATTTTAATTATTGCTATAATCTTTTTATCTATTACTACTGTGTTTGCCTTTTTCTTATCATCTCGAATTACAAAACCACTAAGAAATTTAAGGACTCAAGCATTAAAAGTTTCTAAAGGAGACTATACACAAGTAGTTCCTGTTAATTCTCGAGATGAAATTGGTGAGTTATCACGTGCTTTTAACACGATGAGTTCGGAAATACAACAACACATCGACGCATTATCCTCATCAAAAAATATCAGAGATAGTTTAATAAACTCTATGGTTGAAGGTGTTCTAGGTTTTAATGATAAACAAGAAATAATTATATCAAACAAGATGGCACAAAATATTTTGAAAATATTGGATGCACACGATTTAGACAAGCTTGATCGTCAAAATGAATTAACATTTAAATCCAAAAAAACACAATTCGAAGAATATGAAATTAGCACACGCTATTTTGTCATTATTACAAGTTATATTGAACAAATTCAGCCTGATGGCAGAAGTGGTATTGTAGCTATTATTCGTGACATGACCAATGAACATAATATTGATCAAATGAAAAAAGATTTTATTGCTAATGTATCACATGAATTGCGTACACCTATTTCTTTGCTACAAGGATATACAGAGTCGATAGTGGATGGTATTGTAACAGAGCCAGACGAAATACATGAATCATTGTCTATTGTCCTTGATGAAACAAAACGTTTAAATCGATTAGTAAATGAGTTGCTCAATGTTGCACGTATGGATGCTGAAGGGCTAACTGTAGAGAAAGTGAAACAGCCAATTGATCCATTGCTTAATAGAATGCAACAAAAATACCAGAAACAAGCAAATGACTTAAAGTTAACGATGAATTTAAATCCAAATACACACAATCAATTATGGTATTTCGACACCGATAGAATTGAACAGGTTTTAACTAATCTTATAGATAATGCTACTAGATATACAGAACCTGGTGATTTAATATCGATTAGTTATGGAGAGGCAGAAAATGAAAATATTTTATACATTTCAGACACAGGATCTGGTATTGCTCCAGAACATTTACAACAAGTATTTGATCGTTTCTATAAAGTCGACACTGCTCGTAAACGAGGTAAACAAGGTACTGGGTTAGGTCTGTTTATCTGTCGTATGATTATTGATGAACATGGAGGTACGATAGACGTCAAAAGTGAGCTTGGCAAAGGCACAACATTTATAATTAAATTACCAAAACCAACAGAAGAATATGAAGATACATGACTATTAAAGTAATCATAGAGAGTGAAATGTAATTTAATTTATAATCTTAATGTAAATCAAGCATGTGTGTTCTATAAATGACGAGATTGAGAGTCAATACATTACTATTGATTTTCAATCTCGTCTTTTTCATAAATTATGTAATTTACTTAGCATAAGCAGGTCTATTGTTTTTATCTGAGTAATAGGCTATGATATATTTATAAAATTTAAGAAATTCATCTTCGGGGTAGGGTGTAATTCCCAACCGGCAGTAATTGAAGCCTGCGACCCATTTATCTATTAAAAAGATAAATGGCTGATCTAGTGTAATTCTAGAGCCGACAGTATAGTCTGGATGGGAGAAGATGGAGGGTTTTTGTTGTGCAATTAAATCCTCCTTTTCTAAGTAAGATGAATGGAAGGAGATAATTGAATATGCAACAACAAACCAAGCGACTTATTACGATAAGTATGTTAAGTGCGGTGTCATTTATTTTGATGTTTATCAAATTTCCAATCCCATTTTTACCACCGTATTTAACATTAGACTTTAGTGATATTCCAGCTCTATTAGCAACTTTTAGTTTAGGACCAGTAGCTGGTATTATTATATTATTTATAAAAAATTTACTTAATTTCTTATTTAATATAGGGGATCCAGTTGGACCAATTGCTAATTTCTTAGCTGGCGCTAGTTTTATTTTAAGTGCCTTTTATATAATTAAAAATAATCATACAGTCAAAACACAAATCATTGGATTTACGATAGCGACGATTGTTATGACGATTGTTCTAAGTATTTTAAATTATTTTGTTTTATTACCACTTTATGGGATGATTATGAATTTATCAAATGTAGTTGAAAATATAAAAATTGTGATAGTTTCAGGTGTTATACCTTTTAATATAGTAAAAGGTATAATAATTTCTTTAATATTTATGTTATTATTCAAACGTTTAAAAAAGATTTTACTTAGATAATTTTTAATTAATTAGCTTATACAACGAATATGAAAAAATGGACACGCAATAATAAAAGAAGCTGAGANNCTCAGCTTCTTTTATTATTGAAAACTTTTGCTAAAGTTGAAAGTGAAGTTGCTTATCATTATTTTTGTACTTAAACGCATCTTTTAAAATAGTTTTTTAACTTGTTAACACTTAATGGAATGATATAAGCACAAGATTATAGAATCGAGTCATATCTCCAGACGAGTGAACAACCTGGTCGAATTTGTCGAATTTTAAAATTTAAAATAACCAAGCTATTTCATATGAATTAGTCATTTATTTTGATTGTGAGATTTACATGCTATATTTCAACTTGCTTTATTTTCATACTACAATTAATAAATGATTATTTTTCATAAAATAAGAGCTCAGCTTTTTCATTAAAACAATGAATATACTGAGCTTTTATAAATTCATTTCATGCAAAAATGAATATCTATTTGATTAATTTTATTATTCAAATTTTAGAGGGTCTCCGTCAAAAGATTCCTCTTCAATTTTAATAGAATCTGTAGGACAACCTTCTAAAGCATCTTCCATGTCTTCATATAATTCTTCTGGTACTTCCGCAGTACCTTGGTTATCATCTAGTATAACGTATGCGATACCTTCATCGTCGTAATCATATATATCAGGAGCAGCAGCACCGCAAGCACCACATGCAATGCATGTATCCATATCAACAATTGTATATTTAGCCAAACTCTTCGCCTCCTTTAACAAACATGCTACACTAATAACACAATTAGTATTGTAGTTACTGTTTAAAATTTTATCAAATGTTTTTGTTTTATAAAATGAGGGAGCACACATGTATAATTTAATTCGCTTTACACGAATGCAAGCACATAATTACAAAACAGAAAAAAGCATATATAATATTATCACAGGCAAAAAATCCCATCAAACCTTTTTTGACGCCTGTAGTCAACAACTATTATCATTGTATCATAGCTTACCAAACTTAAAATATCCATCATTTGTTGGATATATTCAAAATGGACAACAGGATGTTGATGGTACGCGATTGATTCGTACACATCCAAGGTATACATATGATAGTTTATTAAACACCTTTAAGGCACTTCAATTATTAACCCAAACAATTTCGAATATTTCACATGATTCATTACATTTTGTGCCTATTACACACAACAATACAATTCAACATAGAGTTAAAAAAGTATATAACAGTGCTAAAAATAAGAATATATCTTGCAAATTAAATAAAGAATTAAATCTTCTTTTCTCTTCAATTTCTGAAAAAAATAGTAAAACGTATTTGCACTATTATTTACAAGGTTATAAAGAAAGTATGTATACAAGACAACAAGTCAGCTTAATAGAAAATATTTCGCAACAACAATTGTTCGAACTAGAAATAAATGAATTAGTAATCATGATGTTTGAATTGGAAAATGCGATTAAATATCCTATTTTAAATCAATTAATTATTTTACCAACGTTGCTTTTTAAAACAGAGGAAACTTACATAGGTATTAAAAAAGGTCTCAGCTTTAACGAATTAGCTAAGACACAAAATGTAAAATCAAACACAATTGAAGATCATATTCTAGAATTATTTATAAAAGGGTATCTTTCACAATACGATGTATTTATAAATGATAATTCATATTCACAGTTTCTAAGTTACTATGTAGAAAATCGCAGCGAAAGATTAAGAAATTACAAAGAGAAATTTCCAAAATTAAATTACTTTGAAATTAAACTATTAATCATCGGTGTTGAAAGAGGTGATTTAAATGTTACATCATGAATTAAAAAAATGGTTTGGTTTTGATTCATTTAAGCCTGGACAACAGGAAATTATAGAGCATGTATTAAATGATGAAAATACTTTGGGTATATTGCCGACTGGTAGTGGAAAAAGTTTATGTTATCAATTACCAACCTATATCAAACAAAAGCCCACCCTTATCATCTCACCGTTAATATCCTTAATGGATGATCAAGTTATGCAATTAAAACTACAAGGCGAGCATTACGTTTCATGCATCCATTCCGGATTAGATGAAAATGAAAAAAAACAAAATTTACAATACTTAAAGCATAGTCGTTTTATATTTTTAAGTCCCGAATTTTTGTTGCAACCACATAATTTTAAACTTATACAACATCTAGATTTAGGTTTAATCGTTTTAGATGAAGCCCACTGCTTATCTGAATGGGGTTATGATTTCAGACCACACTATGCACTTGTAGGGAAAATCATCAATTATTTTCCTAAAGCCAATATACTTGCTTTGACTGCCACAGCACCACCTTATTTAACATATGATTTAAATCACATGCTAAATAAAACATTTACTGTTGTGAAAACAACGACGAATAGAGAAAATATTACATTATCACACATAAATTTCGAAAATGATCATGAAAAGTTAAAATGGTTACTTCCAACGTTAGAACAATCAGGTCCAACTATTATCTATGTTTCATCAAAAAAAATGTGCCTAACTTTAGCAAAGGCAATTTATCAATATGGTTTTTTAACTGGGATATACCATGGTGACTTAACCTATCAGGAAAGACATACTGTACAGCATCAATTTATAAATAATGAAATACCAATTATTGTTGCAACAAGTGCTTTTGGAATGGGGATAAATAAAAAAGATATACGAACTATCATACATTTTCATCTAGCCACAAGTCCATCAAGTTATATGCAAGAAATTGGTCGTGCAGGACGTGATGGCTACTCTAGCCAAGCCATCAGTCTTTACCAACCAGATGATAGTTATCTATTAGAAACCTTATTGTTTGCAGATATAATTACTGAAGAAGATGTGAACACATTTGAATTAGGTATGTTTTTACCACCTGAAAAAAATGAAATATTAGAGGTTCTAAGTAGTAATTTTAAAATTGAACAATTGCGTACTATTTTCAAAACAGCATTTGAAAGAAAACAACGCGGTTATTATCGAATGTTAGGTTATAAAAATTTAGACCAATGTCGTAGGTCATATATGGTAGAGTTTTTCGGTGAAAATCTATCAACAAAACCAACACAGTGCTGTGATAATGACACAGAATTAAAACCAATTAATATTATTAATAGAAAAAAAGTAAAAAGAAAAATGGATTTTAAAGAAAAATTACGAAATATATTCAAATAAAAGATAAATACTTTACTTCACTTTTTCAATCAAGCTATAATACTAGATATACGCTAAATTTTTATTTGTTTTTCATATAAAATTAATACATATATACTGGCTTTTAGGGTAAAACAGTATATACTAAAATTAAATGATGGAAGGATGATGAATTTGTCTAATAATAATTTCAAAGATGATTTTGAGAAAAATCGTCAATCTATTGATCCAAAAGAACATCGAGATGATGTAAAGGATTCTGTTAACGATTCCGTTGACAATGTAAAAGAGGAAGTTTCTGATAAACAAGACGAACAATTCCCTCCAAGAAATGCCCAAAGAAGACAACGTAGAAGAGATACGGCAACACATCAAAATGAAGGAAATGAATCACCTGTTGATGAGAAAAATGATACATCTAGTCAACAAGACAGTGAGCAACAACAGGAAACACATTCATCATCCAAGACGGATGCGGATGAAACCAATAAAAATCAAGACCCTTCAGAAAATAACAATATTAATCAAAATAGAAGTGAAAAAGATCACGACATTTCTGAAGGTAACCAATCTGAAGATAAAAATGATAAGAAAAAAGGCGCTGCCGTAGCTGGCGGAGCAGCCGCAGCTGGTGCAGGTGCATATGCCGCAAAAAAACACCATGACAAGAAAGATGCTTCTGATCATGCTAAAGATAACAATGCAGCCTCAGACGATAACGAAAAAAGTGATGCTGCTACAGGCGTAGGTGCTAATAATAAAAATCAACATACTGAAGAAGCTAATTCTGAAAAAAGTAATGATTCAAAAGACAACAAGAAAAAAGGCGCTGCCGTAGCTGGCGGAGCAGCCGCAGCTGGTGCAGGTGCCGCTGGAGCAAGTGCTGCGCATTCGAATGGAAATGGCTCCGGTGGAAATAATGGTAACGGTGATCACAACAACGATCCAAATGATGATAACAACAATAACAAGAAAAAAGGCGGATTATTTGGAAAAATATTACCAATCGTAGCAGCAATTTTAATTTTAGCAGCAATCGGAATTTTTGGTGGTATGGCATTAACTGGCAACAATGATGATAGTAGTAATAACGACGATAAAAAGGTAGCGGACAACAAAGATAAAAAATCTGACTCAGATTCAGACAAGGACAGCAAGAAAGATTCAGACAAAAACAAAGACGATGATAGTGATAAAGCAAATACAAATAATGACGATAACGCTGAATCAGATAGTAATGATAATTCAAACCAAAGCGATTCTAATTCTGACGATGCAGCTACTAGCGATCAAAATCAAGCTACTGAATCTGATCAAAATAACCAAAGTGATCAAAATGCACAGAACAGTCAAAATGATCAATCACAACAAAATAATCAAGCTACGAATCAAGGTAATGATTCAGCAAACCAAGGTCAAGCAACTAACAGCCAAAACAATCAACAAAACAACCAAGCTTCAAACAACAATTCAGGACAACAAACACATACTGTAAATGGTCAAAATCTTTACAGAATAGCCATCCAATACTATGGAAGCGGATCTCCTGAAAATGTAGAAAAAATCAGAAAAGCAAATGGATTACAAGGTAATGATATTCATAACGGACAACAATTAGTTATTCCTCAATAAAACATTCATCTTTAACAAATAAAATGAAGCTTGATTATCGAGCCTGTTCCTAAAAAAGGACTAATCCATAACATGATATGCTCCCTACAAAGTAGACATTTAAAAAAGTAAACTTTGTAGGGAGCTTTTATATGAATTAGTCATTTTTGTAAACAAATTTTCAAAATCTATCACTTGGTTTTTTTAAATCTACTGGTATAATAAATGGGTGGTTAAAGGAGGACAAATACTATGCAAACAGTAGAAAGTATAATCATCGGCGGTGGACCATGTGGGTTAAGTGCCGCTATTGAACAAAAGAAAAAAGGGATTGATACTTTAGTAATTGAAAAAGGAAATGTTGTGGACGCTATTTATAACTATCCAACACATCAAACATTCTTTTCTTCAAGTGATAAATTAAGTATTGGCGACATTCCATTTATTGTCGAAGAAAGCAAACCACGTCGTAATCAAGCATTAGTGTATTATAGAGAAGTTGTTAAACATCATCAACTGCGTATCAATGCTTTCGAAGAAGTCCTTACTGTTAAAAAAATTAATAATCGTTTTACACTCACTACTACGAAAGATGTTTATCAGTGTCGATTTCTAACCGTAGCTACTGGTTATTATGGTCAACATAATACTTTAGAAGTAGAAGGTGCAGAATTGCCAAAAGTAAAACATTATTTTAAAGAAGCACACCCTTATTTCGATCAAAATGTTGTCATCATTGGTGGAAAAAACTCAGCAGTTGATGCAGCATTGGAATTAGAAAAGGCAGGTGCACATGTCACAGTTATCTATCGTGGTTCTGACTATCCAAAAGCAGTTAAACCATGGATTTTACCTAATTTTGAGTCATTAGTGAAACACGAAAAAATAAACATGGCCTTTAACGCTGAAGTCACAAAAATTACTGAAGATAGTGTTATTTATGAGCAAGATGGAGAAGTAATTGAGATTCCTAACGATTACATTTTTGCAATGATTGGTTATCATCCGGACTATAATTTCTTAGAATCAATTGGAATTGAAATCAATGAAAATGAATATGGGACAGCACCAGTTCATAACAAAGAAACTTACGAAACAAATGTAGAAAATTGTTATATCGCCGGCGTGATTGCTGCAGGTAATGATGCAAATACGATTTTTATTGAAAATGGTAAGTATCATGGTGGCATTATCACTCAAAATATTTTATCTAAAAAGCAAACGCCTTTAGAGTCATAATATAAAAAAGAGCTGGATAAGTGATTATTATTTGAGAATACTTTCAATATTCTTAAGATAAAACATTACTTATCACAACTCTTTTTTTATAACTGAGCTTCAAAATACTTTTTTAATTGTGCTTTGGTTAAATGATTACTTAAGCCGATTAATAATTTCAGTCTCGCTTTTTGTCCATTTAATCCATTAGAGAAAATAACTCCTTTTTGTTCTAATGTTGCACCGCCACCTTCATAAGCATAAATAGGGCCGACAATACCATTAAACGATCTAGATACAAGTATAACTGGAATATTGTTATTTAAACATTGATTCAACCCTTCTAAACATGTAGGCGGCAAATTGCCTTGACCTAGCGCTTCTATTATAATCCCATCAACTTGTTTTTCACTGTAAAAAGCCAAAACATCGCTATTCATTCCCATATACGCTTTCACGAGTGGGATATTTAAAGATTGATTGATATCAGTCAATACTAAATGCCCAAATGGTTTATGATGAAACTGTACACTTTGTTTTGTTATCACACCTAAGGGACCATGATTTGGACTTTGAAATGTATTCGTATTAGAAGTGTGCGTTTTCGTTACATTTCTAGCTGTATGAATCTCGTCGTTAAAGACAACCATAACACCCATATTTAATGATTCATCACTAATTGCAACTCTAATTGCTGATAAAAAATTATATAAACCATCTGCACCAATTTCATTGGAAGAACGCATCGCACCAGTGATTACAATTGGTTTTGAGGTGTCTATTGTTAAATCTAATAAATAAGCTGTTTCCTCTAGTGTATCAGTACCATGTGTAATCACATAACCATCATAATCATCTTGATCCTCAGATTGATTTATAATTTGTTTTAAAGTTTCCACATACGCAATATTCATGTGTGGAGATGGTACATTAAAAGGTGTTATTTCAGTTACATCAGCATATTGATTAATAATATTTTGATGATTAGAAATTGGATTGTCTTTATTTGTAACAACTTTGTTCGATTCATCTTGTGACATGCTAATCGTGCCGCCAGTATGTATGACAAGAAGTTTTTTCATGTGTGCATTCCTCCTATTTATAAAATACATATTTATGATAAAATATTATTTATAAAACAACAAGGAAGGGTTACTAAAATGAAACCAATAAATATCGCACTTGATGGACCTGCAGCTGCAGGTAAGAGTACAATAGCAAAACTTGTGGCAGCTAAGTTATCTATGGTGTATGTAGATACTGGTGCAATGTATCGTGCTATAACCTATAAATATTTACAATTAAATAAAACAGAAAATTTTTCTGAACTTGTCGAATCAACTGAACTTTCATTAACTTATGACGAAGAAAAAGGACAAAGAGTCATTTTAGACAATCAAGATGTGACAGATTATTTAAGAGAAAATGATGTGACAAATCATGTTTCTTATGTATCTTCAAAAGAATCAGTGCGCTCATTTGCCGTTGAAAAGCAACAAGAGTTGGCACAGCAAAAAGGCATTGTAATGGATGGTAGAGACATTGGTACGGTTGTGTTGCCAGATGCTGATTTAAAAATATATATGATTGCCTCTGTTGAAGAACGTGCTTTACGTCGTCAAAAAGATAACGAACTAAGAGATATACAATCAACAGTAGAACAATTAAAAAAAGAAATAGCCGAACGCGATCACTATGATATGAATAGAGAAATATCTCCTTTGAAAAAAGCAGAAGATGCAATAACAATTGATACTACCGGTATGAGTATCGAAGAAGTTACTGATAAAATTTTGACATTAGTAGAAGATATCTAAATTCATAAAATCATATTATCTATTGATTTTTTTTGTAGTCCTTTTGTTAAAATTGTGTAAAAAAGTTATAAAATATCAAAATCAGGGTATATTATCGTAGTAGGTTTTTAAAACTTGTACTACATATAAGTCAATGTAAATTGCTATTGATATTAAAACTATTATCTACATGTTAAGTATCAATTAATATTTTTAAATGTATAGAATGAGAGTATTCACTATAAAGTGGAATTCCTTGACAATTCTGTCAAATTATAAGATGTTATAAATATGTAGTGTAATAAGGAGGCAGACAAGATGACTGAAGAATTCAATGAATCAATGATTAACGAAATTAAAGAAGGGGATAGAGTTACTGGTGAAATTCAAGAAATTGAAGATAAACAAGTAATTGTACATGTTAATGGAGGTAAATTTAACGGTATTATCCCTATAAGTCAACTTTCAACACATCATATTGATAATCCTAGTGATGCTGTTAAAGTTGGTGACGAAATCGGTGCATATGTCACAAAAGTGGAATATGACGAAGAAAATGAGACAGGTGCTTATATCTTATCAAAACGTCAATTAGAAACTGAAAAATCATATGAATTTTTACAAGAAAAATTAGATAATGATGAAATCATCGAGGCTAAAGTCACTGAAGTTGTAAAAGGTGGTTTAGTAGTAGATGTTGGTCAAAGAGGATTTGTACCAGCTTCATTAATTTCAACTGATTTCATCGAAGATTTCTCTCATTTTGAAGGACAAGTTCTAAAATTAAAAGTTGAAGAACTAGATCCAGCAAATAATCGCGTCATTCTTAGTCGTAAAGTTGTAGAAGCATTAGAAAATGCTGAGAAAAAAGATGACTTACTCAATAATCTTAATGAAGGCGATGTCATAGAAGGTAAAGTTGCACGCTTAACAAACTTTGGTGCGTTTATCGATATTGGTGGTGTAGATGGACTTGTACATGTTTCCGAACTATCACATGAGCATGTTAAATCACCAGAAGATGTTGTTTCAATTGGCGATCAAGTCAAAGTGAAAGTAAAATCTGTTGATAAAGATTCTGAACGTATTTCATTATCAATTAAAGATACGTTACCAAGCCCGTTTGAATCGTTAAGAGGAGAAGTCAATGAAGGTGAAGAAATCGAAGGTAAAGTTGTCAGACTTACAAGCTTTGGTGCCTTTGTTGAAATCAAACCTGGTGTGCAAGGTTTAGTTCATATTTCAGAAATCAGTCATTCTCACATCGGTACACCTGGTGAAGTATTAGAACCAGGACAAGTTGTCAGTGTTAAAATACTCAGTGTCGATATTGACAATGAACGTATTTCACTTTCTATTAAAGCAACATTACCTGACGAAAATGTTGTTGAAAGTGATAGTGAAACAACACAATCATATTTAGATAATAATGAAGACGAAGACAATCCAACACTAGGTGATGTTTTCGGAGATAAACTTAAAGATATTAAGTTTTAATAATTATCATAAGACTAAAAATAAATCTTGTCCTATTTTTACGTTAGGGCAAGATTTATTTTTTTAGTATACATATCAATCAATAAATTAATTGTATTTCATGAAAGTCATTTAAATTGATTCATTAATAATTTCTTTTGAAATACTTACCCCGTATGATAGAATTATAGAGATTAAAAAAGAGAGGAAGTTAGTTATGACTAAACCTATAGTTGCTATTGTAGGAAGACCCAATGTTGGAAAGTCTACAATTTTTAACAGAGTCGTAGGTGAACGTGTCTCAATTGTTGAAGATACACCAGGTGTGACTCGTGACAGAATTTATTCATCAGGCGAATGGTTAACTCATGATTTCAATATCATTGATACTGGAGGTATTGAAATAGGTGATGCACCATTCCAAACACAGATTAGAGCGCAAGCAGAAATTGCCATAGATGAAGCTGATGTCATTATTTTTATGGTAAATGTTAGAGAAGGTTTAACACAAAGTGATGAAATGGTAGCTCAAATGCTATACAAATCTAAAAAGCCCGTTGTATTGGCAGTGAATAAAGTTGATAATCCTGAAATGCGAAATGAAATTTATGATTTTTATTCACTAGGTTTTGGAGATCCATATCCAATTTCTGGTTCACATGGTTTAGGATTAGGTGATTTATTAGATGAAGTAGTTAAAAATTTCAAAGAAGAAGAGCCCGATCCATATGACGAGGATACAATTCGTTTATCAATTATTGGTCGCCCTAACGTAGGTAAGTCGAGCTTAGTTAACGCGATTTTAGGTGAAAATCGAGTCATAGTATCCAATGTTGCTGGAACAACTCGAGACGCTGTTGATACTGAATATAGCTATGACGATCAAGATTATGTGCTCATAGATACTGCTGGTATGCGTAAAAAGGGTAAAGTATATGAAAATACAGAAAAGTACTCAGTTTTACGTGCACTTAAAGCGATAGAGCGATCAAACGTTGTTTTAGTAGTTATCGATGCTGAACAAGGTATCATAGAACAAGACAAGCGTGTTGCTGGCTATGCGCACGAAGAAGGAAAAGCGATTGTTATCGTTGTCAATAAATGGGATGCTGTAGATAAAGAAACAAATACTATGAAGAAATTCAAGGACGAAGTACGCAAAGAATTTCAATTTTTAGATTACGCACAAATCGCTTTTGTTTCAGCAAAAGAACAAAAAAGATTATCTACGCTATTCCCGTATATTTTGGAAGCGAGTGAAAACCATAAAAAACGTGTTCAAAGTTCAACATTAAATGAAGTAATTACAGATGCAATTTCTATGAATCCTACACCAACAGATAAAGGTCGTCGATTAAACGTATTTTATGCTACACAAGTTGCAATAGAACCTCCAACATTTGTTGTGTTTGTAAATGACGTAGAATTAATGCATTTTTCTTATAAACGTTATCTTGAAAATCAAATCAGAGCTGCCTTTGGATTTGAAGGTACACCTGTACACATCATAACTAGAAGAAGAAATTAATAAATGGAGGGGTTACATGTCTAATATAGCTGTCTTTGGTACTGGGAGTTTCGGTACGGCATTAGCAAATGTCTTAGCTGAAAACGGGCATCAAGTATTAATGTGGGGAAAAAATGAAAAGACTGTTAATGAAATAAATGAATTTCATACAAACACTAAATATCTTAAAAATGCACAACTTGAATTATCAATTAACGCAACAACAGATATTCATAAAGCAATAGCGCATTCAGATGTATATCTCATGGCTTTACCTACAAAAGCGATGAGGGAAGTTGCAAGTGAAATTGATTCACACTTAACATCGAAAAAAACTTTTATCCATGTTGCTAAAGGAATAGAAAACGATACTTATAAACGCGTCTCTGAAATGTTAGAAGACTCAATTAGCTCTGAACATAATGCAGGTATTGGTGTACTATCAGGTCCAAGCCATGCTGAAGAGGTTGTTATCAAACAACCAACTACAGTGGCTGCTTCTTCTAAATCACCAGAAGTGAGTAAACTAGCTCAAGATTTATTTATGAATGATTATTTAAGAGTTTATACGAATGACGATTTAGTAGGCGTAGAATTGGGTGGCGCATTAAAAAATATTATAGCTGTTGCAAGCGGTGTAATTTCAGGCATGGGCTTCGGAGACAATGCCAAAGCGGCATTAATGACTAGAGGTTTAGCTGAAATAAGTCGACTTGGTGAAAAATTAGGCGCAGATCCACTGACATTTTTAGGTTTAGGTGGTATTGGCGATTTAATTGTAACGTGCACGTCTACTCATTCTAGAAATTATACATTAGGGTATAAATTAGGTGAAGGTAAATCACTAGAAAAAGCATTAGAAGAAATGAATATGGTGGTTGAAGGTGTATATACTACAAAATCAGTTTATAATTTAGCTAAAGAACATCATATTGATATGCCAATTACAACTGCATTATATAGAGTTTTGTTTGAAAATCAACCTGTTGATGAAAGCGTCAAAGACTTAATGGGACGGGGCAAAAAGGCCGAATAAGATAGAACTATTACACTTTTTTGCAAATATATAACAATTTGATATTAAAATCCTATTAATTCAACGTTTTTTACACATAAATCATTGCAGTTGCAGTATTCGTTGTGTTAAAGTCATACCATAATGATATTAAGTTATCATTATAAACCCTAGGGGAGGTGAATTCATAATGAACAAAACAGATTTAATCAATGCTGTTGCAGAACAAGCTGATTTAACTAAAAAAGAAGCTGGTTTAGCTGTAGATGCAGTATTCGAATCAATTCAAACATCACTTTCTAAAGGTGAAAAAGTACAATTAATTGGATTCGGTAATTTCGAAGTACGTGAACGTGCTGCTCGTAAAGGACGTAATCCACAAACTGGTAAAGAAATTGATATCCCTGCAAGCAAAGTTCCAGCATTCAAAGCTGGTAAAGCTTTAAAAGATGCAGTTAAATAATTCTTTACTTAAAAGTGAAGCCCTTGTTACAGGGGCTTTTTTTCTTTTGGTAAAAACTTTTAAATACAAATAAAAATAGATTGTAAACTAAGTCTCTTAATATGGTATCATTCGATATGATGATATGATATTAAGAGATTTTTAAAGTGATCAAACATCAATTTAGTTTTTATAAAGATAATAAACAAACATAATTCATTTATTTTTATAATTTTTACTATTCACAAAATACATAAAACGTATATATTTATCACTTTGAAAACCGTTGATTTTAATTTTCCCTATATAATGTTAATATGTATATTGATAATAACGTGAGGTGTGAACATGGAAACGACATTAAGTATTTTTGAAAAACAAATTACCCAACGCTTGAAAGGTATACATCATTATGACGCTATTTATATAAATGAAGTATTAGCAAAAATCCTTGATTCTTATGATATACCTGAAGATGCTAAATTAGCTTGCCTCACTATAGATACTGCGATGCGTCATTTAGATGAGGTTTCCAAAAATTTATCCTCTAAGAAAGCCATTTTGATTGGTGATTTACTAAGCGCTCACTTTTATACATTATTAGCGAAGTTACATGATCCAATTTTTCAAAAGCAAATTAGTTCAGCGATTGTTGAAATTAATGAAATGAAATCCTCCATCCATAACGGAGTGATTCCCAAAGAAGAAATCGGTCATTTTATTTTAAAAATCGAAAATAAATTTCCACTTATTACTATCAATCGATACGTACCAAACATAGAAACAACAGATATCAATCAAAAATTATTAACAAACTTATTAGAAAATCATCCTTCGTATTTAAAAAAATATTCGAAAGATGAACTAAATACATTTTTAGAAGAAATTAAATTAGAAATTAATTAAAAAAGAGGTAATCAATGATGGCAGATAATAAAGCAAAAAAAGAACAAGTACATAACGTTTTTCAAAATATTTCTGGAAAATATGATCGCCTAAACAACATCATCAGCTTTGAACAACACAAGACATGGAGAAAACGCGTTATGAAAGAAATGAATGTTAAAGATGGTAGCAAAGCATTAGATGTTTGTTGCGGAACGGCAGACTGGACCATTTCTTTAAGCAAAGCAGTCGGTCCTTCTGGTGAAGTATTAGGTGTAGATTTTAGTGAAAACATGCTTGAAGTAGGTAAAAAGAAAACAGCGGACATGCAAAATATCCAACTCATTCATGGTGATGCAATGCATTTACCATTCGAGGATAATGAATTTGATTATGTCACAATTGGCTTTGGTTTACGTAATGTACCTGATTACCTTGCAACGCTTAAAGAACTAAATCGAGTTTTAAAACCTGGTGGAATGGTTGTTTGCTTAGAAACAAGTCAACCAACTGCTCCAATATTTAAACAATGTTATAAATTATACTTTAAATTTGTAATGCCTATATTTGGTAAAATATTTGCGAAATCGAAAGATGAATATGAATGGTTACAGCAATCTACTTTTGATTTTCCAGACAAAGAAAAATTAAAACGTTTATTTTCACAAGCAGGATTTAGTAATATTAAGGTACGTAGCTTCACTGGTGGCGTTGCAGCGATGCACCTAGGCTATAAATAAAAATGAAACAACCAAAGGTGATGACTGTGTCAAAGTTAAATATGAACAATGAAATTAAAATAATTGAACAGCGATTGGAAGAAGCATTAATAAGTAAGGATCAAATCTTAGAAGATGCTTCTTATCATTTATTTTCATCAGGCGGAAAACGTGTAAGACCTGCCTTTGTAATATTAAGTAGTCAATTTGGCGAAGAAATTAATGAAGATGTCTATCGTGTTGCTGTAGCACTCGAATTAATCCATATGGCTACTTTAGTACATGATGATGTTATTGACAAAAGTGATAAACGTCGCGGTAGTTTAACGATTGCCAAAAAATGGGATCAAGACACTGCAATTCTCACAGGTAATTTTCTATTAGCTGTCGGTTTAGAACATATTTCAAATATTGAGGATAACCGAGTACATAAAGTGATATCTAGTGCAATTGTCGAAGTATGCATGGGTGAATTGTACCAGTTTCAAGATCAATTCAATGCACATCAAACAATTACTAATTATTTAAGAAGAATCAAACGTAAAACTGCATTGCTTATACAATTATCAACAGAAGTTGGAGCAATTGCTTCACATGCTGATGCCAAAACGGTTCGTAATTTGAAAATGATTGGTCATTATATTGGTATGAGTTTTCAAATCGTTGACGATATTCTAGATTTTACTAGTACTGAAAAGAAATTAGGAAAACCAGTGGGCAGTGATTTAATGAACGGCCATTTAACGTTACCAGTATTGTTAGAAATGCGTAAAAATCCTGAGTTTAAATCACAAATAGAACAACTTGGCCCAAACAGTGATCAATCCTTATTTGATAAATGTATACAAACCGTTAAACATTCTGATGTGATAAAACAATCACAAGCAATTAGCGATAGATATTTAGATAAAGCGCTTCATCTTATTGATCAATTAGAAAAAGATGATGCTAAACCAATATTTAAAAAAATTATTAAAAAAGTAGGGAAAAGAAACGTATAATAGTGTGAAAAGCATTGAAAGCGCTTAAATTAACTGTTAATATTATAATGTGCTTCAAGACATTATAATATTTTGTTTTGTATTTTTATAAAACTTACATCACTAACAGGGGGATAAACACACAATGGAAAGAACATTTTTAATGATTAAACCGGACGCGGTTCAACGTAATTTGATAGGTGAAATCGTTTCACGTATTGAACGTAAAGGACTAAAACTTGTAGGTGCTAAACTAATGACAGTACCTAAATCGCTTGCAGAAGAACATTATGCTGAACATACGGATAAACCATTCTATGGCAATTTAATCGACTTTATTACTTCTGCACCTGTATTTGCAATGGTTGTAGAAGGTGAAGATGCAGTACATATTGCGCGTCACATTATTGGATCAACAAATCCATCAGAAGCTACACCTGGTACAATCAGAGGAGACTTTGGTTTAACTGTAGGCAGAAACATTATTCATGGTTCAGATTCAGTTGAATCTGCTAATAAAGAAATCAATCTTTGGTTTAATGCAGAAGAATTAAGTGATTTTACAGAATCACGTGAAGCATGGTTATACGAATAATCATCGTTGAATCTATACACCATTACTTGTAAGATGATATGCGTTATTAACTTAATTATTTAATACGCTCAACAATAAAGATAAAAAATAATAGTAAAAATGCGATTCATGGTCGTATCCGTAAAATCAAAACACTTTCGTTGTATTCATAATAAAATGAATTTATGCGAAGGTGTTTTTTTGTATAAAAGTTGCAATTGCATTCTAAAGTGAAGTCGTTTAATATCTTAAGTTATTACTGAATTTTAGACAGATGTTATAGTTGTATGTAAGGAAATCTTATAAAGTTTAGTTATTTGAAATTTTTCTGTTAATTTGAACAATTGAATGTGATAAGATAAGGAACATATAATCATTTAAAGTACTAAAGAACGGAGTGGGTAAATAATGAGATATTTAACTTCAGGAGAATCACATGGTCCGCAACTAACAGTAATTATTGAAGGTGTGCCAGCAAATTTAGAAATTCGTGCTGCCGATATAAATGAAGAAATGTTTAAACGTCAAGGTGGATACGGTAGAGGTAGACGCATGCAAATTGAAAAAGATAGTGTTGAAATTGTATCTGGGGTACGTAACGGATATACGCTTGGTAGTCCAATCACGCTTATTGTCACAAATGATGATTTTAAACATTGGAGAAAAATCATGGGCGCTGATCCTATTAGCGATGAAGATCAAGAAAACATGAAGCGCGTAATTACAAAACCACGTCCAGGTCATGCCGATTTAATCGGCGGTATGAAATATAATCATCGAGACTTAAGAAATGTATTAGAGCGTTCTTCTGCTAGAGAAACTGCTGCGCGAGTGGCTGTAGGTGCTGTATCGAAAATATTACTAAAGCAACTCGATATTCATTTTTATAGTAGAGTTATGGAAATTGGTGGTATTAAAGATGATTTAGCTTATGACCTTGAAACAATCAAATCTAATATTGATAAAAATGATGTCCGTGTGATTAATGATGATATTGCTCAACAAATGAGAGATAAAATTGATGACGCCAAAAAGGCAGGAGATACTATTGGCGGCGTTGTACAAACTATTATTGAAGGAGTACCAATTGGTATCGGCAGTTATGTACATTATGACCGTAAATTAGATGGTAGAATTGCTCAAGGGGTTGTAAGTATTAATGCTTTTAAAGGCGTCAGTTTTGGAGAAGGATTTAAAGCAGCCGAAAAACCTGGCAGTGAAATACAAGATGAAATACTTTATGATACAAACAATGGTTATTACAGAGGATCAAATCATTTAGGTGGTTTTGAAGGTGGTATGTCTAACGGAATGCCTATTGTTGTCAATGGTGTTATGAAACCAATTCCAACATTATATAAACCGCTAAATTCAGTAGATATTAATACTAAAGAATCTTTTAAAGCTTCTGTTGAACGCTCTGATAGTTGTGCCGTTCCAGCTGCAAGTGTTGTAGTAGAAAATGTCGTTGCTTTTGAACTTGCAAAAGCATTATTAGAAGAATTCCAATGTAATCATATCGAGCAATTAAAATCACAAATTGAAGAACGCCGCTTGTTGAATATTGAATACTAAATTATAAGATTAGCCAGGTGATATCGATGAAATTACAAACTACGTATGAGACTAATAATTATCCTATTATCATAGAACATAACGCGCTAAAACATTTACGTCATTACATTGAAAATTACAAAGATATTGTACTAGTCGTAGATAATACAATTGCTCAAAAATGGGATGATACATTAGAATTTATTACATCTGAATACGATGCTCACATGTTGGCTGTACCGTCAGGTGAGTCTACAAAATCTCTAGATTATTATGCAGAGACTATAGAAACATTATTGAGCAAAAATTTGACTAGAAATACTTGCATCATTGCAGTAGGTGGTGGCGCTACCGGTGATTTCGCTGGATTTTTAGCTGCTACCCTATTGAGAGGCGTTGATTTTATCCAAGTACCTACGACGATATTAGCACATGATTCTAGTGTTGGTGGTAAAGTGGGAATCAATTCAAAACACGGTAAAAATTTAATTGGTGCATTTTATAGACCAACTGCGGTTATCTATGATTTGAATTTTCTCTCAACGCTTCCTTATACAGAAATATTGAGTGGTTACGCTGAAGTATATAAACATGCATTGTTAACTGATGCCGATGCAGTACGTAATATTGAATCACATTTTTATGATAAGACAACGTTAGCGTCATTAGATGAAATGGAATATTATATTTATAAAGGCATAGAGACAAAGTTAAATATTATTGTAAAAGATGAAAAAGAATCAAACGTTCGTAAATTTTTAAATTTAGGACATACTTTTGGTCATGCCGTTGAATACACATTTAAAATACCACACGGTCATGCCGTGATGATTGGCATTCTTTTTCAATTCATCGTATCGAACCATATTTTAAACCAAAAATTTGATATTTTACATTACGTCAATTATTTAAGTTCTCTAGATTATCCATTAAATATCATCAATACCTTCAAATTCGATTCACTTTATGAATTAATGTTAAGAGATAAGAAGAATGACCAACAAGGCGTACAGATGGTTTTATTAGAAGGTATAGGAAATCCTGTGGTTAAACATGTCGATAAATCCACTTTAGTAGAGAGTTTCACGACATTACAAACATATTTTAAAAAGTAGGTGGCATAATTGGTTAATAGTAAAACAATTGATATAAATGGTCCTCTGATTGGAGAAATAGAAGTTCCAGGAGATAAGTCAATGACACATAGAGCGATTATTTTAAGCTCATTAGCATCAGGTAGGTCAACGATATATAAACCCTTACTTGGTGAAGATTGTATTCGTACAGTAGAAATTTTCCGTCTACTTGGTGTCGAAATAGAAATTTTAGAAGATAAAATTGAAATAAACTCACCTGGATATAAATTTTTCCGAACACCACATCAAGTACTCTATACTGGCAATTCTGGAACGACGACACGTTTAGTTGCTGGATTATTATGCGGACTAGGCATTGAAGCAGTCCTTTCTGGTGATGCTTCTATTGGTAAAAGACCGATGGATCGAATTATGAAACCTCTAACGTTAATGAATGCAGATATTTCAGGCGTGAATCATAACTTTACGCCTTTAATCATCAAACCTGCTCAAATTAAAGGCATATCATACCAAATGGAAGTCGCAAGTGCTCAAGTTAAAAGTGCAATATTATTTGCAAGCTTGTTTGCAAACGAAAAAACAACGATTTCTGAAATAGGTATAACGCGCAATCATACAGAAACAATGTTTGAACATTATCAAATTCCGATTACTTACAATGATAAAATGATTCAATTACCTGAAAATAGTATTGAACATATTACTGCAACTGATTTTCACGTACCTGGGGACATTTCCTCAGCTGCATATTTCATTGTTGCAGGGTTGATAACTCCAGGAAGTGATATTACAATTCACAATGTTGGCATAAATCCAACACGTTCAGGTATCATAGATATCGTGACACAAATGGATGGCAATATAACTTTATTCAATCAAACTAATGGTTCAGAACCTACCGCTTCAATACGCGTACAATATACACCAAATATGAAGCCTATCCATATTGAAGGTGAATTGGTACCAAGAGCGATTGATGAATTACCAGTTATCGCCTTACTTTGTACTCAAGCAAATGGAACAAGTATTATAAAAGAGGCGGAAGAATTAAAGGTCAAAGAAACCAATCGTATTGACACTACGGCAAACATGTTGAATTTATTAGGTTTCACCTTGCAACCAACAAGTGACGGCATGATTATCCATCCATCAAGATTGGAACAAACTGCCACAGTGGATAGCTTTACTGATCATCGCATTGGTATGATGCTTGCTGTAACTTCTTTACTAACTAGTGATACATTAACGATTGATCAATTTGATGCAGTCAATGTTTCCTTCCCAGGTTTCTTAGCTAAATTTAATCAATTAGAAAAAGAGGGATAAAGTATGGAAGATATCTATAAACTTATAGATGATATCAACTTACAAAAACTAGATAACTTAGATACACGGGTAAATGACGCGCTAAGTTCTCCAAAAGACGATGCGCTCTTTATACTCGGTGAAACATTATATAACTTTGGACTAATGCCACAAGGTCTTGAAGTATTTCGTACACTTTATCACAAATACCCAGATGAAAGTGAACTGTTAATTTATTTCATTGAAGGACTGATTGCGGAAGATCAAACGGATGAAGCATTAGAATATTTAAGCACTGTTGAACTATCTACAGAACGTTTGATGCTAGAAGCAGATTTATACCAACAATTAAATATGCTTGAAGTGGCTATAGATAAATTAGTAGAAGCTATTGATATTGAACCAAACGACCCAATCATACATTTCGCATTGGCAGAATTACTTTATTTTGATGGTCAATATTTACGTGCTTCTTCAGAATATGAAACGGTATTAGAAACGGGAGAATATCAAATCAATAATGTTAATTTATTCTCACGTTTAGCTGATTGTAGCTTACAAAGTGGAAATTATAGTGATGCCATCACAATGTTTAATGAAATCAGCGAAGATGAAATGGATTCAGAAATATACTTCAAAAAAGCCATTGCTTATGAAAAAAATGACTTAACACAGGAAGCTATCAAATTAGTGCAAACACTATTATCAAAAGATCCAGACTTCCTACAGGGCTACTTTTATCTACAACAATTATATGAAAACGAGCATAATCATGCAGATGCCATTGAAATTGGTAAAGAAGGATTGCGCTTGAGTCAATTTTATAAAGAATTAATGGTATCAACAGGTAGTATTCAAATAGAACACGGAGATGCTAATGAAGGTGTACAATTGTTACTACAAGCCTTAGACGTAGATAATGCTTATCAAGAACCACTTTTAATCTTGAGTGATTTCTTTAGACAAGAAGAAGATTACGATTCAATTATTAGCTTATTACAATATGTAGATGAAGAAGATTTAGATCCCGTATTTATGTGGCATGTAGCACATGCTTTAGGTCAAGAAGAGCGAGATAAAGAAGCACAACATTTCTTTGAATTAGCCTATCCAACCATGAGAACGCAATCAGCATTTTTAAGTGATTATTATTTCTATTTAGTTGAAATAGGTTATATAGAACAAGCACAACAAATCTTAAAGCAATTGCTAGAAATAGACCCATCGAACGAAACTTGGCATGATGAAGCTGAAAGATTGCAATCATTCTAAAAAGTAAAGAAGGTGAGTATATTGACTGATACCTTACAACAATTAAAAGCAAGTTTTATAGAATACGTATTATTTCAGTATCGTTTTAAATCTCGAATTAGTGTATGGGTATTAAATTTGATAAAATCCTCACCTGAACTTTTACAAAAAATATACTTTGTAGATGAGCAAATTCCCAGTCATAACACTTTAGAAATTGCAACTGTGAATACAGACAACATCGCCATAAAACTTATAGTAGAGGATCAACAATATATTAATAATGAAAAAATATTTGACTATATCGCAAATCAAAATATCTTTTTTGATATCAAATTATATTTAAATAAAGAAGATTCTAGAGATACGAAATTAGACGATTTATTGTTAACACAATTACTTCACTCTCCATATTATGCCGTATATATTCAAGATATATATGGTTTGCCATTATCAAAAAAAAGTGAATCATCTATTATCAAATATTTACAAGACAATATTGACTTAAGTCTGCAACTTCAGGATAGAGCTTTATTTTATCAATTATCTCAAATCCTAAATACATTTAAGTTGAGGAATCTTAATACATTATCGAAGGATTGACTATATGAACATTTACTCACTATGGCAACTTATCATTTTTAATAAAGGTATGCTGTATTTCTTATTAATATGTAATTTATTAGGCACAGTTTACGGGTATATTTGGTACGGTTCACAAATGAGTGCTACACCTTGGCAATTTATACCATTTGTACCTGATAGTCCAACTGCATCATTATTTTTATGTATTGCTATTCTAGGGTTGATTGTTAACAAGAACTTACCAATCATCGAAGCACTCGCTTTTGTCACATTAATCAAGTATGGAGTATGGGCTGTAATTATGAATATCATTCTTTTTATTCAATACGATATGATTACAATTACAGGTTGTATGTTGATACTTTCTCACGGCATTATGGCAATTGAAGGTTTTATTTTTTATCCAAGATTTAAAGTGACGATTTCTGCCTTTTTCGTAGCGATGATATGGGTGTTTCATAATGACATTATCGATTATGTATTTATGCAATATCCTTTTTATGATTTTATTGCAAGTCACATTGAAGCAATTGCATACTTAGCATTCTGGTTAAGCGTTATACCTTTAGTTTTATATTTAAGTTTAACTCTATTTAAAAAAGATAAAATATTTGACCATTATTAACGTCCACAGTAAAATGTTTATAAAGGAGTGAGGATTTTTGTCTTTTATTTATATGATTATATACTTTGTTATTTTAATGGTTCTGCCTCTATGGGCACAACACAAGGTTAAATCTAACTATGAAAAGTATTCTCAAGTGAGATCAACTAGTGGGAAAACAGGGCGTGAAGTAGCGCTTGAAATACTCCATTCAAATGGAATTTATGATGTAGATGTTGTCGAAGGTAAAGGATTTCTAACAGATCACTATGATCCTAGTAAAAAAGTTCTTGTCTTATCACCAGCAAACTTCAATAGACCTTCAGTTGCTGGTACAGCAATTGCAGCCCATGAAGTAGGACATGCTATACAGCATGCCCAAGGATATTTCTTCTTAAGATTTAGAACTTCATTAGTACCTTTAGCAAATATTGGTAGTTCTTTAGGTTACATGGCAGTGTTTGCTGGTATTGTTTTAACGAGTTTACAGAGTACATTGGGTTCAACTGCACTTTGGATAGGAATTGCATTAATGTCATTCGCAGTATTGTTCTCAATTGTTACCTTGCCAGTCGAATTTGATGCTAGTAGTAGAGCAATGAAACAAATTAAAAGCTTAGATATTGTTAATGAAAAAGAATATCGCCATGCAAAAAAAGTATTATCAGCTGCTGCAATGACTTACGTTGCATCCACTGCTGTAGCATTAGCAGAACTTGCACGTTTCATTTTAATCGCTAGATCAAGTGAATAATTTATCCATGCAAATGAGACAGAAATATAAATTATTTAAATTTATTTCACTGTTTCACAACGCTTAGGTTGATAAAATTAGGATAAGAGGTTGAGGCAATCATTTTGCCCAATCTCTTTTTTTATGTATAAAATTATTTTTTTTTTAAATATAGATTTTAAATGGTGACTTTCTTTACATCTATTATTGTTATACCTCAGCATATCATATTATCATTTAATTTAACTACTTAATTCATATTGAATAGTGTATAAAGGTTGCAGGAATAATGCATGAATCATAGAATTAGTCTATACTATAAAAGAAACTGATAGAATGAGAGGCGTTTATCATGAAATCGATGAAAGACATGCAAACAGAAGTAGATGACTATATAAATCAATTTAAAACTGGCTACTTTTCACCTCTAGCAAATCTCGCAAGGTTATCAGAAGAAGTAGGAGAGTTATCAAGAGAAATCAATCATTTTTATGGAGAAAAAAAGAAAAAAGATAGTGAAGCTGCAAACACGGTAAAGGCAGAACTTGGAGATAATTTATTCGTGTTACTATGTATAGCTAATTCCTTAGATATAGATATGACTGAAAGTTTTAACGAAACAATGGATAAGTTTAATACACGAGATAAAAATCGTTTTGAAAGAAAATAGATTGATATTGTTTAAGAAAGGATGTGCCACCTATGAAAATAGGAATTACATGTTACCCTTCTATGGGTGGTTCTGGAATTATCGCCACTGAGTTGGGTATCAAATTAGCAGAAAGAGGACATGATATCCATTTTATAACATCGAATATACCTTTTAGAATTAGAAAACCTTTACCTAATATTACATTTCATCAAGTTGAAGTGAATCAATATGCTGTATTCCAATATGCACCTTACGATATTACCTTAAGTACCAAGATTGCTGAAGTAATCAATGAATATGACCTAGATTTATTACATATGCATTATGCCGTACCGCATGCTGTTTGTGGTATCTTAGCAAAACACATGTCTGGTAAAGACATTAAAATAATGACTACCCTACATGGCACTGATATTACAGTATTGGGATATGATCACTCATTAAAAAATGCGATTAAATTTGGTATAGAAGGTAGCGATGTAGTGACAAGTGTCAGTAAATCACTTGCAGAACAAACGACTGATATTATTGAAACAGATAAAACAATCATTCCAATTTATAATTTCGTTAGAGAAAATGAATTCCCTACAAAACATTCAATGCCAACTGAATCTGATATCAAATTAAAAGCTTGTTACGGGATAGAACCTGAAGAAAAAGTGATTATTCACGTTTCTAATTTTAGAGCAGTCAAACGAATTGATACAGTCATTGAAACTTTCGCAAAGATACACCAAAAATTGCCATCAAAACTTATTTTATTAGGTGATGGACCTCAATTAATGGATATGAAAGCAAAAGCACGTGAATTAGACATTGAACATGCTGTGTTATTTTTAGGTAAACAAAATTGGGTGAGTGAATTTTATCAAATATCAGATTTAGTATTATTATTAAGTGAGAAGGAAAGCTTTGGTCTCACATTGCTAGAAGCAATGAAATCAGGTGTACTTCCAATTGGCTCTACAGCTGGAGGTATCAAAGAAGTAATTAAACATAACGAAACAGGTTTTATAGTAAATATTGGTGATAGTGATACAGCCAGTACGTATGCGTTACAATTGTTGACAAATGATGAACTTTATAAAAAAATGCAGCAGCAAATGCTGGATGATGTTGCTGAACGTTTTTCATCAGATTTAATTGCAGACCAATATGAATATTATTATAAAAAAATGTTAGAGGTTAATCATGACTAAAACATTATTCGAACAAGCAAAACCAATATTAAAAACTTTACAATCTAACCATTACCAAGCATTTTTTGTTGGGGGTTCTGTGAGAGATTATCTAATGCATAAAACAATACACGATATTGATATTACTACGAGTGCGACGCCTGAAGAAGTAGAAGCTATTTTCGAAAAGACAATTCCTATAGGTAGAGAACATGGCACAGTCAATGTTGTCTATAATGGTGAACACTATGAAGTAACAACATTTCGTGCAGAAGGTGATTATGATGATCATCGAAGACCTAACGAAGTCTTTTTTGTGCGTGAATTATATGAGGATGTTAAAAGACGTGATTTCACAATGAATGCAATAGCTATGGACGCCGATTTTCATATTCACGACTACTTCAATGGTCAACAAGATATTGAAAATCACATAATTAGAACCGTAGGCAATGCGCATGAACGTTTTAACGAAGACGCGTTAAGGATTATTCGAGGTCTACGTTTTCAAGCACAATTAGGATTTGCATTAGAAAATGAAACTTTTTATGGTATGAAATCACATATCCATGATATTAAATATTTATCAATTGAACGAATTGTGGTTGAACTAAAAAAACTCACTTCTGGTAAGTATGTAGTCCATAGTTTTGAAAACTTACAGTACTTGAATGCATTTAATTACATTCCTTTTTTCAAACATTATAAACTAAATGATTTTATTTTAGATGAAGCCATTCCGTTCACTTTATTTGTAGCTTTATTGAAAGCACAACAACCTTTAGTAAATGGTGCGCTTAATGATTTAAAAATTAGTAATAATGAAAAAAAGTATATAGGTAAATTAGAACGGCTACTTAATCAATTACCCAATATTAAATCTAAATCAGACTTTAAAATACTTCTTTATGATTATGGTGAACAAGATATACTATTAATATTAAATTTCATTGATTTACATATTAAAAACCATTTACCTTCTTTTTCACCGCTTATTATAAATATACAATCTGTAAAAGAAGAATCTAAAAAGTTACCTATTCACTCAAGAAAGGATATTGATATTAATGGTAAAGATATCCTTGAGGCAGTTAATAAGCAAAGCGGTCCTTGGCTAAAAACACTATTGAGAGATATTGAGATTGCTATTATCAATAGAGATGTTCAAAATATTAAACCAGAAATCATTAGGTGGGTGAAGTCACATGTCGAAATACAGTAAAGATGTTATTCAAATCTTATATACAAACCAGTCAGAATATATTTCTGGACAGTTTATTGCAGAACATCTTTCAATTTCTCGAACAGCAGTCAAAAAAGTAATTGATCAACTTAAGCAAGAAGGGTGTGAAATTGAATCAATTAACCATAAAGGACATCGCTTAATTGAACTACCTGATAAATGGTATAGTGGGATTGTAGAACCTTTAATCGATGAACAAAAAATGTTTGATCATGTAGAGGTCAAAGCGCAAGTTGATTCCACACAGTTACTCGCCAAACAAAAATTAGTTGGAAACTCAAACACCTTTTTAATTTTAAGTGATGAGCAAACGAAAGGAAAAGGGCGCTTCAATAGACCATGGGATTCATCACGTGGCAAAGGATTATGGATGTCTCTTGTGTTACGTCCAAATGTCCCATTTGAAATGATAACAAAGTTTAACTTGTTTATAGCATTAGGTATCAGAGATACAATGCAACAATTTAGTAATGAGAGAGTTACGATTAAATGGCCAAACGATATCTATATTGATGGAAAAAAAGCTTGTGGATTTTTGACTGAAATGGTAGCTAATAGTGATGGTATAGAAGCGGTGATATGCGGTATTGGCATAAATATGAATCACTTGCCTGAAGATTTTCATGGTGAGTTGCAATCAAAGGCCACGAGCTTGAGAATACATGCTAACCAAAAAATACATCGTTATCATTTATTAGAGCAATTAATAAATCAGATTGAAAAACGTTACCATCAATTTTTAAGCCAGCCGTTTTCCACGATACGACATGAATACATTGAAGCTTCAAATATTTGGAATAGAACTTTAAAATTCACTGAAAATGGTCAACAATTTCAAGGTGAAGCTATAGATATTGATGAGCATGGTTATCTAATTGTCATTGATGAGCAACAGACACAACACAAACTCATGAGTGCAGATATAGAACTATAAATTTATAAGAAAAGGAGGAATGAAAATGACACAACCTTGCTACGCTGTTGTTGATTTAGAAACAACAGGCAACCAATTAGACTACGATGAAATTATTCAAATTGGTATTACTTTCGTCCGCGATAATAAAATAATTGGCACCTATCACTCTATGGTAAAAACAGATTTAGAAATTCCTCCTTTTATTCAAGCATTAACCTCAATTGAAGATGAAATGCTAAAGCAATCACCATATTTCCATGAAATTGCTGACGATATATACAAACAACTTGAAGGCTGTATCTTTGTCGCACATAATGTAACTTTTGATTTAAATTTCATAAAAAAATCATTTAAAAAATGTAATATCAGATATAGACCCAAAAAAGTATTAGATACATTAGAATTGTTTAAAGTTGCTTTCCCAACAGATAAAAGTTATCAATTAAGTGAATTAGCAGAAGCACATGGTATTACGTTAAATAATGCCCACCGTGCGGATGAAGATGCTGCAACGACTGCACAACTTATGATACTTGCTTTCAATAAATTCGAAGCACTACATTTAAATACTTTAAAACAACTTTATTATTTAAGTAAAAATTTAAAATATGATTTACATGATATTCTTTTTGAAATGGCTCGAAACCATAACCATGAACAACTAAGTGAAGATTTCGAACAATTTGAACAGATTATTTATAAAAAGCAAAGAGATTTTAAAGCGCCCACAGTAAACTTTGACGGAACTTTAAAAGATCTTTATACAGACATTACTGAAAAATTAAATTTAACATATAGACCCCAACAATTATATTTAGCTGAAATTATATTAGAACAGTTGATGCATAGCGAGAAAGCTATGATTGAAGCGCCGTTAGGGAGTGGTAAATCATTTTCATATTTATTAGCTTCATTAATGTATAACATACAAACAGGAAAACATGTAATGATTTCTACAAATACAAAATTATTACAAAATCAGTTGTTGGAAAAAGATATACCTGCATTAAAATCAGCATTGAATTTTAAAATAAATGCATCTTTAATCAAAAGTAAACGAGATTATATTTCGTTAGGATTAATCAGTCAAATCTTAAAAGATGAATCTAATAATTACGAAGTTAGCATTTTGAAAATGCAATTATTGATCTGGATTACAGAAACACATACTGGAGATATACAAGAGTTAGATTTAAAAGGCGGACAAAAAATGTATTATGAACAAAAGTTAGAAACTTATGTTCCAGTGCGTAATGACATTAATTATTTTAATTTTATTAAGCGCAACGCAAAAAATATACAAATTGGTATAACAAATCACGCTCATTTAATACATGCTTCACATGACAATACAATTTATCAATTATTTGATGATTGTATCATTGACGAAGCCCATAGGTTACCTGATTACGCATTAAACCAAGTTACGAATGAATTAAGCTATTCTGATGTCAAATACCAATTAGGCCTAATTGGTAAAACTGAAAACGATAAACTACTTGCCGCTATCGACCATTTAGAACAACAACGTATACTTGAAAAATTAGATATACCACCAATCGATGTTTTTGGCCTTAAAACAAATATCAATGAAATACATGATTTAAACGAACAATTGTTTAGTACGATGTTTAATAGCATCCAACAATCAGAAATACATGATGATGAAGTGCATAAAGTTCATTTTGTATATCATTTCGATGTAACACCTATTTTAAATGATTTGCATGCCATCATTCATAAATTAAATATGACCTTAGAATTCTTTAACGGCATGAGCCATAAAACAATTAAAACAGTAAGAAAGCAATTACTTTATATTAATGATAAGTTTAGAGCAATTGAAACTAGTTTAAAAAATAATCATACTAGTTATTTATCCATTAAAAACATTAACCAAAAATCTACAATCAAATTAAATGTAAAAGATTATGATGTGAAAGAAATATTAACAAAACAAGTGTTAGATAAATTTAATGCACTTACATTTATTTCAGGTACCTTAACTTTTAATCACTCATTTGAAAATTTCAAGCAATGGTTTAATAAGAACATCATATTTAATACTTATGAGCTTGATACTGCAACAGTATCTTCAAACCAGACAACTGTATTTATACCAAATGATGTCGCTTCATATAATTATAAAAATATTGATGACTATGTGAGCTCTATTGTCAACTATGTTATAGAATATACAACAGTTATTGAATCAAAATGTTTAATTCTATTCACTAGTTATAAGATGATGCATATGGTACAAGAACTCTTGAATGAATTACCTGAGTTTGAGGATTACGTAATACTCACACAACAACAAAATCAAAACTATAAAATTGTACAGCAATTTAATAGTTTTTCTAAAGCCATCCTATTAGGGACTAGCACATTCTTTGAAGGTTTTGATTTCCAATCAAATGGTATCAAGTGTGTAATGATTACAAAATTACCTTTTATGAATCATAACAATACGAAATATTGGTTAATGGAATCTGAATTCACTTCCACATTTAAAGATTTCGTTTTACCTGATGCTGTTACTCGTTTCAGGCAAGGACTAGGCAGACTTATTAGAAGTGAGCAAGATAAAGGTATCATCGTATCATTTGATGATCGTTTAATTAAAAGTAATTACAAACAATTCTTTGAACAATCATTAGAAAGTTATCGTCAAAAAAAAGGCGATATAAAACAATTTTCAAGCTTACTTAAAAAAATAAAAAAAGAGACAATACATCATATAAGTAACACTCGCAACTAGAAGTTGTACCTTGATTTTGTTAAAATGTATAAGGATTAATAAAAGAAGACTACAAAAATATTAGGAGTTTGGTTATGAAAACAACGATAAAAGAGGCAAAACATTACATTAACCAAGAAGTAACGATAGGTGCTTGGTTAACGAATAAACGTTCAAGTGGTAAAATTGCATTCTTGCAGTTAAGAGATGGTACTGGCTTTATGCAAGGCGTCGTAGTAAAAGCTGATGTAGATGAAGATACTTTTCAGTTAGCTAAAGATATTACGCAAGAAACTTCATTATATATTACTGGCGTCATTTCAGAAGATAATCGCTCTGATTTAGGTTATGAAATGCAAGTAAATTCTATTGAAATCATTGCAGAAGCTCATGATTACCCAATCACACCGAAAAACCATGGTACAGAATTCTTAATGGATCATCGTCACCTTTGGTTACGTTCAAAAAAACAACATGCAGTTATGAAAATAAGAAACGAAATTATTCGTGCAACATATGAATTCTTTAATAATACTGGGTTTACCAAAATAGATCCACCTATTTTAACAGCTAGTGCACCAGAAGGTACAAGTGAACTATTCCATACTAAATATTTTGATCAAGATGCTTTTTTATCTCAAAGTGGTCAACTCTATTTAGAAGCAGCTGCAATGGCTCATGGTAAAGTATTTTCATTTGGACCTACATTCCGTGCAGAAAAATCTAAAACACGCCGTCATTTAATTGAATTTTGGATGATAGAGGCTGAAAAAGCGTTTTGCGATCATAACGAAAGCCTAGAAATTCAAGAACAATATGTGACACATGTTGTTAAATCAGTACTAGAAAATTGCAAATTAGAATTAAATATTTTAGAACGTGACACTGAAAAGCTTGAAAAAGTTACAACGCCTTTCCCACGTATCACATATGATGATGCAGTTGAATTCTTGAAAGAACAAGGCTTTGATGATATCGAATGGGGAGAAGACTTTGGTGCGCCTCATGAAACTGCAATTGCAAATCATTACGATTTACCTGTATTTATTACAAATTATCCAACAAAAATCAAACCTTTCTATATGCAACCAAATCCAGATAATGAGGATACAGTGTTGTGTGCAGATTTAATAGCACCCGAAGGATATGGAGAAATAATCGGTGGTTCTGAACGTATCAATGACCTTGCATTATTAGAACAACGTATCGATGAATTTGAATTAGACCCTGAAAGTTATAGTTACTATTTAGATTTACGTCGTTATGGTAGTGTACCTCACAGTGGATTCGGTTTAGGTCTAGAAAGAACAGTCGCATGGCTATCAGGTGTAGAGCATGTTCGTGAAACTGCACCATTCCCTCGTTTATTAAATCGACTATATCCATAATATTATCAATACAAGAAACTACCTAAACTACGTCCAGTCTATTTTACGGCTGGACTTTTTTATAATATTTACACACGATAAGGAGGGGTGCTTTTGAATATCGATATGCTTAAAACTAGACCTGTTGTAATTCGCAAAGAATTACTAGATCATTATAATGAATTAGGTATCAATGAGCGTGAATTAGTTATCTTAATAAAATTAATTTACGCGTCGGAAACGACCAATAAACAACCATCCATTGAATCTTTACAAAAAGGCACATCACTAGATTCTAGAGAAATTACTGCTATTATACAAAATCTTATTCAACGTGATTTATTAGAGTTAAATGTTAACAAAGACGAAGAAGGTAAATTCACTGAATATATGAATCTCGATCAGTTCTATCATAAACTAAATGATATTATGCAACACGTTAATAATAATAGTAACCAAAAACAAGTTGAACTTGAATTCAATAAACTTTTCCAACAGATTGAGCAAGCTTTTGGTAGACCATTATCACCGTATGAAATCGAAACATTAAACCAATGGTTAGACATAGATAAACACGACTTAAGTGTGATTCAAGCAGCATTGGATGAAGCGCAAAGTCAGAACAAAATGAGTTTTAAATACATTGATCGAATTTTATTAAATTGGAAAAAAAATAATGTAAAAACCATTGAGGATTCCAAAAAAATAAGTCAACAGTTTAACCAACCTAAAATGAAACACACTGTTAAAAAAGTGCCTAAATTTGATTGGCTAAATGAGGAGAATCAAGATGATAAGTAATAAAAAAGCTTTAGAAATGATCGATGTTATTGCTAATATGTTCCCAAACGCTGAATGTGAACTCGTACATGACAACCCATTTGAACTAACAATTGCGGTACTATTATCAGCACAAACTACAGATGTTTCTGTAAATAAACTCACTAGAGACCTTTTCAAAAAATACAAAACACCTGAAGACTATCTAAATGTAGATATATCAGAATTAGAAAATGATCTGCGTACCATTGGTTTATACAGAAATAAAGCTAAAAACATTCAAAAATTATGTGCGTCATTACTAAATAAATTCGACGGGGTGATTCCGCAAACACATGCCGAACTTGAAAGTCTAGCTGGAGTGGGGCGTAAAACAGCAAACGTAGTGATGAGTGTTGCTTTTAATGAGCCTTCACTTGCAGTAGATACTCATGTAGAACGTGTAGCTAAACGTTTAGGCATTTGTAGGTGGAAAGATAATGTTAGACAAGTAGAAGATAAATTGTGTAAAGTCGTACCAAGAGAACGTTGGAATAAAACACATCATCAACTTATTTTCTTCGGACGCTATCACTGTTTAGCACGTAGCCCTAAATGTGATATATGCCCCTTATTTAATGAATGTAGAGAAGGACAAAAAAGATATAAAGCCAGTTTGAAAGAAGTGTGACACAATTGATTTCAAAAGAAGCGTTTAAACAATTAGAAGAACAAATAGATTTATTTTCTAAACAGAAGAAATTAAATTCTTCTGAAGCCAAGGTATTAATTGATAAATACTTTGATATGATTGAGTCTTTTTTTAAACAAATCAATCACATTCATACGATTGATTTTGAACAATTAAACGATTATCCAGTTGTACCAATGAATTTTAAAGAGCGTTATCAATATATGCTTGCCCGTAAATACCATTTTATGGGTTACAGTCAAATGAAGACAGTCAAATCAGAATTAATAAAAATGAATGCATCCTATCAAATACGTAGAAAAAACAAAGGTAATCCTTAAAACCACTTCCCAACTTGTTGGGTTAGTGGGACTTATGCATGAGTAGAAGATCAATACTTGATAGTCAGTTGCTCACTCATACAAAGCCATCAATCTTCAATTAGTTACGAAAACTCTATAAAATAAAGAAAACGCCAATTTCTATAATATTTCAATAGAAATTGGCGTTTATTTGTTAGTAAAGAATAATGATAATCAAGTGTTTATTAAGCACTTAGTTACTTGTTCAAAAATTTATTTGGACACTATTGTGCTCTTGATAAGCCAGTAGAATTATTTGCATTATTACTGTTCGAGTTAGCTGATGATGCATTATTGTTATTGTTGTTGTTATTATTGCTACCACCGCTATTATTATTACTACTACTGCTGCTTCCACCTTGTCCTCGAGGCTTATTACTTGTTGTGTTGTCATCAGGATGTCCTGCAACAGATAGGCTGTCTTTACTATCACCATTTACTGAGTCAGGTTTACTAAAGTCCTTGCCGTCTCTTGGTGAGATATTACTCATTACATCCTCGAATAAATATTGCGGATATTCTTGTTCGTCATGACCAACAAATGAATTTACGCCGCCTTGTTTAACTTCTTTGAAGCCCATCCACACAGACATGCTGTATTTTGGCGTGAAACCATTCATCCATACATCTTTTGCAGCATCGTCAGGTAAACCATATTGTTGATAAGTTTGATCACCATAAGTACCTGTACCAGTTTTGGCTGCAACATTTACACCAGATATACCGTGGCCATATGCAGAACCATATGCTTCAAATGTACCTTTAAGTACTTCTGCAAGCATATAAGAAGTGGAATCTTTCATTGCTTTCTTACTTGTGTGATCGTAATTAATTGTTTCCCCATCTTCTTTTTCTACTTTTTTAATAGAATGCGCATTATTATATTCGCCACCATTTGCAATTGATGCAAAAGCAGATGCTAATTGAGTAGGTGAGAATTCTGATGATGAACCACCTAATACTTCAGAAGGTCCAATATCTCCTTCATATTCCAAACCTACTTTATTTGCGAAATCTTTTGGTGCGTCATTTCCAGCGTTCTCTTTTGAAGACTGCCATGCTTTTAATGCTGGAATGTTGAAACTTTGACGTAAAGCGTCATACAATTTAACCTCGCCGTGACCTTTAGTATCATAGTTTCTAAAGGTAACACCATCTACTTGATATGCTTCTTCATCCTGAATTGCATGGTTCGTAGCCCAATTCATATTTTCTATAGCAGGGCCATAAGCTAAGAATGGTTTTAATGATGAACCAGTAGGGTGTGCATCTGTAGCTAAGTTTCTATCAACAATATCTTTATAGTTTCTACCGCCTGATATTGCCACTAATCCGCCAGATTCACTGTCTACGATAGAAGCACCAACTTGTTGGTCTTCGTTTTTATAGTAACCACCATTATCTACACGATCTTGAAGTGTTTGTTGTACGTCTTTGTCCATATTTGTGTAGATTTTAACACCACTGTTAAGAACTTCTCCTAAATCTTTACCTTTGAATGCTTTATTATTCATTAATTCAGATTTTACGAAGTTAACATAAGAATCGTATTCAGGATTTGAACTTTTATCACTAACTTGACGTTCTTCCGAATCACGTTTTACTAAATTATCTTCTAATGATGTATTTTGTGCTTCTTCTTTTTGCTTCTTAGTAATACGATTATGATATTCCATTAAGTATAAAACAGTATCTTTACGTGATTCTGCTTCTTTTGGATGATCATAGATATTATAAGTATTCGGAACTTGTGGTAAACCAGCAAGATAAGCCGATTCAGCTAAATTTAAATCTTTTAAATCTTTATCAAAATAATATTTAGCTGCAGCCTTCACACCATAAACACTGTCAGAATAGTAAATTTTATTTAAATACATCTCAAATATTTCATCTTTACTATATTCTTGTTCAAGTCTATATGATAGGTAAGCTTCTTGTGCTTTACGGGCAATTGATTTTTGATCCGTTAAGAATGAACGTTTAACTACCTGTTGAGTCAATGTCGATGCACCTTGTGAACCAAATCCTCCCGTAAAGTTTTTAGCCACTGCACCAAACAAACGTTTATAGTCAAGTGCACCATGGTCATAGAAACGATTATCTTCTGTAGCCAAGACAGCTGCTTTCATGTTTTTAGGTACTTCATCTAAATCAACATGTTCACGTCTTTGCCCATTATCAATCGTTTTAATCAAATCGCCATCTTTATCATATATTTTAGCAGGAATTGGATCTTGTAATTTTGATTCTGTAAATGCTGGTGCTTTCCAAGCATAATATGCAAATAACAAAATACCAATTAATGCTAGAACAATGAAGGCTATGATGAGAAATCCGATTATCTTAATAATCGTTCTTTTTATATTCCTATTCTTTTTTTCTCCGGACTTATCATTCTTTTTTGAATCAGAAGTCCTTTTTTTCTCCGTCATACGCGGTCCTCACTTTCATCTAATATCAACTTATCAACTGCTTTGAGGTAATTCAATCTTGGTTGATACTGATAAGGAATATAGTAACCATTTTTTCTAATTTCTTCAACCGTAATCGACTTTTTAATTTCTTTTTTGTACCGATGCCAATAATATTTAAATTTGCAATAAGGCAATAAATAAACTTCATCTAATAATTTAAAGCGAATTAATAAAAAAACAATACCTCCTTGATCATAACAAGCATCCATGTGTATCACTTGGTGCTCATGCATATTATTCAATGGAAATGAAGTTTTATTTTTAGTTTCTTTCGCTTCAAAATCTAAATAGTGCCCTTTATAAATACCATTGTAATCAGTAGTCGAAGGCGTTCGGAAATAAGCCTCATTAATTACCGCCTTACTTCTCATAGGATAATGAACATTAACTATTTGAACAGGGGTGGGCTTTTTATGTATAACAGCTTGCCCAAGTTTCAAATAGTGCGTATTAGATAATTCAATATCGCTCTCAAGTGACATACCTCTGCCACCATAATTTATTTTACTCTTATCATCCTTATAAGTTCGTCCGACTTGAGACTTATTTCCGTAAAATGGTTTCCCATTTGGATAATTCATTGTTTTTCACCACTTTAATTTGGTTTCAAAAACTTTTTCCATTATACATGAAAACAGTCATTTTTTCCAAACTATGAAATATAAAGCAATGTATCTGTACATACATCAATATTTATTTTAACGTGCTTTTCTCAATTAAACAATATTTCCCTATAAATAAGCCTATAATATAACATAAATGTAAGTTCATTGTTTCTCAAATGACTATCAAATTCATTTATGGTAAATTTAATATGTAGGAGGAAACTTCATGCAACAATTAATTACCCAACTCTTAAATGATGTACAAAAGATGCAAAATAGATACGAAACAGTCAAATCGAAAGATATAGATTATGACTTTTACAAAGATGTTGTTCCATTTACGAGTTACATAGATAATCTGTTAGAAACGTTTAGCACCTTCGAACCTAAAATACTAAGATTATCCTATATGAATAAGAAAAAATTTGATTTACTTATTTCAAATATTGAATCACTGTCCGTTGAATGTCATTTTAAAAGGACTAGCCGGAAATTATTTACTGAAAAAGTCAAGGCAGTACAATACGATTTAAGTTATATACAAAGAAGTGATGCTAAATTATGATAAAGACAATTTATGTGACTGGCTACAAGTCATTTGAACTTAATATCTTTAAAGATGACGCACCTGAAGTTTCATATTTAAAAAAATTTATAGCACATAAATTAAAATCATTGATTGAAGAAGGACTTGAATGGGTATTAATACAAGGAAAGATGGGTATAGAATTATGGACTGCTGAAGTAGTAATTGATTTAAAAGAAACGTATCCTGATCTTAAACTTGGTGTCGTTACACCATTTTATGGCCACACAGATAGATGGAATGAACAGAATCAAGCAAAATATAATCACATTGTACAGCATGCTGATTTTGTAGATAGTGTATTTCATACATCATATGTGGGACCACACCAATTTAAACAAACAGATCAATTTATGCTCGACCATACAGATCAAACATTACTAATATATGATGAAGAACAAGAAGCTAGTCCAAAATACTTTAAGCAAATGTTAGTTGATTTTATGGAAAAAACAAATTATACTTGTGACATTGTTTCGTTTGATGAATTAACAGAATTTATCAACGATTTACAGTGGTCTCAAGAACAAAGTTTCGAATGAGGTGGAAAAAATATGTCAGATGTTTCATTAAAACTATCAGCTAAAGATATCTATGAAAAAGATTTTGAAAAAACTATGACACGTGGTTATAGAAGGGAAGAAGTGGATGCTTTCTTAGACGACATCATAGCAGATTATCAAAAGATGGCAGATTTAGATAATGAAGTTGTTAAACTTTCCGAAGAAAACAATAAACTAAAAAAAGAACTAGAAGAATTGAGATTGCGTGTGGCTACTTCAAGACCACAAGAAAACAAAAACTTTTCAGCAAATGGGAATGCTGCAAGCAATGCTACTAATAATAACAACGTCGATATACTAAAAAGAATTTCAAACTTAGAAAAAGCAGTTTTTGGTAAATAATAAAACAAGCAATCATAACAAATGCGATGTCCAAGTAGTTATAATTGCGTACATAAAGATAAGTTTTGTTTTTCTCAAAACTTATCTTATTTTTATTTGTTCTGATCTTTGAAAAATGATATACTCTTAAAGATGGTGTTTTGGGTAATCGCTATAGCGATATAGAGGAAAGTCCATGCTCACACAATCTGAGATGATTGTAGTGTTCGTGCTTGATGAAACAATAAGTCAAGGCATTAAGTTGACGGCAACGAAATAACCTAAGTCTTTAGATACGGTTAAAATAGTTTGAAAGTGCCACAGTGACGTAGCTTTTATAGAAATATAAAAGGTGGAACGCGGTAAACCCCTCGAGTGAGCAATCCAAATTAGGTAGGAGCACTTATTTAACGGAATTCAACGTATAAATAAGGCATACTTTAAAAGTATGTAGACAGATGGTTACCACCAGCGTACGAGTGTAACTAGTACACGTTGGCAGTACAAAGGTACAAAACATGGCTTATAGAAACATCATTACTAGACCCCAAGCTCTCCCAATTAGGAGAGCTTTTTTAATGTTTAAATTTAACATAAAGCCTTAATATAATCCAGAACAGAAGTAAGGTCATATCTATTTAAAATAACTTTTGATAAAATAAAATTAAATCTACTTAAAAAAGGAGCAAAACAATGTATCAATTATTAGCTGTGTGTCCAATGGGGTTAGAAGCAGTTGTTTCTAAGGAAATTCAAGAACTTGGTTATACAACAACAGTAGAAAACGGCAAAATCTTTTTCGAAGGTGATGAAGCAGCAATAGTTAAATGTAATTTATGGTTAAGAACTGCTGATAGAATAAAGATTGTTGTTGGACAATTTAATGCAACAACATTTGATGAATTATTTGAAAAGACAAAAGAACTCCCTTGGGAAACAATCATCGAAAAAGAAGGAAACTTTCCAGTACAAGGTCGTAGTGTAAAATCTACTTTGTATAGTGTGCCAGATTGCCAAGCAATCGTTAAAAAAGCAATAGTAGAGCGTTTAAAATCTGCTTATAAAGAAAAAGGGTGGCTAGATGAATCGGGAGCTAAATATCCAGTGGAAGTATCTCTATTAAAGGATAAAGCACTACTGACAATAGATACTTCTGGATCAGGACTTAACAAACGTGGTTATAGACTAGCTCAAGGTGAAGCACCTATAAAGGAAACACTTGCTGCTAGTTTAATTAAATTAGCAAATTGGACAGGTGATACACCATTGATTGATCCATTTTGTGGTTCTGGAACGATTGCGATTGAGGCATGTTTAATTGCTCAAAATATTGCACCCGGTTTTAATCGAGATTTCGTTTCAGAAACATGGGATATTATGCCTGATAGATTATACGATGAATTGAGAGATGAAGCTGATCAACAAGCTAATTATGATAGACCTTTAAAGATATATGCATCAGATATTGACCCAGAAATGATAGAAATTGCACGTAGAAATGCTGAAGAGGTTGGCTTATCAGACATTATTAACTTTAAAGTTCAAGATGTTAACACTTTATCAATTGAGTCGGCAGAACCAGTTGCATTGATTGGCAATCCACCTTATGGTGAACGCATTGGCGATAGAGCAGAAGTGGAAGAAATGTATCGTTATATCGGCCAATTAATGCAGGAGCATCCTTACTTATCAACTTATATTTTAACAAGTAACAATGAATTTGAATTTTTAGTTAATCAAAAAGCAACCAAAAGACGAAAGTTATTTAATGGTTATATAGAGTGTACTTACTATCAGTACTGGGGGAGTAAAAAACCTAAAAAATAGACTGCATGAGCAATCAGAAAGAGGTGTGACAAATGAATAACGAGTTTAAAAAAGGCATATTTTTTGCTTTTGGTGCATATATTTTATGGGGGATTTTACCTATATATTGGGATTTAATAGAAGATATTGGTGCTTTTGAAATATTAGCTTTTAGAATTATACTTTCAATGATATTTATGTTAATAGTGGTAGTCGTCACTAACAATACAGCACCATTTAAACGTGATTTACAACAGCTCATAGCAAATCCTATACAACTCATTGCTATCATAGCTGCTGGTTATGTAATAACAATTAATTGGGGCACTTTTATATGGGCTGTTACGAATGGCCACGTATTGCAATCCAGTTTAGGCTACTACATTAATCCACTCGTAAGTATTCTATTAGCGTTAATTTTTCTTAAAGAGCGATTTAATAAATTAGAATGGATTGCCATTGGATTTGCAGTTATCGGTGTTTTGTATATGACTATAAGAGTCGGTGTATTCCCTAGTATTTCGTTACTACTAGCATGTTCATTTGGTATTTACGGATTGATTAAAAAAATCGTACCGATTGATGCAATCAGTAGTATTACAATAGAATGCATTGTTACTGCACCAGCAGGCATTATATACCTATGGTACATATGGCAACAAGGTAGTTTAACGTTTGGCTATAATACCTCATCTTTCTGGTTAATCTTCTCAGGAGCTGTAACGGCAATTCCACTTATACTATTCTCAGCTGGCGCCCGTAGAATTCCGCTATCACTGACTGGTTTTATACAATATATCGGACCGACAATTATGTTTGTATTAGGTATTTTCTTATTCAAAGAACCTTTTAGCATCGATCAATTTATTACATTTATTTTTATTTGGGTTGGCATTGTAATTTATAGTATTTCACAATATGTAAAAATTAAAAAGAATAATAACCCTGTTATTCACTAAACGATATTTTCAATTCCGTAAAGGTAACTTTATATAAGTTATCTTTACGATTTTTATTATGTTTTGAAATTGTTCAAAACATGTTTACATATCAAATCGGTCATTTTATTATATTCAATGTCGCAAATATATCATTAGTATAAATTATGCATTTGTAGTATTGTAAAATTAGATAAAAAGTGAACCAATCGAAAATTTATTATATACACTATTATTTTTAATCATATATTATAATGGAGTGATTATATGACGAGAGTATTAATATTAGGGGCAAATGGAGCTATTTCTAAAGCAGCTATTAATTCTTTTTTAGAAAACACCTCATATACGCTGAGATTATTTTTAAGAGACGCTAACAGATTACCTGATTATGCATCAGATCGCATCCGTGTACGTGAAGGAGATGCTACAAACTTCGAGGATGTTAACAGTGCAATGGAAGATGTAGATATTGTATTTGCTAGCCTTTCTGGTGAATTAGATAAAGAAGCAAGTACTATTGTTAAAGCTATGGAACAAAATCACGTTGATCGTTTAATATTTGTAGCGGCTCTTGGTATTTACAATGAGGTACCACGTAAATTTGGTGAATGGGTAAATAAACAAATCCATAATCACTTACCTATTTATAAACAAGCAGCTGATATCATTGAAAGTTCAAACCTCGATTATACTATTTTAAGACCTGCATGGTTATCAGATATTAACGAAATTGATTATGAGATTAGTCATAAAAATGAATTATTTAAGGGAACAGAAGTTTCCAGAAAAAGTGTTGCTGCTGTTGCAGTCCAAATTGCCAAAAACCCTGAACTGTATTTAAAAGAAAACATTGGTATTAACAAACCTAATACTGATTTTAATAAACCAAGATGGAAATAAAAATAAAATTGTAAAATCGACTAATTTATTAATGATTGCGAATACCACCAGTTAAGGTGGTATTTTTAATTTTAAATTAAGTCACATTCAATAAGTGGAAAATACTTTTTACATTTCTACTTATAAAACATTGCTAAATACAATTTAATTTTGCTAACTTACTTTAGACGCACATTAATTTGTTATACAATAGAAATTAATTACATATAAGTAATAAAGGGGATACATAACATGTCTAAAACGAAGCAACTCGATATACTATATAAATTAAAAAAAGAGGTTGAAAAATCAAACAATCATAGATTGATTCATATTATAAATCAAGTCATTAAAAAAATATTTTTAGAACAGTATACTGCTACTTTTGTCGGCCATTTTTCAGCAGGCAAATCCACACTTATCAATATGCTACTAGAAGAAAGCATACTACCAAGTTCACCAGTGCCCACAACCAGTAACACAGCAATTGTCTCTGTATCAGATGAACCAGGTATTATAGCTAATTTGAACAACCAAAAATATACTTTATTAACAAACTACGATGAAGTTAAACAAATGAATCGTGAAAATATTGACGTTGAATCTGTAGAAATTAAATTTCCTTCTGATAAATTTAATAAAGGGTTCACACTTCAAGATACACCAGGCGTTGATTCAAATGTATCAACACACCAATCTAGTACTGAAGAATTTATGTATACAAGTAATGTTTTATTTTACACAGTAGACTATAACCATGTTCAATCTGCAATGAATTTTCAATTTATGAAACAGCTGAACTATGCTGGTGTTCCGGTCGTTTTTGTTATCAACCAAATAGATAAACATCATGAATCGGAAATTCCATTCGACACATTTAAACAACGCGTTGAAAAATCAATTGCTGAATGGGAAATCAAATTAGATCAAATATTTTATGTTTCTAAATTTGAACATGAACACAACCAAATTCAAGCACTTTCAGATTATCTCATCGATAAAGATCAACATAGAGAATCAATGGCGGATTATGTGGAGCGTACTGTGAATTTTATTACAGACGAACAACTATCTTTTATACAACATGAAATTCAAACGATTCTAAATGAGCTAGATATATTTGAAGAAGACTTTGACCAAGCATATTTAAACTTTCAACAACATCAACAAGTAAGTGAAGAAGCGAAGTTACTTAATAACCCTGATCAATTGTATGATTTCTTAAAACAAAAGCGTAAAGCGATTCTCGACAATGCATATGTTATGACGCACGATACTAGAGAAAAAATAAGAACTTATTTAGAGAGCAAAACTAAAGACTTTAAAGTAGGCGGCATATTCAATAAAAAGAAAAAAACATTAGAAACGCAACAAATTAGACTTCAAGAATTACTTGAGCAATTACAAGAAAAAGTAAATCAAGAAATACGCCAACCTTTGAGAGAAGATATGTCATTTTTAACGCGATTTATTAACTCATCCGAAGTAAATGATGCGATTTTAAACCAACACTATCAAATGCCTCCAAATCTCATAGATGATTTGTATCAAATGCAAATATCTATTAGTAATCAATATGTTTTAACATTTTCAGATGACTTAATGAAATCTATTAAACAATTTATTATTAAAGAAACTGAACCATTATTTGAGAAAGCAATCAGCCATTCTCAAGCAAACGACATTGGCACAGAAGAAGTAGAAGATTACAATGATTATGTTAAATTTATGGAGTTGCGTAATCTAAGAGAATCACTTGAAACACAAAATTATAGACACTACTACATTCATATTGATGATTCACTAGATAAATTAATAGATAGAGAAGAAATCACATATCAAGCTAAACCAGAGCATTCAGAAGTTCAAAAACAGAATCGTTCTAATACCACTAAAACAAAAACAACGGATACTTCAATTCAAGATATAAAAAATTCATTAAACTTGATAAAAGATATTCCATTATTCGAACAAACAAAACAAGATATCAACGATACACTGAAACGCCTAGATCATAAAATCATTAAAATAGGTGTTTTCGGGACGTTCAGTGCTGGAAAAAGTAGTTTAATCAACGCACTACTAGGCGATGCATATCTTGTTAGTTCACCAAATCCTACAACAGCAGCAATGACAGAACTGACATACGGTGAAGAAAGTCAAATCACACTTAAATCACCTGAGCAAATCTTAGAAGAGTTAAACCAATTATTTGAATTGGAAAATAAAACTTTTGATTCAATTGAGGCATTTTTAAATCAAAACACAAAAAAACTAACAGCATCTTTAGAAAAAAACAAATTAGCATTTATCAATGCGATTGAGAAACATTATGCGATGTATCAAGAAATGCTAGAACAAGGTTTAACACATACCATTGCACGGGATGAAATAAAAAAATGGAGTGCAGAAGACGAATATGCAACCTTTGTAAATACAGTTCATTTGAAATTACCTATCGATTGGTTGAAAGATAAAGTTATCGTAGATTCACTTGGGTTACATTCCAATAATCAACGTCATACAAATGAAACAGAAAAGATTTTAACTTCTTCAGATTTAATACTTTATGTAAGTTATTTTAATCATTCATTCACAGATAATGACAAACGCTTTATAGAACATATGAAAGAAATGAACCAATTAAGTGAAAATCAAGCATTTAAAATGGTCATAAATGCAACTGATTTAGCTGAAACTGAAGAAGACTTAAATGCAGTCATAAACTATGTAAGTGATGCACTTAACCAAGTAAATATGAATTCGGACATTTTTGCAGTTTCGAGTCGAGAAGCTTTAAAAACAGGAGACTTAGGAATTGATAAACTAAAAAATAGTATAAACTATTTTACTCAAGTTGAGTCTAAAGATATAATGCAACAACAAATGACGAAACAATTAACCAATATTTCAGAAGCATTTGACCAAATGATAGAAGACGCACAGCATAATCAATCTAAAATTAAGCAACGTAAAAACAAACTCGAGCAGTATCATAATCAAATATTACTGAATAATAATATATTACAAATTGCCGTGCAGCGTGCTTCAAATGAAGTTGAAGATCAAATTTATCACCTCAATGAACGTTTGAAAATTCAGTTGTTAGATGAAGTTAAATCAATTTATAATGGGCAAATGACACAGAGCAACAACTTTAACGAAGCAAAACGTCATTCCACAAAGCAATACTTAGATCAAATTCATCAAAGATTGTATTTAGAACAATCCTTACTAGTGGAACGTGTTAAAAAGTATTTCATTCAACAAATACATGAAGAAATTGCTCCTTTAAAACAAAAATTAGAGCAATTACACATTTTCATTGAACCTGAATTTAATAAGAGTAATATAGAACTAGACGATCCTTATTTAAAAATTGATTTAAGTCAAATGCTTTCCGCTTTGCCTAAATCATTAACGAAAAAGAACATCTTGCAGCCAAAAATGCAAAATGAAGTTCAAACCACAATAACTCAAAACACGCTCGTACAACTTAAACCTTGTATAGCTGAATTAAGAAAAGCATTAATTGAAATCGTGAATAATTTGAATAATGATGCAGAAATAAAATTCAATCAGTATGAAAAAGATATACACACACAAATTAAACAACTCTTAGCATTTGAAATGGATCATTCTTTAATAAAACAACTCCAAGAAACAAATAGCGAATTAAAAGCTCAGTTGTTAATTTAGAAAGAGGTACTTACGATGTCCAAAAAGATATTATTAATAGACGGTATGGCTCTGCTGTTTCGTCATTTTTACGCAACTAGCCTACACAAACAATTCATGAGAAATTCATCAGGTATTCCTACAAACGGTGTTCAAGGGTTTGTTCGTCATGTATTTACTGCGATAAACGAAATACAACCTTCACATGTGGCTGTGTGTTGGGATATGGGTAAATCTACATTTCGAAATGAAATGTTTGACGGATATAAACAAAATCGACCCGCACCACCAGAAGAATTGATACCACAATTTGATTATGTTAAAGAAATATCAAACCAATTTGGATTTGTAAATATTGGTGTCCAAAATTATGAAGCAGATGATGTAATAGGCACTTTGGCACATCAATATTCACAACAAAATCAAATTTTTGTAATCACTGGTGACAAAGATATTCTACAATGTATTAATCCTAATGTTGAAATTTGGTTAACTAAAAAAGGATTTAACTTATACAACCGCTATACATTAGACAGATTTCAAAATGAATATGGATTAAATCCGCTACAATTAATAGATGTTAAAGCATTTATGGGAGATAGTGCTGATGGTTATCCTGGTGTTAAAGGGATTGGTGAAAAAACTGCTATAAAACTTATTCAAAATCATGGTTCTGTTGAAGCAGTGATTGACGCTTTAAACGAATTGACACCTGGTCAAAGACATAAAATAGAAGATAATTTATACAATTTGAAACTTTCTAAATCACTAGCTAAAATTCATACAGAAGTACCTATTAATACTTCTGATTTATTAAACGACATGAAGTTTGGGACGGAATTAGCTGAAATACTAAATATTTGTAAAGAACATGAACTCTATGTATCAGGAAAATACTTAGCTAGACATTTTAGTTAAATAAAAAATAAAGGGCTCATACGTATTCAAATAAATACGTACGAGTCCTTTATAATTATTGTCTAATCCTTTTCATCGTACATGTTTAACGAGATAAACATGATATCCTTCTATCCTGTAGTCACACTCATATATTTTAAAATAAAGGTTTAAATTCAAAAAATGTGTTTAGAATCATCTATTAAAAGTTTCTCACTATAGAAAGGGACTATTTCTGATTTTCGTCATAATAAGTTTTCAAATATCCTACTGACTTTGAATTGTTAAGATACTGTTTTGATTTAACGCTTTTTTGCTCTTGTTTTAGTAATTTTATATAAGGCATTTTTGGCATGATGATTTGCTTCTTTATTTTGATTCCTTGGAACCCATTTAACAAACAATAAATCAAAATATGACTCTAATGATTTTATTTTAAGCAAGTAATTTATAAACTGCTTATTTTTTACTTGTCCTTTGTTCATACTATCTTCTATTAATTTCGAATCAGTGTATACGAGTGCTGTAGTAATCCCGTGGTGTTTTGCACATTCCAATGCAAATACGAAAGCTGCCCATTCTGCACTATGATTGTCTAAGATTCCTAAATCACAGTCATAATGCAATCGTTCTTGCTCAGTAATGATAACGATAGAACATGCGCTTTGACCAGGATTGCCTGCTGTAGCAGCATCAAAATATATTTTCGCCATAAATTCACCTTCAAATTTAATAAGTTAATTTTATATTATCAAAAGAACATAAATAAGTATAATCATGTAGATGCATTTTTCTTGGAAAAATACATCAATATAACGTAAGCTATTACCGTCGTTAAAAAAGCACAACATTAATTTAATAAAGGATGATCTAATTGAAAAATATGTTTATTATACATGGCTATCAAGCTAGTACAAAAAGCCATTGGTTTCAATGGTTAGCCTCACAAATAGAGGCATATGGTTATAATGTTGAAATTATACACTTACCAAATTCTGATCATCCTGAACTTGATTCATGGTGTCAAGCAATAGATGATATTATTCAAAGTAAATTGAATTCAGAAACTATTATCGTTGCACATAGTTTGGGAGTCATATCAATATTACATTATTTAACTTCTGTTAAGCCTCATTCAAAAATAAAAGGCCTTTTTCTAGTTTCAGGTTTTAACGAAAAGTTATCGAACATACCCGAATTAAATCAATATATAGATAACACACGTATAAAACTCGATAAATTATGCGCGCAACACATTATTACAATTGGTGCTTTAAATGATCCAGTAGTGAATATAGACGCGACAGATAGATTATCAAAACAATTAAATGTCAATACACATTATATAAATCATAACGGCCACTTTTTAGAAACTGAAGGGTATCACACATTCAAGTTCTTAAAAGAAAAGATAATTGAAATATTATAATTATATTAAATCACCAGAAATAAATAAGCCCGTAAATGAACTTATCTGTTAATCATTTACGGGCTTTTCCTCAGTTATATTAAAACATGTCATTAATAACCTTCATCTAATTTTTGTATTTTGCCTTTTCGGTACATTGATTTTGCCCAATAACCAAAAGGAACATTAAAGATAGTAGAAACAATTTTTAATAAATATGTTGTAATAAAGATTTCAAATACCGCTTCATTTGGCATTGCACCTAAAAAAGCAATGATGACAAATAACGCAGTATCCACGATATTACTTAAAATAGTACTACCATAAGCTCTTATAATAAATGTTCTATCTGAACTAAACACTTTTTTGATTAATGAGAAAAGTAAAACATCTAAATGTTGTCCAATAATGTATGCTATAACCGAACCTAAAGCAATCCTTGGAACAATATTAAAAATAGATTCTAATGCTTTTTGTGTATTGTCTACCGGCGAAGGCGTGAAATGAAGCGAAAATTGCATCACGATAATCATCACCAATGTCGAACAAAAACCTAACCAAACTGCACGTTTAGCTATTTTGCGTCCGTAAATATCATTTAAAATATCAGTTGCTAAATAGATAGATGCAAACATAACATTTCCCAGGGTTGCTGAAATAGTAAAAATATCGATTGTTTTAATAACTTGGATATTAGCTATAATGGTGCCAATAGCAATCCATGCAATCAAACCATGTTTACCAAACAAACGATACATAGTAACTAATAATATGAATGTTACTAAAAAAGTAATAACGCCAAATATTTCATTAAACAATTTTATTCCTCCTAAATTTTGATAATGCGGGTGTTTAGAAACCGCAAAATAAACAACTACATTATTTTACTAGAAAATATTAAAAAAGCAAGTTCAAACTTCAACTGATTTTTTAAATATTTATACTAATGTTATATTTCATATTAATGATTAAACAATCGTTGTTACAAATGATATAATATCAACAAGTCTCAAATCTTATAATAAATTAACTAGTTGGGTACTTATAATTCATTTTTAGAAGTACAGGAGCGTGAAACGTATTCTAACCTATTCTGAAAAAGAGGCAATTGATGCCATAGACCAATTAATGAACACATATTGTAAAGCGTGTTTATTGAAACGTCATATAAAAAAGACAAACGGCAAAACACAAGCACATCATTTTTGTATTAATGAATGTTCTGTCGGAAAACAAATTAAGCAAATTGGCAATGAATTACAATAAAAAGGAGCATACGATTATGGAAATAATAAATATAGCTACGACACCAAATCCAAATACGATGAAAATTGATTTAAACATAGATAGTGGGGATAACAAACCTAACACATATACAAAAGTTAAAGAGGGACAACCTGACTTCATCAATGCAGTACTAGATGTAGAAGGTGTTAAATCTATATTTCAAGCAATGAATTTTATTTCTGTAGATAAAAATTCAGAAGTAGATTGGGATACACTTTTACCAAACATCACAAAAGCTCTAGAAGAAATATAAACATAAGGAGGGTGCCTTAATGGAAATAGTACGTGTTGAACCTACACCAAGTCCAAATACAATGAAAATTGTACTAAGTGAAAAAAGAGAAGATAACCAGTCTAATACTTATTCATCAGTCGCAGAAGGGCAACCTGATTTTATCAATGATGTTTTAGCAATTGATGGTGTTAAATCTATATTTCATGTAATGGATTTTTTGGCTGTAGATAAAAAACCAAAATTTGATTGGGAAGATGTTTTACCAAAAGTAACAGCAACACTCAATGATGAACAAGAAATAACTTCCGAAGCACAACCAGATGAACATTTTGGTGAAGTAAAAGCAGAGGTTTTGACATTCAAAGGTATTCCTTATCAAATTAAACTAACGACAAGTTCAGAAGAACAACGTAAACAATTACCTGAAATATATGTTGATAGCATGTTAGCTGCACAGAAAGATGATGATAATGTTGTGTTCCAACGTAAATGGGAAGATTTTGGAATACGCTATGGCGAACTCTCAGAGGTAATGGAAGACGTCGTTGAAGAAATAACGGCAATCTATCCTAAAGATCAATTGCAAAAACGAGTTGAAGAAGCTTTAGCATCCAACGTTACAATTCCTGAAACTAAATACCGACATGTAACATTGGAAGCATATCAAGCAACTGAAAGTTGGAAAGAACGATTAAGAATGCTAAAATCATTCCCAACACCTACAATTGAAGATTTACCGTTGCTCGGTGAGGTCGTGAGTGATGAACAGAAAACACCATTAAGACGTGAAGCAATTATACTCCTTGGAATGATTGAAGATGAAATCGTACTCCCATACCTCTATAAAGGCTTAAACGATAAAAGCCCTGCAGTAAGAAGAACTGCTGGTGATTGTTTAAGCGATTTAGGTTTCAAACAAGCATTACCAGAAATGGAAAAAGCATTAGACGATCCACATAAAATAGTCAGATGGAGAGCAGCAATGTTTATTTTTGATGAAGGTGGGCCAGAGCAGTTAAATTCACTTCGTGAACATGCTGACGATTCAGCCTATGAAGTGAAGCTGCAAATCGAAATGGCTATAACAAGAATTGAAAATGGCGATGAGGCATTAGGTTCCGTTTGGAAGCAAATTGCAAATCGAAATAATAGCTAAAGAAACTATCATTAAATGAAATAGGAGTGTTATAAATGAATGCTTATGAAGCATATATGAATGAACTCGCAACACAAATGCGCAGCGAACTCACAAATCACGACTTTAACAGTTTAGAAACTGCTGTTGATGTTGATAACTTTATGAATAATGTATCTGAAGATGAAACAACTTTTGTCGTGATTAATTCAACTTGTGGTTGTGCTGCTGGATTGGCAAGACCTGCTGCAGTTACTGTTGCAGAACAAAATGAAAAAAAACCAACAAATAAAGTGACTGTTTTTGCCGGTCAAGATAAAGAAGCAACCGAAGAAATGCGCGCTTTTATTCAACAAGTACCGTCCAGTCCATCGTATGCATTGTTTAAAGGAAAAGAATTAAAACATTTTATGCCAAGAGAACATATAGAAGGTAGAGATATACAAGATATTTGTATGGATATTAAAGACATATTTGATGATTATTGTGATTAATCAATAAGACCAAGGCTGAGATATAAATAAGTGTCTCAGCCTTAAATTGCTTTAATAACAAGTACAACATCCTTAATACTTATCATGCATTAATTTAATGAGCATATTTTTACTGTTTTTTGAGTAGTTTCTAGGTCATCCTTTTATTGATTATAACTATTTAAAAAGTTTATAATACTTCTAATTATTTATCATAATCATTAGAACAACCAGCCAATATTATTAAGGCATAAACTGAATACATATTTTATTCTCAAATTCCACTCATATTTTCACTTTACTAGTGGTTATTTCTTTAAATTATTGGTATTTTAAAATATGATTAACTATAAATAACTTTACTGTTGAAAGGAGTGTGTTCGTCATGCTAAATACATTTGATCAATCCTATCATGATCTTTGTAACGAAATATTAGAAATAGGAAAGCAAAAAGAAGACCGTACAAATACAGGTACTATTTCAAAATTCGGACATCAATTAAGGTTTGATTTGTCAAAAGGATTCCCATTGCTAACTACCAAAAAAGTATCATTTAAATTGATTGCAACTGAATTACTATGGTTTATCAAAGGCGATACAAATATTAAATATTTACTCCAATATAATAATAATATATGGAATGAATGGGCGTTTGAAAATTATATTAACTCAGTTGATTATAAAGGTCCAGACATGACAAACTTTGGTCATAGAGCCCAAACCGATGAGGCATTTAATAAAAAATATAAAGCGGAAATGCGTAAATTTAAAGAGCTAATTTTAAATGATGCGTCTTTTGCTAAAAAATATGGTGATTTAGGAAATGTTTATGGCAAACAATGGCGTGATTGGGAAGATAAAAATGGCAATCATTTTGATCAGTTAAAAACTGTTATCGAACAAATTAAACATCATCCGAATTCAAGACGCCATATTGTCTCAGCTTGGAATCCAACTGAAATCGATACTATGGCATTACCACCTTGTCACACAATGTTTCAGTTTTATGTCCAAGATGGGAAATTAAGTTGCCAATTATACCAAAGAAGTGCAGATATCTTTTTAGGTGTACCATTTAACATTGCTAGTTACAGTTTGCTGACACATTTAATTGCTAAAGAATGTGGTTTAGAGGTGGGTGAATTTATGCACACATTCGGCGATGCTCATATTTATACAAATCATATGGAAGCTATTGAAACACAGTTGTCTCGTACAAGCTATGCGCCACCACAACTTAAAATAAATTCAGATAACTCTATTTTCGACATTAACTATGAAGATTTAGAAATAGTAAATTATGAATCACATCCAGCAATTAAAGCACCAATAGCTGTATAAAATTTTAAAAAATGATTAGTATTAATAATGATTTAATATATTTACTGATAATATTATATTACTATTAGGAGGGAAATTATGACACTTTCTATACTTGTTGCTCACGATCAGCAACGTGTTATTGGGGTAAATAATCAACTACCATGGCATTTACCAAATGATTTAAAGCATGTAAAAAAACTATCCACTGGCAATACACTTGTTATGGGCCGTGCAACATTTGATTCTATAGGAAAGCCGCTTCCTAATAGAAAAAACGTAGTATTAACAAGAAATAAATCATTCGCACATGACGGTGTAGATGTTATCCATTCAATTGACGAAATATATAATTTGCCAGGCCATGTGTTCATTTTTGGTGGACAAACATTATTTGAAGAAATGATTGATAAAGTCGATGATATGTATATTACAGTAATTGAAGATAAATATAATGGAGATACATTCTTTCCACCTTATACATTTGAAGAATGGGAAGTAGAATCTTCTATTCCGGGAACATTAGATGAAAAAAATACGATTCCACATACATTTCTACATTTAGTTCGTAAAGATACAACATAGGAGGAAAGAATAATGAAAATGAAAATTGTAACTGATTCAACATCAGATTTATCTCATGCTTATTTAAAAGATAATGATATACATGTCATCCCACTTAATTTAACTATTGATGGTAAGTCGTATGTAGATCAAGTCGACATTTCCTCTGAAGCATATATAAAAAAATTAGAAGAAAATGCTGATGTAAAAACGAGTCAACCAGCTATCGGTAATTTTATTGAGTTATATGATGAATTAGGCAAAGATGGTTCTGAAATCATTAGTATCCACATGACATCAGGGCTTAGCGGTACTTATCAAACCGCACTTCAAGCAAGTCAAATGACAGATAGTACGGTAACTGTCATAGATTCAAAATCTATTTCATTTGGATTAGGATATCAAGTCCAACATGTTGTAGATTGGAATAACCAAGGTTTTTCATCAGAAGAAATTGTTTCAAAAATAACTGACTTACAAAGTAATATAAAATTATATGTTGTTATTGGCCAATTAAATCAATTAATCAAAGGTGGTAGAATCAGTAAAACGAAAGGATTAATTGGTAATATGATGAAAATCAAGCCAATTGGGACGCTTGACGATGGTAAAATTGAACTCATTCATAATTCTCGTACTCAAAATGGTAGTATTCAATTTCTAAAAAAAGAAATCAGTACGTTTTTAGGAGATAAAAAAATTAAATCTATCGGTATCGCACACGCTAATATTTTAGAATTTGTGGATAAAATTAAAAAGCATTTTACCGAAGAATTTAATATCACTGAATATGATACAAATGTTACAACACCTATAATATCAACACACACTGGAGAAGGCGCAATAGGTCTAGTTGTTTTAAAATCATAAACTAATTTATAATAAATTAAGGTTCGTTTTAATTATTCTTTCATTTGTTAAATTTTCAAAACAATTTAATAGCTTATCACTGAAAATAATGATAACTTAATGACAAGATAATAAAAAAGGAGGTATACCATGGCATATGCGACATTAGCTGGGGGTTGTTTCTGGTGTTTGGTAAAACCGTTCACCTCTTATCCGGGCATTGAAAATGTTGTTTCTGGCTATAGTGGTGGACATGTTGAAAACCCTTCTTATGAAGATGTTAGTCATGGACAAACCGGCCATGTAGAAGCAGTACAAATCACATATAACTCTGAAATTACTTCCTTCGAGAACATTTTAGATGTTTATTTTAAAACATTTGATCCAACTGATAATGGCGGTCAATTTTTTGATAGAGGCGAACATTATCAACCAGCTATTTTTTATCATAATGAAGCACAAAAAAAAGCTGCAGAAGCAAAAATTCAAGAGTTAAATGAGCAGGCAATATTTAATAAACCCGTAATTACACCCATAAAACCATACAAAAACTTTTATCCTGCTGAATCCTATCATCAAGATTACTATAAAAAGAATCCATTGCATTATGAGCAATATCAACGTGGTTCTGGCAGAAAAAGTTTTATAGAAAAACATTGGGGGAAACAATATGATTAAGAAAAATAAAAATGATTTAACAGAAATGGAATACTTGGTAACTCAAGAAGATGGAACAGAGCCTCCTTTCCAAAATGAATATTGGAATCATTTTGAAAAAGGGGTTTATGTTGATAAAATTTCTGGTAAACCTTTATTTACCTCAGAAGAAAAATTTGAATCAGACTGTGGTTGGCCTAGTTTCTCAAAAGCTTTAGATGATGATGAAATCATAGAGCTCGTTGACAAAACATTTGGTATGGTGCGCACAGAAGTACGCTCTGAAGATGCGAACAGCCATTTAGGACATGTTTTCAATGATGGTCCAACTGAAAGTGGCGGTTTAAGATATTGTATTAACTCAGCTGCTGTGCAATTTATACCATTTGAAAAACTGGAAGAATTAGGTTACGGAGATTTAATACCACATTTTGAAAAATAAGGAGCGAACAAGACATGTTTAAAAAATTATTTGGTAAAGGTAAAGAAGTCGACAAAGAAACGAGTGTATATGCACCTATTACTGGAGAATATGTGAAAATAGAAGATATCCCAGATCCAGTGTTTGCGCAAAAAATGATGGGAGAAGGATTTGGAGTAAATCCAACTGATGGTGAAGTTGTTTCTCCAATCAATGGTAAAGTAGATAATATCTTCCCAACAAAACATGCAATTGGTTTACAAGCTGATAATGAACTTGAACTACTTGTTCATATTGGTTTAGATACAGTACAACTTGACGGAGAAGGTTTCGAAGTATTAGTCGAAAGTGGCGATACTGTTAGTGTGGGAGACCCATTATTACGTTTTGATTTAGATTATATAAAAGAAAATGCTAAATCAGTTATTTCTCCAATAATTGTTACAAACTCAGATAACACGTCATCTGTGGCAATTGCCGACGATATAACATCAGTAACTAAAGGTGAAACTAAAATTATTGATGTGACAATGAACTAATGAAAGATCATTCATTTTATCAATTTGCATTAACAGCACGTGGTCGAAAAGACGAAAAAGGCGAATTAGCTGAAGAAATTTTTGATGATTTGTCTTTTCCACGACAGGAAAAAGATTTTCATGCTCTATCAGATTACATTGAAATGCAAGGAAGTTATACCGTTTCAATGTCTGTTTTTGATAGTTTATATGATGAATATACTGAATGGTTAAAATTTTAGTCTTAGTTTATATTTGAGAGAATATAGTAAAGTATATTAAAATAATAAAGTATCATAGAGAGCTGGGATTAATCTTTAATGATTCAATCCCAGCTACTTTTATTTTCAAATCAATAAAATTTCGATTTGAATTATACATATATTTAGGAAGTGATAAAATGTCGGAAAGATCAGACATGCAAAATGAAAACCACGAAGAAACTAAAAATAACGATGCTAATAACAAATATTCCACTAAAAATATGAGCTTTAAACGGAAAAATTTCATTTTAACAATCATAAGTATTGTGCTTATAACAGCAGTTTTAACAGTTTTTGCAACCATAGCAGTCATGAACTGGACAAGTGGGTTAGATGGAAAACAAAGAACAGAAATGAAAAAGGTTGAAGATGTCTATAGTATTTTAAATAAGGAATATTATAAAAATACAGATTCAGAAAAAATATCGGAATCTGCAATTAAGGGAATGGTAAAAGATTTAGATGATCCATATTCGGAATATATGACTAAAAAAGAATCTAAATCGTTTAACGAGGATGTCTCAGGTGATTTTGTGGGTATTGGTGCAGAAATGCAAAAAAAGGGAGAAAAAATTCAAATTACAAGCCCTATGAAAAACTCTCCTGCAGAAAAAGCTGGCATTCAACCTAAAGATGTAGTGACTAAGGTGAATGGTAAGTCTATTAAAGGCCAACCACTTGAAGCTATAGTCAAAAAAGTGCGTGGAAAACAAGGTTCAAAAGTTACATTAACAATTGAAAGAGCGAACCAAGAACACGACATCACTATTAAAAGGGATAAAATACATGTTAAGAGTGTTGAATATGAAAAACATGGTAATACTGGTGTGTTTACAATAAATAAATTTCAAAGTAGTACTTCTAGTGAATTAAAATCTTTAATTATTAAAGCTCATAAAGATGGAATTCGAAAAATTGTTCTAGATTTACGTAATAATCCTGGTGGATTGCTTGATGAAGCTGTGAAAATGGTAAATATTTTCGTGGATAAAGGAAAAACCGCAGTTCAACTTGAAAAAGGCGATCAAAAAGAACAAATAAAAACATCAAACGATGCAAGCAAAGAAGCTAAGGATATGGATGTTTCAATTTTAGTGAATAAAGGTTCGGCCAGCGCGTCAGAAGTATTCACTGGTGCTATGATGGATTATAATAAAGCTAAAGTTTACGGTTCAAAAACTTTTGGTAAAGGTATAGTACAAACCACACATGAATTTGATGATGGTTCTCTATTAAAATTTACGAATATGAAATGGTTGACTCCAAAATCTCGTTATATTCATGGGAAAGGCATTAATCCTGATACAAAAATTAATGAACCTGAATATCAATCTTTAAGCGTCATACCTAATACACAGACATACCAGTTGGGTGATGAAGACAAACATGTTAAAACAATTAAAGTGGGTCTATCTGCATTAAACTATCAGTCTAATAATAAATCTAAACGCTTTGATAAGGAATTAGAAGATGCTATTAAATCATTCCAAAAAGATAATAATTTAACAGTTAATGGAAAATTCAACAAACAAACCAATGATAAATTCACACAAGCTTTAGTTAATAAAGCAAATAAAGAAGATACTGTATTACAAACCCTATTAAACAAATTAAAATAAAGAGGTGAACCTCGCATGATAAGATTAGGTACCGTAGAAGATTTACCAACTATTTTAACGATTGTAGAAGAAGCAAAGTCAATAATGCAACAAGAAAACAACAACCAATGGGATGAACAATATCCATTAAAATCACATTTCAAAGAAGATATTAGTAAAGATTCATTGTTTGTTTTAGAAGAAAAAGATACAATTTTTGCCTTTATAGTTGTCGACCAGCAACAATCTGAGTGGTATGATGAACTGGCATGGCCAATTGATAGAAAAAATGCATACGTTATTCATAGATTGGCAGCCTCATCAGAATATAAAGGTGCTGCTACAAAATTATTTGATTTTGCTGTTAACCTTGCTTTACGAGATAATGTACATGTAATGTTAACTGACACTTTTGCATTGAATAAACGTGCTCAAGGATTATTCCAAAAATTTGGCTTTATCAAATTAGGTGAAGTAAATATTGATTATCCTCCTTTCGATAAAGGAGAACCATTCTATGCCTATTATAAAAAATTAGAAGAATAGAGGTAATAATATGACAAAAATCGCATTTACTGGTGGCGGTACTGTTGGACATGTTTCTGTTAATCTAAGTTTGATTCCAACAGCTTTAGAAGAAGGACATGAAGCATTTTATATCGGCTCCAAAAATGGTATGGAACGAGAAATGATTGAATCCCAATTACCAGAAATCCCATATCATAAAATTTCAAGCGGTAAATTAAGACGATACATCTCTTTTGAAAATATTAAAGATATTTTTAAAGTATTAAAAGGTATCTTCGATTCAAGACGCATATTAAAAAAAGAAAAACCTGACCTATTATTCTCAAAAGGTGGTTTTGTATCTGTGCCTGTAGTTATCGCTGCTAAATCCCTAAAAATTCCAACTATTATACATGAATCTGATTTAACACCCGGACTAGCAAATAAAATTGCTTTAAAGTTTGCTAAAAAGATTTATACAACCTTTGAGGATACATTACAATACCTGCCGAGTGAAAAAGCGGATTTTGTAGGTGCTACAGTGCGGGAAGATTTAAAAAGTGGTGATAAAAATAGAGGCTATCAATTAACAGAATTTAAAGATAATAAAAAGGTTTTATTAATCATGGGTGGTAGCCTTGGAAGTAAAAAGTTAAATGATATTATTAGAGATAATTTAGACGCATTATTAAATAATTATCAAGTGATTCATTTAACTGGTAAAGGATTGCTGGATCAATCCTTGACAAATAAAGAAGGATACGTTCAGTTTGAATTTGTTAAAGACGATTTAACTGATTTATTAGCGATAACAGACACAGTTATTAGTCGTGCTGGCTCAAACGCTATATATGAATTCTTGGCATTAAGAATTCCAATGCTCTTAATTCCATTAGGCCTTGACCAATCTAGAGGAGATCAAATTGACAATGCGAAAAATTTTGAATCTAAAGGTTTTGGAAGAACAATTCCTGAAGACACTTTAACCGAGGATAAACTCATCGATCAGTTAAAAGATATCGAAACTCACCGTGAATCTATTATAACTCAGATGCAAACATACAAAGAAAGTTTTACACGCCAAGATTTATTTCATAAAATTATTAAAGATGCAAATAACTAATAATAGGGAGGATACGCAATGAGTCGTTGGAAAAGAATAAGTCTACTCATTATTTTTACATTAATTTTTGGCATTATTGCATCCTTCCATGAATCAAGATTAGGGAAATGGATAGACAATGAAGTTTATGAATTCATATATTCTTCTGAAAGTTTTATAACTACTACATTTTTCTTAGGAGTAACTAAAATCGGGGAAGTATGGGCAATGGTTTGTTTATCATTATTACTTATCGCCTATTTAATGCTTAAAAAATTAAATATAGAGGCACTTTTCTTTGCAATAGCAATGAGTTTATCAAGTACTTTAAACCCATTATTAAAAAACGTATTTGACAGAGAACGACCTACACTATTACGTCTCATAGATATCTCTGGTTTTAGTTTTCCAAGTGGACACGCAATGGGGTCAGCCGCTTTCTTTGGCAGTACCATTTACATTGCTAATCGTGTCTTGAAAGGTAAAACAAAAGGAATTATGATAGGTCTTTCAGCACTATTTATTATTTTAATTTCATCATCAAGAGTATATCTTGGTGTTCATTATCCAACTGATATCATTGCCGGTATCATTGGTGGTGCTTTTTGTGTCGTATTATCAACATTAATATTAAGACACAAATTAAAAATTTAAAAAATAACGAAATAGAACAAATGGCAATTTCTATATAAAATAGAAATTGCCATTTTTTAAATTCATCTGAGATACTTATATCTCAAACTTAATTTAATTGTGTCAAAAATTATTATAAAAACCGATTTCATAATGCAAACCGGTTTCTATATATACGTTGATTTACAACGTTAGTCTTTTACGGGCATATAAAAGGGGATATTTACGAAAATGATCAATTCTACTAAAACAAATATGTGTGGGGGGAATGTCTATGTAGTATTGATAATCATTTTCAATTACATTATACAACACTGAGAATAATTGTCAATTAGATTTCGAATATTTTCTTATTTTTTATTTCAACATCGTTATACTTATTTATATTCAATATCTTATTTTATTTTTAATACCCTGTTACTTTCTATAAACTGTTATTTCATATATTATATATTTTGAGGTGTAAGCAATGACAAAAATTTTAATTGTGGAAGATGAACAAAATCTTGCACGTTTCATCGAGTTAGAATTAGAGCACGAAAACTATGCAGTAGATATTGAATATGATGGCAAACCTGGGTTGGAAAAAGCTTTAACAAATGATTACGATTTGATTTTGTTAGATTTGATGCTACCTCATATAAATGGTTTAGAAATTTGTAGACAAGTCAGACAAAATAAATCCACTCCTATAATTATTATCACAGCAAAAAGTGACACTTACGATAAAGTAGCTGGATTAGATTATGGGGCAGATGATTATATAGTAAAACCCTTTGATATTGAAGAATTATTAGCAAGAATAAGAGCAATGTTACGTAGACAGCCGCAAAAGAACATCATCGACATGCAAGGCATTATTATAGATAGAGATGGCTTTAAAGTAACTGTAGATGGTAATTCTTTGGATTTGACGAAAACAGAATATGATTTATTGACCTTATTAGCTGAAAATCGTAATCATGTATTACAGCGTGAACAAATTATCGCAGATGTGTGGGGTTATGATTCAGAAGTTGAAACTAACGTTGTTGATGTATACATCCGCTATTTAAGAAATAAGCTTAAACCATATAATAAAGATAAAATCATAGAAACTGTACGTGGCGTGGGATATGTGGTTAGAAAATGAAACAGCGTAAATTAAAAACCAAGTGGATGATTATCACAACAACGATTACGTTTTCAACCATATTTATATTTAGTTTAATTATCATATTCTTTCTAAGTAACGCATTACGTCACAACGAACTAAGCGAAGCTGAAAGAAGTTCATCGGATATCATTCAACTTTTCGAATCTAAACAATTGAATGATATTACACCATTAGACTTAAATGCTTCGTTAGGTAATTTTCAAAAAGTGATTCTTTATAATAAAAATGGTGAAAAACAAATAGAGACTTCAAATGACAACGATATCGTTTATTCACCTAATTTCAAACCTAAAGAAATTGATACGGCTTTAATAAAAAAATACCATAACAACGATTATTTAATTATTACAAACCGGATTAATACGCACCATTTTAAAGGATATAGCGTAATCATTCATTCTTTAGAGAATTATAATGCACTCGTCAATTCATTGTATTTTATTGCACTCATATTTGGAGTGATTGCTACTTTTATAACTGCAATGGTAAGTTATTTCTTCTCTGCACAAATTACAAAACCATTAATCTTAATGTCTAATAAAATGCAGCAAATTCGTCGTGATGGTTTCCAAGAAAAAGTGGACTTAGTTACTAATTATGAAGAAACAGATAATTTAATTGTCACTTTTAATGAAATGATGTTCCAATTAGAAGAATCGTTTAACCAACAGCGTCAATTTGTTGAAGATGCTTCACATGAGCTACGAACTCCATTACAAATTATTCAGGGTCACTTAAATTTGATACAGCGGTGGGGCAAAAAAGATGCAGCAATTCTTGAAGAGTCACTCGACATATCCTTAGAAGAAATGACTAGAATTACAAAATTAGTTGAAGAATTATTATTGTTAACAAAAGATAACAACAATAGTAAAGAAAATGAAACCGAAAGTGTAGAAATTAATCAAGAGATTACATCCAGAATTAAATCACTAAAACAACTTCATCAAGATTATGTTTTTGAATTTGTACCTTATCAAAAACCGCTTAATATAAAAATAGACCGTTATCAATTTGAACAAGTACTAATTATCTTCATTGATAACGCCATGAAATATGATCAAGTTAATAAATATATTCAAATTCAAACAAATCTAAGGAACAAACAAATATCAATTGAAATCACTGACCATGGTGTAGGTATTCCAAAAGAGGATATAGATTTTATTTTTGACAGATTCTATAGAGTTGATAAATCCCGTTCCAGAAAGTTAGGTGGCAATGGTTTAGGTTTATCGATAGCTAAAAAAATCATTGAATTAAATCATGGGACAATTCATGTAGAAAGTGAAGTAGGAAAATACACGACATTTAAAATCACATTTTGATTATTAACAGGTTACTCATTCAAGTAAAAATATGTTACGCTATAAAATGAAAATACAATTAGCAGAGCCAAATAAAATCAGGTTCTGCTTTTTTCATATAACTAGTTATTGATACTTTAATTTGCGTTTATTTAATGCTATTATTGATTTGTAAGCGTTTTAACTATTTTGTGGAGGGTGTAATATGAGCAACGAAAGTCAGGTTACCCAGGCACCTGTAAATTTCGGGGCAAATCTTGGATACATTTTAGATCTATATGATTTATATTTGAATGATCCAGCTTCAGTCCCTGAAGATTTACAAGTCCTATTTAGTACAATCAAAAACGGTGAAGCAAACATCACAACAAATACAGCTGATGGTCAACAAAATACGACTAAAGCTGATAGCACGATTAAACGTGTTATGCGTCTCATAGATAACATACGTCAATATGGGCATTTATTGGCAGATATTTATCCAGTTAACAAACCTGAAAGAGAAAATGTTCCAAAATTAAATATTGAAGATTTTAATTTGGATAAAGAAACACTAGAGTCAATTTCAGCAGGTATTGTATCTGAACACTTTAAAGATATTTACGATAATGCTTATGAAGCTATTGTTCGTATGGAAAAACGTTATAAAGGACCTATTGCATTTGAATATACACATATCAATAACAATAGGGAACGTGTATGGTTAAAACGTAGAATAGAAACACCATACAAAGCAACATTAAACGATAATCAAAAGATTGAATTATTTAAAAACTTAGCACATGTAGAAGGCTTCGAAAAATATTTACACAAAAACTTTGTGGGCGCAAAACGTTTCTCAATAGAAGGTGTAGACACACTAGTGCCAATGTTACAACAAACATTAAGACTTGCTAGTGACGAAGGCATTCAAAATATACAAATAGGTATGGCCCACCGTGGTAGATTAAATGTACTTACACATGTGTTAGAAAAACCATATCAAATGATGATTTCTGAATTCATGCACACTGATCCAATGAAATTCCTACCAAAAGATGGTAGTTTAGAATTAACTTCAGGTTGGTCAGGAGATGTAAAATACCATCTCGGTGGTGTAAAAACTACAAATTCTTATGGCAGTGAGCAGCGCATATCTCTTGCGAATAATCCAAGTCATCTTGAAATCGTTGCGCCGGTTGTATTAGGTAAAACACGTGCAAATCAAGATGATACCGACAAACCTGGAAAAGTTCATACTGATTTCCATAAATCTATGCCAATATTGATTCATGGTGATGCTGCTTACCCAGGACAAGGTATTAACTTCGAAGCTATGAATTTAGAAAATTTAGACGGCTATTCAACAGGTGGTACACTCCATATAATCACTAATAATAGAATTGGCTTTACAACTGAGCCAGAAGATGGTCGTTCTACAACGTATTCATCTGATGTTGCAAAAGGCTACGATGTACCTATCATGCATGTTAATGCAGATAATGTTGAAGCAACTATTGAAGCAATTGAAATTGCTATGGCGTTTAGAAAAGAATTCCATAAAGATGTTGTCATTGATTTGGTTGGTTATCGTAGATATGGGCACAATGAGATGGATGAACCATCCATTACCAATCCGTTACCATACCATAATATTCGAAAACATGACCCTGTTGATGTACTTTATGGTCATCAATTAGTTCAAGATAATATTATTTCTGAAGATCAAATGAATCAAATCTTTGATGAAGTTCAAAAAGAACTCCGTGCCGCTCATGATGAAATAGATAAAAACGACAAGATGGATAATCCAGATATGCAAAAACCAGATAGTCTTGCCGAACCACTCCAAAGTGTCGATGTGGATGTAAGTTATGAACAACTTAAAGAAATTAATGATGCAATGCTATCATATCCATCTAACTTTAATGTTCTTAAAAAATTAAATAAAGTCTTAGAGAAAAGAAGAGAGCCTTTTGAGAGCGAAGATGGATTAGTTGATTGGGCTCAAGCAGAACAATTAGCATTCGCAACAATCACTCAAAAAGGTACGCCTATTCGCTTAACTGGACAAGATAGTGAACGTGGTACATTCAGTCACCGTCACGCCGTACTCCATGACCCTGATTCAGGTGAAGAATATATCCCACTTCACAATGTTCCAGGACAAAAAGCAACTTTTGAAGTGCGTAACTCGCCACTATCAGAAGCAGCGGTTGTTGGTTTTGAATATGGTTATAATGTGCAAAATAAAGATTGTATGACAATTTGGGAAGCCCAATATGGAGACTTTTCTAATATGGCTCAAATGATATTCGATAACTTCTTATTTAGTGCTAGAGCTAAATGGGGGGAACGTTCAGGTTTAACGCTATTCTTACCTCATTCATTTGAAGGTCAAGGGCCTGAACATTCATCTGCACGTTTAGAAAGATTCTTACAATTAGCTGGGGAAAATAACAGTACAGTAGTAAACTTATCAAGCTCAAGTAACTACTTCCATTTACTGAGAGCTCAAGCTGCTAGCTTAGGTACACAATCAATGAGACCACTAGTAGTAATGTCTCCTAAGAGTCTCTTACGTAATAAAACAGTTGCTGACCCAATTGATAAATTTACATCTGGAAAATTCGAACCAATTTTACCAGAAGAACATGATAAAGAAGCTGTTAAAAAAGTAATTCTAGCGTCAGGTAAAATGTTTATTGATTTAAAAGAATATTTAGCAAAAAATCCAAATAATTCAATTTTACTAGTTGCCGTGGAAAGATTATATCCATTCCCAGCTGAAGAAATTGAAACATTACTAAATGAATTACCTCATTTAGAAAATGTAGCTTGGGTACAAGAAGAACCTAAGAACCAAGGCGCTTGGTCATTTGTTTATCCATATCTGAAAGAATTAACTACAGATAAATACGATTTAAGCTATCATGGCCGTATTCAACGTTCAGCTCCTGCTGAAGGTGATGGAGAAATACACAAACTTGTTCAAAATATGATAATCGAACAAAGCACAAAATTTAACTAGGGGGAAGTTAAGCATGCCAGAGGTAAAAGTTCCAGAATTAGCAGAATCCATTACAGAAGGTACCATTGCAGAATGGTTAAAACAAGTCGGTGATAGTGTAGATAAAGGTGAAGCTATCCTTGAATTAGAAACAGACAAAGTAAACGTCGAAGTAGTTTCTGAAGAAGCTGGTGTATTGCAAGAATTACTTGCAAATGAAGGTGATACGGTAGAAGTTGGCCAATCTATCGCTGTTGTAGGCGAAGGAAGTGGCAATAATAATTCAGAAGCACCTAAACAAGATAATTCTGAATCACAAGCAGCTGATAGTAACGAAAAATCAGAGCAACCAAAATCAGAAGCTCAAAATGATAATGAAAGTACTGCTGACGATTCACAAAGTAAAGGACAACGTGTTAATGCGACACCATCTGCACGTAAATATGCACGTGAAAAAGGCATTGACTTATCCGAAGTAGCAACGCAATCAAATGATGTTGTTAGAAAAGAACATGTTGATCAATCACAAAATAATAAGAATGAACAAGCTGCACAATCATCATCAAAAGAAGAACCTAAAAAACAAGCAGCTCCACAAAACCCAACAAAACCAGTTATCAGAGAAAAAATGTCTCGTCGTAAGAAAACAGCTTCCAAAAAGTTATTAGAAGTATCTAATAATACAGCAATGCTAACAACATTTAATGAAGTTGATATGACAAATGTGATGAACTTACGTAAACGTAAAAAAGAACAATTCATTAAAGATCATGATGGTACAAAACTAGGTTTCATGTCATTCTTTACAAAAGCATCAGTAGCAGCATTGAAAAAGTACCCTGAAGTAAACGCTGAAATTGATGGTGAAGACATGATTACGAAACAATACTATGACATCGGGGTTGCCGTATCTACAGATGACGGATTACTCGTACCATTTGTAAGAGATTGTGATAAGAAAAACTTTGCCGAAATTGAAGATGAAATAGCTAATTTAGCTATCAAAGCGCGTGATAAAAAATTAGGTTTAGATGATATGGTAAATGGCTCATTTACTATTACCAATGGTGGTATCTTTGGTTCAATGATGTCTACACCAATTATTAATGGTAGCCAAGCTGCGATTCTAGGTATGCATTCTATTATTACACGTCCGATTGCTATCGACGCAGACACAATTGAAAACCGTCCGATGATGTACATTGCATTAAGTTATGATCATAGAATCATCGATGGTAAAGAAGCAGTAGGTTTCTTAAAAACTATTAAAGAATTAATTGAAAATCCAGAAGATTTACTATTAGAATCTTAATCCACAACACAAAATAGTTTACTAACCTTAATACAACGACGTTCAGCGTCGTTGTATTTTTATGTGCTTATTTCATTTTTGATAACATTCAAATGCACGCTCTAGTATTATTTTACTGTTGAAAGTCATTGTAATGATTTGAATATAAAATAAAAAGCACCTAAATTATTTAAGTGCTTTTGTATTATATGATAGATATTATTACTAATAATAAAGCACAAGCTAAGCAGATGTAGCCTGTAACTTTAAAATTTTGCTTAAAAAATACATAACTTAAAATGAAAATAGATAGAGTTAGACTTAAGATGGATAGTAGAACAGATACATGAATGATATTAAAACTTATGAAAATATGAAAAACAAATAACATTGTAGCTATTATTAATAATATTATTTCAAGTGGTTTTAAATCTTTCATTTGAGGATTGACCATAATATTGTCCTCCCTGAATTTATCAAATTAAGCATATCCATATCATCAAACATGAAAAGCTGTAAAAATATTCATTTCAATCTATTGATATTATTAATAATGAATAGTCATATGTAAGTACACAGGTTCATCATGTTGGTTTAAATATTGGTGAAATATATTTCCATTGAATTTAATAGCTTCATTTTTATGAATAACAAAGGTTTCTCCATCTAATATAAGTGTTAAGGTACCTTCATAGACTGTGATATATTCCATTGTATTTGATCCATGGGGCGACCCGTCCATTTGCCCTTCAACTCCAATAACAACCATATAGCTTTCAAACTTCTTTTCAATATCAAACTTAAATAGAGGATATGCTTTATATTTATTATCTTCTGAAATTAAGGGTTGTATTTCATTCAAACTAACTTTCTGTATAATATTGCTATTTTCTTGTGTTAATTCTGTGAATGATACTTTTAAACCATTTGCTATCTTCCATAATGTTGTGATAGATGGAATGGATATCTTACGTTCTATTTGTCCCAACATTGTTTTACTTACACCTGTGACATCAGATAATTGTTCCAATGAATAACCACTTTGTTTTCTATATAATTTTAAATTTTCAGCTATAATGTCGTTAATTTCTCTCATCAATTTAAGCACCTCTATTTACAATATAACGTATAAACCATATACTTTAAAGACCAAACATTATAACGTAAATTTGGACGTTATAATGTTTTGATACGTGAGGGAGATTAAAATGTTAATAATATCTATGCTTATATATGCTGTTGTTGCAAGCTTTACACCCGGTCCTAATAATATAATGGCTTTGTTTTTTTCTCAAAATTTAAATTTTAAAAGCAGCTTACGATTTTCAATTGGTGTTGGATTTGGTTTTCTTTTGTTGTTACTAATATCCAGTATATTTAATACAACTTTGCATGCCGCTTTTCCTAAAATTGAATTTTTGATGAAAATATTTGCATTTATATATTTACTTTATTTAGCTTTAAAGATTTCTATGAGTTCTATTTATGGGACAAAGCAAACTTTTAGTCACAAGCTCAGTGGTTTAAAATCTGGTGTAATGCTACAATTCATTAATCCTAAAGGAATTATTTATGCTTTAACAGTAATTTCTACTTTTATCACACCTTTTTCTACGGATTGGCAAAAACAATTACCCTTTATTATCTTACTGGCTATTATCGGTTTTTTAGGTACTTTGAGTTGGGGTGTTTTAGGTTCTTTATTTAAATCATTTATATCAACACATGAACGTATATTTAATTTTGTCATGGCTGGTCTATTAGTTTATGTTGCTATAAATATTTTAATACACTAGTTATGAAATGATTGTTATTTAATGATTATCATATTGTTGTGAAAATTCGCGCGGACTACAACCATATGAGGTTTTAAATCTTCTGTAAAAATTCGAATAATCACTAAAACCACAATGAGTTGCTACTTGTTGTGGATTTTCTCCATTTTTTAATAACCTTTGAGCATTTTGCAAACGCAGATTTAATAAATAACGATATGGTGGATAGCCAACTAGTTTTGTAAATTGTTGCGTGATTTTATGTCGACTTACAAAAAATTTATTTTCAAGTTGCTCTAATGATATTTCCTGACTGTAATGTAATTCCATATAGTCTAATACCTGTCTAACTAAGTGACTAGATGGGTCATCACTATAATCAACGATACCTTCATTTTCTATTGCTACTCTATTAAGTATGATTAAAAACTGTGTCAGTAAAGATTTAGCAGCTAAATCTTTACCAAAAGCTTGATTATCTTGTTCATTAATTAAACCTTGTAACAAATAATATAATTCTCTTTTTTGATATTCCGATAACTGCAATAGATATTTAAATTTAGATGAATATTTATCAAAACACACGCTTAGATCACAATTTTCTACAGAAAGTTCATTTATTATTTCAGCATCAAATCGTAAGCCGATACGCTCTGCGTGACCATCCTTTTGTTCATCCAAACGATGGAATTCGTATGGTGGAATAATGAGCATTGAGCCAACCTCTAAATTAAAAGATTGTCCTTCTATGGTATAAAGCAAATTTCCAGATAATGAAAAAAATATTTCATAATGATCATGATAATGTAATTCATTTCCAAAATGACCGTCACTTATTTTATGCCATGCGGCGTATTGACCATCAAAGGGTAATGAAATTGTATCAAATTGTTGGGTAAATGTTTCTCTATCTTTCATGAAAATATCCCTCCTGCTCAAAAAACATACTTTTTTCCATGATTTACAATGTTGTTATTTTTCCCTCAAATTATAATTATATTATAACACTAAAATATAAATATTTTTGAAAGGAAGAATGAATATGACATCAACTCAAATTGGCGTTCAAATGATGATGCTCAAACAAAAAGTACAAGAAGAAGGATTATATAACGTACTGAAGAAAGTCAGTGATTTAGGTTATAATGCGGTCGAAATTTCTCAAATCGACATGAACCCACAGAATATTGAAGCAATGCAACAAGCGATTAATGATTTTGGAATGAATATTGCAGCAATGTCCTGTGGTGTAGAGCATATATCTGCTAAACAAAAATATCCTGGAGATACATTAGAAGATGATTTCGATAAAATTGTAGCTGATTGTAAAGCTGTGAACTGTTCTATTTTGAGAATAGGAATGTTACCAATTAACTATATGGGATCCAAAGAAAGCACCTTACAATTTGCTGAAATTTGTGAAACTTATGCCAAAAGACTTAAAGAAGAAGGCATTGATTTATACTATCATGCCCATAATTTAGAATTTGTTCAATACAATGGACAATTTATGCTTGATTTAATGAGAGATCATACAAATCATTTAGGTTTCGAACTAGATATCCATTGGATTTGGAGAGCAGGACTTAATCCAATAGATGTCATTCCAAAATATGCAAATCGTATTCGTGCTATACATTTAAAAGACTATCGAGTAGGTGAAATAGATATGTCACAATACCCTGGCGAAGGACATGAAAAATTATATTATATGTTACATATGATTACTCAATTTGCTGAATTAGGAAAAGGCACTTTACCGCTTAAGGATATTATTGAAATTGGACGTGAAAGTGGCAGTGAATATTTCTTCGTTGAACAAGACGAGCTATACGGCGAAGATCCATATAATTGTTTAACAATTAGCCGGGACCACTTATATGATCTGGGTTATAAATCTTGGTTTTAATGTTTACTCTAAAATAAATATTCTGTGCTTATTTACATTTAATTAAGTAAGCGCTATCAAAATGATAAGGATGTAGATACGATGTTTAAAAATATTGAGATCTCTGGATTTTCTGATGAAATCGCTTCAGATTTTCAAACACAGTTAAAAACGGTAAATGAGCTAGGCATGAGCTATATTTCCTTACGTGGAATTGATGATAAAAATATTGGTGATTACTCAGTAGAAATGATTAAGAAAGATGTAATTCCTCGCTTAAAGCAATGGAATATCGGAGTATCATCTATAGGTTCACCAATTGGCAAAATTTATATAGATGATGAAGCAGCGTTTGAAAGACAATTAGTAATGCTCAAATCATTATGTGAAATAAGTCAATTGCTCAATTGTCAGTATATTAGAATATTTAGTTTTTATATTCCTAAAAAAGACAATTTTGATGATTATAAAAATGTAGTGATTTCAAAATTAAAGGAATTTGCAAAAATAGCTGAGCAATACAATATTGTACTGTTACATGAAAATGAAAAAGATATTTTTGGTGATATTGCTCGTCGATGTAAACTTATTCTTGATGAAGTAAACTCTCCAAATTTCAAGGCGATATTTGATTTTGCGAACTTTGTCCAATGTGGAGAAGATACACAGGACTGTTACGACTTACTTTCAGATGACATAGCGTATATCCATATTAAAGATGCAGTATACAAAGATAATGTTAATGTGCTATGTGGTACAGGTGATGGTCAGATTGAAAGTATCTTAGTACAATTTTTTGAATCAGGTTATCAAGGATTCTTAACACTTGAACCGCATCTTGTCGTTTTTGATGCTATTAAAGACTTAGAATTAGAACATTCAACTGAAACAATTCAAAATTCTGCTGCAAAAGATGGTGCAGAAGGATATAAAATGCAATATGAAGCACTTTTGAAAATATTATCGAATATAAACAATAAGGAGAATACACAATGAAAAAAATTCGTTTAGGCATTATTGGTTTGGGCGCTCAAGGGAGTACGTATGCTGAATTTATTAAAGCTGGTAAAATTCCACAAATTGAAATTGGAGCGATTTGCGACATCAATACTGAAAAGAAAAATGAAGTAAAAAATCATTATCCTAATGTACCATTTTATAATGACTATATCGCTATGCTAGAAAGTGGGGATGTTGATGCAATTGTTACAACCGTTCCTCATTATCTGCATACTGATATAGGTAAAGAAGCCTTAAAACGGGATATTCACGCTTTACTTGAAAAGCCGGCTGATATTTATGCTGAAAAAGTGAAAGAAATAAGTGAATTAGCAGCATCCAAACCACATTTAACATTTGCGATATTCTTTAATCAACGCACAAATCCACTTTATCAAAAAGTAAAATCTCTTATTGATGACGGTGTAATTGGAAATATTCGTCGTACGAATTGGATCATCACGACTTGGTGGCGTCCTCAAGCATACTATGATCAAAGTTCATGGAGAGCTACATGGTCAGAAGAAGGCGGCGGTGTTTTAGTAAACCAAGCGCCACACCAAATAGATCTATTACAGTGGCTATGTGGGATGCCAAAATCTGTGTTTTCAAATATTAAATATGGCTATCAGCGTGATTTAGCGGTTGATGATGATGTAACAACCATTCTAGATTATGGCAATGGTGCGACAGGTGTATTCATTACATGTACCCACGATATTATCGGTACTGATCGTTTAGAAATCACAGGTGATAATGGCAAAATATTAGTTGAAGATAGTAAGACAATCACATTGACACGTCTAAAAGAATCAGAAACACAAATGAATCGAAATATGTCTTGGGAAGAAGCAGCTAAAATCTTTAAAGGCAACGGATTAGAAAATATTTATGATCAGCAAACATTTGAATTTGAAAGTGTATGGGGTGAGCAACATATAAATGTATTAGAAAATTTTGCCGCTAATATCATTGACGGGACACCTTTAATTGCGCCTGGAAATGACGGCATAAATGGCGTGAATTTAGTAAATGCAATCTATTTATCTAGTTGGACAGGTAAAGAAGTAACAGTTCCAGTAAATCCCTCAGAATTTAAAGATGCATTAAAGCAACAAATTCAAAACGAAGCACATTAAAAATGTTTAAAATCGGAGCTGGTAATATGTTGAAAATTGGAATTATAGGACTAGGTGATATTTCAGCAATACATCTCAATACGATAGAGGCAAATTCCAATGTAGCATTAGTAGCTGCATGTGATATTGATAACGCCATGCAAACTAAAGTACCCAATGCTCAATTTTTTACAAATTTTGAAAATATGTTAAAAGAAGTGGATCTAGATTGTGTACATATTTGTTTGCCTCATCATTTACATGTATCTGCGACAACTGCCTGTGTAGAAAGAGGTATACATGTTTTGCAAGAAAAACCTTTATCAATTAATACTAAAGAAGGATTAAAATTAATACAATTAGAGCAAAAATATCCAGATACTAAAATATGTGTTTGCTTTCAAAATAGATTTAATGAAACATTTCAAACTTTAAAACAGATAGTACAAAGCAAAAAGTTTGGTGAAATCATTGGTATAAAAGGTATCGTTACTTGGTTCAGACCTGAATCATATTATACTGATAAACCATGGCGTGGAAAATTAGATACTGCTGGAGGTGGTGTATTAATCAACCAAGCCATACACACCTTGGATTTAATGCAATTACTTTGTGGCCCTGTTGATACAATTAAAGGCAATGTATCACAATTGTTAGATTATCATATTGAAGTCGAAGATACCGCTTCTGCACATATTAAATTTAAAAATGGGGCGAATGGAATGTTTTTTGCCACTAACGCTAATTTTGGCAATTCAAGTATCGAACTTCAAGTCATTTTTGAAAATGAAAAATTCACAATTAAAGATAATATACTTACACGTGTTAATAAAGAAGGATACAAAATTCATATTATTGAAGATAAAAAATTGCCAGGTACAAAATCATATTATGGACCAAGTCATGGGACACTCATAAATCAATTCTACGATTCCATTTATAATCACACTAAAAACTATATACATGTTAAAGATGCATTACCATCAATAGCAATCATAGATGCAATACAAAAATCTTCACAAACAAATGAGACAATTCATTTTACGAGTATTTAGCAAACAAATGAAATTTTGGTATTTTAATTTATTGTGGAACATAATCATAGCGATTAAAAGTAAACTCATTCAAGTTAATTAATGAACTGGTCAGAAATCCTTTTTATATCGATTTCTGTCCATTTTTATTATTCTTAGCTTTATTGTAAATAGTAATTTTATAAACTATAATGATAATAACCAAAATAAGGAGTAATCATGATGACCACAAATAAAATTATTTTAGATTTAGCGATTACATTGGATGGATATATAGAAGGGCCGAATGGAGAAGTTGATTGGTGCATCATGGACGAAGAAATGAACTTTAATCATTTTCTAGAACAAATTGATACTATTATATATGGTAGGAAAAGTTATGATTTATGGGGAGAATTTATGCCAAATTTAAAGGATGATCAATTTGGAGATAAAATGATGTGGGACCAAATTCATAGCAAGCAGAAATTTGTGTTTACTAACCAAAATTATAATGATAAAGCGCATACAAAGTTTATTAACGGTGATGATATCAGTAGCAAGGTTTTGAAAATCAAAAAACATAGCAACAAAGACATTTGGCTCTATGGCGGCTCAAATATTATCACAACTTTTATAAATCTTAACCTTATTGACGAATATAGACTTTCAATCCACCCAGTCATTTTAGGATCTGGAAAACCTCTTTTTGAACACAATCAAAATCGCGTCAACATCTCATTATGTAATACACATGTTTATAAAAGTGGTGTAGTGCAAATGATTTATCAAAAAATAGATTAAACATAGAAGCAAAAATATCTTATTTTTGCATAAACAACTTTAAATGGGAAGTGGGCTTTATCTTATTTGCATTAAAATTAACAAAATGTCAATTTCTATAATTTTTCAATAGAAATTGACATTTATATTATTTCATCAATAATATTAAAATCTTTGGCTAATTTAAAGCGCGTTATTTTAAGCAATAAATACAAAAAGCTCAATAATCGCTAAAATTAAAAACACTAGAAAAACAATTCCATAAATATTATTTTTCTTAATACTTTCTTTGCTTGCTTTTTGCTGTTTTGCTTTATTATTTATATTGGAAAAGAAAGTAATACCTGAATAAACTGCAATCAGTACTGTGACACCAAATAAAATCCATGTACCAAACATATATATAACCTCCTTAAATAACTAAAATAAATTTTTTCATACATATAAAATAATTATTCCTATTATATACCTATATTAATACATTTCTGCTAATCCTCCAATGTTTAAAATTTACAATTTTGTAAATACAATCACAATCAGATACTTCATCATACAAATAACATGTAAAATAAGTTATAATGTATTGAAAGAATATGAATAGAGGGGTTAATATAATGAATGGTCTTAGAAGTGTAACTACAGGGACAAATGATTTAAGTAAAACCAAAGAGTTATTCTCCAGCATACTTGGATTAAATGTGGCCGATAAAGGACAAGCTTTACGTTTTGGTGATGCTGAATTAAATTCAGGTACACGTATACATTTTGTAGAAGTACCAAACTATATTAACAATAACAACCATATTGAAAATATCGGTTTAAGAGTTCCAAGTGATGAAGGACTTGAAGAATATCAATCAATTTTAGAACAGCATCAAATTGCTTTCGGTGCGCCTACTGATTTAAACGGTCATAAATATTTCAATTTCCAAGATCAAAATGGGCAGACATTTAATATTTATTCCAATGAACATAATTCTGGTACACCACTCGGTATACCAACCTTCGAAAGTAATGTTAACCCGCTGCATCAAATTCAAGGCCTAGGTCCTGTTATCTTAAAAGTTAACGATATAGTACTTACACAATCTATTTTAACTAGGGTGTTTGGCCTAGAACATTTTGCAGAATATACTCCTAACGACCATGCTAATTTTAAAATACAAGTTTTTCGTATTGGTGATGGTGGTTTAGGCGGCGAGCTGCATGTTCACGCATCAGACGAAGAAATTTTAATGCCGGAACATGGTATATTAGAACAAATTGAATTTGGAATAGAATCTAAATCACAATTCCAAAAGACTATTGAAGAACTTGAATCCATTGGAATCCCTTATCAAACATTAGATCAAGAAGGCGAAAGATCACTAAGAATCACTGAAAAAAGTGGTATTACATTCATTTTAACCTTAGAAACTTCATAATAAAAAAGAGAGGATTTTTAGCTATGCTACATGAAACTTGGAAAGATCATACACCCATTAAAAAAGTAGAAGTTACACATACAGATGCACAAAAATTCACAGTGTCTGACATGTTAACTGTAGGACAACAATATGATGTAATAAATGAAACTGAAGAATATTATCAAATCATCGACAACTCTGGACTTGTCGGTGGCTACTTTAAAACCTATTTTAAAGAGGTATAATTTACAATATGAAACATGTGAAATAGAAAACGTGTAATATTAAATATAACTTAAATTAATAAGACTAGGGCTATATAATTTCAAACATTATCCAAGCCCCAGTCTATTTTTAATGATATGAATTTTATAAATTATTTTATTTTTAAAGGAGCAAGGAACAATGACGAATTCGCAATATATTAACAAAGATGAAACTGTGTTTGATGATGCAACATCAATGATGGCATTGAATAAAAATATTTTATTAAAAGGACCAACGGGCTCTGGAAAAACAAAGCTAGCTGAGACTTTGAGCGAAACAATAGATCGTCCAATGCACCAGGTCAATTGTTCAGTAGATTTAGACGCTGAAAGTTTATTAGGTTTTAAAACGATACAGACAAATGAAAATGGCACACAAGAGATTGTATTTATTGATGGACCAGTTATCAAAGCAATGAAAGAAGGCCATATACTTTATATCGACGAAATCAACATGGCAAAACCAGAAACTTTACCCATTTTAAATGGCGTATTAGATTACCGTAGAAAATTAACAAATCCGTTCACTGGTGAAATTATCAATGCTGCCCCTGGATTTAATGTAATCGCTGCAATAAACGAAGGATATATTGGTACATTGCCAATGAACGAAGCACTTAAAAACCGGTTTGTCGTTATTCAAGTAGATTATATTGATGGCGATATTTTAAGTGATGTAATTAAAAATCAAAGCCAATTATCAGATGATAAAACAATACAAAAAATCATTAATTTTAATGAAGATTTACGAACAATGACCAAACAAGGCCAAATTTCTGAAGAAGCAGCGAGTATACGTGCTTTAATTGATTTAAGTGATTTGGCTACCGTGATGCCTATAGAGCGTGCCATTAAACGTACAATTATCGATAAACTAGAAGACGAACGTGAACAGCAAGCCATATTAAATGCAGTAGAATTAAACTTTTAGTGAGGGATATTTATGAGCGATCGTTTTATATTATTTAATGACGAACAGCTAGATGCAAAGCAAGTAATGATGTTGCAAGATTTAGCTCGATTATTACTAAAAAATGAACAAACACAAGTTAAAATTCAAAAATTCCCATATTACGATCCAATCAATAATATGTTAATAACGAGTGCTTTTTGGTCGCATAGAAGAAATGACATTGAAACAACGGGGCTCAAGACTGATGTCATGCTTGCTGCTTACGGCTACAAATTGATGGATGAAACAGTTGTCAACGAAGTTATTCATAATAATACGTTTAAGCATCCAAAATTTTTCCAACAACTTTTTAAATTATTAGAAGATAAAAGAGTATTAAACGAAATAGTTAAACAACGGCCGTCTACTAAAGATGCCATTCACATGCGCAATGAAATTAGATTAAGTTATACTAGGACTCAAATCAATGTATATAAAACCAAAAAGACGTTTACAGATTTACTCTTTTTATATTTGGAATCATCGTTTTTAAGTGAGAACTTTTACGACATACCCCAAATTGGTCCACAAATTGATGATATTCTGACAAATATGTATCAATATTTGCCTAATTTTTTCTATAATGATTCGTCCGAGGATAATATGTACTTAGCTGAACGGATTATGTTCCAAATTGATGATATCTTAAATGAAGATATGTTAAATGAATATTATCATTTACCTAAAAAAGTATATGAAGCCATTCACGAACTCAAATTTGAAGATATAAAACGAACGGATGCAAGTAATACTGATAAATCTTCAAACAATGACCATGACGAAGAAAGTGTTAGTGAAGATATAGAATCTAATCATCAAGATAGTGCTTCACAAGGTGGAGCATATTTAGAAATGGAACTACATGAAGGTGAAAATAGTGAGGTTGTTGGTGATAATGACACTGCTAGAGAAGGCGACAGCGGTGATGATATGACAGATATGCAAACTAAAAAAGGTAAAGGATCTACGAATCAAGTAGAAAGTGAAGAAGGTGGGTCAGTAGGCAATCATTCTGCTTTTGCATTAAAAGGGATAAACGCAAACGTAGACGTTAAATGGAACATACCTGAAATACTACCTGAATATCATAATGAATATCATGATGTTGAAAAAGAAGTCCAATTTGAAACAAAAGACTTGATACAAATTATCAAAAAAACAATAGATAGAGAATACCAAGATGAGCGTCGAAATCTAACAAAAGGACGATTACAAAAAAATCTATTAAATTGGTTTATTGATGATCAATATAAATTATTTTATAAAAAACAAGATTTAAGTCAATCATTTGATGCAACCTTTACTTTATTAGTTGATGCTTCAGCAAGTATGCAAGATAAAATGTCTGAAACAATTAAAGGTGTCGTTTTATTTCATGAAACGTTAAAATCTTTAAACGTAAAACATGAGATACTAGCATTTAATGAAGATGCCTTTGATGCTGATGATACAAAACAACCTAATATTATTGATGAAATTATTGCTTATGATCAATCAACTATAAAACGAGAAGGACCTAGAATCATGGCATTACAACCACAAGATGATAATAGAGACGGTGTTGCGATAAGAATTGGCAGCGAACGCTTAATGCGTAGAGCGCATAATCAACGTTTTCTAATTGTGTTTTCTGACGGTGAGCCATCAGCTTATAATTATAGTCAAGATGGTATTCTTGATACTTATGAAGCTGTGGAAACAGCTCGTAAATTTGGTATTGAAGTTTTTAATGTATTTTTAAGTCAAGACCCAATTACAGAAGATATTGAAGAAACAATTCATAACATTTATGGCAACTATGCAATTTTCGTAGAAGGTGTAGAAAATCTACCAAGCCATCTTGCACCATTACTTAAAAAATTATTATTAAAATCTTTTTAGTACGTAATTTATTTATAAAATCACACATAAATTGAAATATTCAGAAATTTATATAGACGCATTCTTATAAATCGTGATAGAATAGTAAATATTATTTTATAGGCAAGAAGGAGAACGATTTATGAATAAAAATACATGGATTATAGGATTCACGCTGTTTGCTATGTTTTTCGGAGCCGGCAATCTTATATTTCCACCAAATTTAGGTTTAGATAGCGGCCAATTCTTTTGGCCTTCCATATTAGCATTTGCTTTAACTGGTATAGGATTGCCCTTATTAGGGGTAATCGTTGGTGCTTTAGATAAACAAGGTTATATTGGTTCTTTAAATAAAATTTCACCAAAATTTTCTGTGATATTCTTAATTGTCATATATTTAACAATTGGACCTCTTTTTGCAATACCACGTACTGCATCTACGTCATTTGAAATGACAATTACGCCAATTGCCCATACAAATAGTAGCTTAGCATTGTTTATATTTACAATCATTTACTTTTTAGTAGTTTTATATTTATGTATTAATCCAAATAAAATGGTAGATCGCATTGGGTCATTGTTAACACCATTATTATTAATTACTATTTTAGCGATGATTATCAAAGGGTTTGTTGATTATGGTGGTAATACACATAGTCAGGCAGCTGAAGCTTTTACTTCTAATTTTGCAGGTTTTTCACAAGGATTTACGAATGGTTATTTGACAATGGATGCGATTGCTGCCATTGCTTTTTCAATGATTGTGGTTAACGCGGTAAAAGCAACTGGCATCACGCACGCCAACAAAATTTTCAGACAAACACTATTAGCTGGAATTATTGCTGCAGTGGCACTTATGTTTATTTATATTTCCTTAGGATTTATTGGTAACCATATGGCTGTCCCGCAAGAGAAAGTTGCCAGTTTAATTGCTAACGATCAAAATATTGGTACATATTTACTAACGACAATGGCAAGCGCTGGATTTGGTGCTTTTGGAAAGTACTTGTTAGGTATCATCGTAGCTCTTGCTTGTTTAACAACTGCTTGTGGATTGATCGTATCTGTTTCAGAGTATTTTAATAGAATATTCCCAAGAATTTCATATAAAACTTACGTTATCATCTTCACGTTAGTGAGTTTTATTTTAGCAAATCAAGGATTAAACTCAGTGATTACAATGTCAGTTCCTGTTTTAAGTATTGTATATCCAGTAGCGATTACTTCGGTACTTTTAATATTACTAGCACGTTTTATTCCAACAAAACCAATTGCACAGCAAATTCCTGTAGCAGTAGTTTCTATTATTTCAATCCTTAGTGTGATTCACACACAAGGTTGGTTCAAGTTAAGTCTTATTGATAACTTACCACTGAAAGATTATTCATTAGAATGGTTCCCAATAGCAGTGATCACTACAATTATTGGTTATATTGTAGCACCGTTATTTAAGAAACAGAAAACTATCGTTTATGAAAAAGAATAATAAAATCAAATAACTCGTAGGGTATAAACATCCCTCATTTACGAAAAAACGTCAATTTCAATAGAAATTGACGTTTTTGTATATTAAGATTACTTGTTCTAGGTGAAAGGAGTACTTAACTGATGGACAGTAACAAGCTCATGATATAACAACCAAGACAAAATATACAATAAAAAAAGAGACCCGTAAATGAATCATTAAAAATATTCATTTGCGGGCTTAATATCTTATAATTTATTTCTGTATCCATTTTATTTTTGCTGTTTCATACCTAATAATTGATTTTTCATCTCTGTTTCTAATTGGTTTAATTCAGTTTCTGCTTGTTTACGTTTATTTCGACCCTGTTCCTGGATTTGGAGGGTCTGTTCAATCGTGTCTATGATATCTTGCTGTGTTGTTTTTAAGGTTTCAATATCGACAACACCACGTTCATTTTCAGTAGCTGTAGCAACAGCATTTTGCTTTAAAAGTTCTGAATTCTTGAGTAACAAATTATTTGTAGTATCTGTTACTGCTTTCTGTGCAGAAACTGCATTACGTTGTCTCATTAATGTCAGTGCAATAGACATTTGGTTTTTCCATAAAGGAATGCTCGTTAAAATTGAACTTTGAATTTTTTCTGCTAATGCATGATTCACATTTTGAATCATTCTAATTTGTGGCGCAGTTTGTATAGCAATTTGTCTGGATAGTTGTAAATCATAAATGCGTTTATCTAATCTATCTATAAATTGTTCCATATCTGATACAGCTTGCACATCCATTTGATTACCTGTGGATTCAGCTTGAGCATTTAATTTCGGCATATCTTCTTGTTGTATCACTTGTTGCTTTCTTTTAGCTGCTTCTATATACAGTGTTAATTCATCAAAATACGTTTTATTTAAATGATACAATTCATCTAGCATTCCAATATCTTTATTTAAATTATTTTTATGTTTATCTAGTTCAATTGAAATGCGATCAATTTGAGATCCTACAGATTGCATTTTTGAAAAAATTTCATTAACTGAAGCTTTTGTTCTTCTAAAAATACGTTTTAATTTTGATTGATTTTCTGGGTTTAACTCATCTGGGTTTACAGATTTAAGTTTGCTCATCAATCCATTTAAAGATTCCCCAACAGGACCAACATCTGTGGTTTTCACCTCATTAAGAATACGATGTGAAAATTGAGACATATCAGATTGTGCAGAAGTACCATAATTTAATAAGCTATCATTATCCATTGGTTTTATTTGTTTAGTTAATTCATCAATCTTCTGTTCATCTTCTTTAGTATATTGTTTTGTGCTGTTAATAATTTCTGATTCATTTGCTGATTGTTCATCAATATATTTATCCAATGGGTGCGAATTTAAAAAGTCTTGTTCTCTTACCATTTAATTTCACTCCACTTCTTTATATAAGTTACTTTTGTCTTTTTTGTTCAATTTTATTTAATTCCATTTCTATATCTAATTGGCTATAATCTTCTTCATTAATTCTCTTTAAATCTGCTACTAAAGTTCGTTTAACTTCATCTAAAGTGATGCGAGTTTGTGCTAACTTTTGCTTTTCTTCTTCTGATTTTTTTGGTGATTTTGCTAATCTCGTATAAGATTCAATGAGATTTAATGCATTATCAATATGAGAGTAGAAAAAACTTTCTACTTTAAAAAACATTCTGGGTTGTTGCTTTACTGCATAGTATATTGCTCGAGATATTCTATATATTTCGTTTACTTGTCTAAAATCTTTGATTGATCTTACGTTAACAAAAGTTTTTAAAATTCTTCTTATCTTGTCTTGTGCATTATTTAATTGACTATTTACAAAATGATAATCTCTTCGTGTTAAACCAATCTCATTTAAATATTTTCTAGAAGTTAAACGCTGAGTAGGGAAGTAGAATGCTATAAACGCTACTGCAGAAATAAGAAAATCAAAAATAAAATTTAACTCTAATGCAAATACACTAGAAATCCACGCGATAACAGCTATTGGAAAAGCAATAATGGTCCCATAAATTCGCGAAATATTATATCTCAAACTTCATCTTCCTTTATATTGTACTAAAATTTTCCCATGATTCATTCGTTTCTATCTCTTCAATTTCATAATCTTCAACTTGAGAAGCAGGTGAAGCACCCTCAGTGATAGCATTAATAAATGATGTTAGTGATGATTCATCTCCTTGAGCATAAATCTCTACATAATCAGATATATTTTGAACAGTACCTACAACATTATATTTTTTTGCTATCTTCTCAGTATAATAGCGAAAACCAACGCCTTGTACTATACCAAATACTTTAATATGTTTGCATTGCATATAATCACCTCTTATTATCATTATACGAAATTTTATCATACAAAACTAATATTTTTGTCTGAATAACAAGTGTCTATCCGTCAAAAGTATGAAACAGATAACTTGATTTTATATATGATACAGTTAAAATATTACACATAGCTATTTAGCAATATCTTTTGCGTATGGATGAATAAATTTTTTAAAATACTTTACATAACATATAGACAATATATAAAATTATATACAAATAATTCAAAATAAACGTAATAAATCATGATTAATATAATGATGATCATTACAATGATTTATTTGATAAGAGCAAGTATGAAGTTGAAAGTGAAAGGGTGTAATTTACATGTGGACAGTTGCAAAAATTCGGGCTGATTACGAAGGCTGGTGGTTATTTAGTGACTGGACTGATCATATCGTGGAACAATATCATTTTAAAAACTATGAAAAGATGCTAAATTACTATCAATCTATCATTGAAAATAGTAAAAAGCACTATGACAATTTTCTGGTTGGTAAATACAATATTCATGCATTTTATAATAATTGTGAATTAGGATTTTGTGAAGATTGTGATGAAGATTTACAGATTTTTTATAGTTATATTGTTTTAAATAATAATGAAGTTTATTATAAATTACCGATTGTTTAAGAAATTGTTTTTTCACAATTGCATTGCATTTTCAGCTATTATGGCTTATAATATGAGTCAAGCAATTGTTTTATTCCATATTGCAAAGAATATTGTAAGACAGATTTACACTGTGAAATTGTATTTTTTGTAATATGCGAATAATGCATATTGAATGAATATTAGTCTTGGAGGTTTCACATTTATGAAACAAGGTACAGTAAAATGGTTTAACGCTGAAAAAGGATTTGGTTTTATCGAAGTAGAAGGAGAAAACGATGTATTCGTACACTTCTCAGCGATTAACCAAGAAGGTTACAAATCATTAGAAGAAGGTCAATCAGTTGAATTTGAAGTAGTTGAAGGCGATCGCGGTCCTCAAGCTGCAAACGTTGTAAAACTATAATATAGATTGCAATATTGACTATAAAAAGAACCTTGTTAAAGGTTCTTTTTTAATATATAAATTTTTAAAATGTAATTTAAAAAGCTCTTTTTAAAGTGAATACTCGTTAATCGAGTACTTTAAAAAGAGCTTTAATTATGATTGATTCTTTATATTATTAACAAGTTATTTTGTATCATTTATGATTAATTGTCGCAATGATTGTCTTTTTATAACTTCTCTAGCTTTACTATCTTTTAGAAAGAATACTGACGGTTTTTGCATTTGGTTGTAATTAGATGCCATGGAATAATGATAAGCACCTGTTGATAAAACAGCTAGATAATCACCGCGTTTAACGGTACTAGGTAACTTAGCATCCTTAATTATAATATCTCCAGACTCACAAAGTTTTCCAGCTATTGTTACAGTTTCATCTTTTGGTTCATTTCTATTAACTAATAATGCTTCATACTGAGCATCATATAATGCAGTACGAATATGATCACTCATCCCACCATCAACTGATACATATTTGTTAACATTGGGAATCTCTTTGATTGTACCAACTTCATATAATGTTATACCGGCTTCTCCAACTATAGATCTACCAGGTTCTATTCCAATTTCTGGAAGAGGGTAGTTAAATTCAGTTGAAATTTCTTTTATCGCATCAGTAATTTCTGAAATTCCAGTTTCGATAGGGAAACTTACATCACCTTCAACATATCTAATACTGAAACCACCGCCTAAGTTAATCAGTTCAACCTCTATAGCATTTTCTTTTAACCATTGAATTACTATTTTTGCTGTTTCAATCATCGCTTCTGTGCCTTCAATTTGCGATCCTACATGAAAGTGAACACCTTTTAAATTTAAATGTTTCGTGTTTTTTACTTTTTCAACTGCTTGATTTGCCAATCCATGTTTAATTGACAAACCAAATTTACTATCTTCCTGACCAGTTTGAATAAATTCATGTGTATGGGCTTCAACACCAGGGTTTAAACGTAATACGACATTTACCGTTTCACTCGCATATTTATCTATGAGTTCTATTTCTTCTAATGCATCAATAACGATATAGCCAACTTTGCTTTCTAAAGCATACTGTAACTCATGCTTTGTCTTGTTGTTACCATGAAAATGTATATGCTGTGGGTCAAAACCGGCTTCCAATGCTGTATACAATTCTCCTTCAGATACTACATCAAGTTCAAGACCTTCTTCTTGTACTAATTTCACCATTTGTAGACAAGTAAATGCTTTAGAAGCATATGAAATGTTATAGTTTAATCCACTTTTCTGAAAAGCAGTGTGAAATCGTTGCATTTGTGATCTGATTTGATGTTCATCGTAAACAATAGTAGGGGTTCCAAAACTTTGAGCTATTGTTTTAAGACTTGTACCTCCCATTGTTAACTCGCCACGATCATTATATTCTACTACCATAATTTATCTATACTCCTTTATTAGTGAGTCGTGATTCATTGCACTTAATTGTTCAGAATTCGCGCCAACACCTTTAAATGTAAACTCGTCAACACGAATATCATTATTATATAATATTACTTCATCTTGTGCATGCACGTTGTTATCAACTTCAACAAACATATGGCTCATCATCAACGCACGAATAGGGTAACGCTTGCCGTTGATAAGTGCCTCATGTTTTGCTCTTGATTTAAGAATACCATCTCCATAGCCAATATCAACTACTGCTAATTTTGTGTGATTATGCGTAACTTCGAATGCAAAACTATAGCCACAATAATCACCCTCATTTACTTCACGAACTTGGATAACATTACCTTTAACGGTCAGTGATTGTTCAATCTCATTTACATCAATCGTTTGATAAGGTCTAGAACCGTAAAGCGCAATGCCAACGCGCGCATGTGTATGGTTATCAAACACACCGTTTTCCCTATAATAACTTGCACTGTTTTGTGCATGTATCATTTCAAAGTGATAACCTTCGTCTAATAATGCGTCAACAATCTCTAACCAAGCTTTACGCTCTTTATGATATTCTGATACATCAAATTCATCTGCATATCCAAAGTGAGTCCATAAACCTGTAATACGCATTTTATCTTTACTTTCATCTTTCATATGATGGTGCAACACTTCTTTTATTTCATCTATACTCTTCAAACCTGAGCGATGCAGTAAATTTTCAAATTCTAAATGAACTTGAATACCTTGTAAATCTTTAATATGTTCATAATAGAAATTTAACGAGGGTAGGGTCATTTGAATTTGATAATCTCGCACTTTATCAAATTCATATACTGCATTCATTAAGAAAATCGTTGCATTAGGGGCTAATTGTCTTATGCGAATTGCTTCTCTTAAGGATGTCGTACTAAAAGTATTAATACCAGCTTCTAAAAATTGCTGTACTGCAAACTCCAACCCATAATGATAGGCATTATTTTTAACTACTGCCATAATTTGATTGTTTTGGATTACTTTAAGCACATTATTGTAAAATCGTTGAGTGTCAACAAACCAAACTGCGGTCATTGTGATTCCACCTCACTATAGGATTTTAAAATCGCTTCATAATAATCTGCAATTTTAATCAACATATGTTCATTAAAATTTAAAAGGGCAGTATGCAAACCTGTGACAAAACCTTTTGTCTCGTCTCGTACACCGACAAAAATAAAATAACTAGGTGCAAGTTGACTATAAAAGCTGAAATCCTCGCCAAATAAGTAAGGTGTAGGTTTATCAACTATTGTTAAGTTAGCAATGTTGAGACCATTTTCAATATGTTTACGTAATTCAGGTGAATTATATGTTGGTGGATAGCCTTCTTCAAATTTCACTTCACAATCAACGTCAAATAACAATTTTACACTTTCAGCAATTTTGTGCATTTGCAGTTTCACAGTTTCCAAATCATGGACATCATAAGTTCTAATAGTGCCTTCTAAATAGCCATTGCTTGGTACTGTGTTTATGGCTTCTCCGGCTTCAAAATGACCCATATGTACAATATTTCTCTTTAAGCCATTTAAATGGAATTGTTGTATCTGACCCACTTGACTTAAAACATGCTGCAGCGCTTCTCCAGCAGAATGTCCTTGTTCTTTATCCGCAACATGACTTGATAGACCAGTTAAATAAAAACGATACTCTGTAGCACTTGCTGTAATTTCTTCATCACGAATTACAACTCGACCTTCATCTTCAAAAGGCATCACGTGGATACCAAATATAGCTTCGATAGGGTATTTATCAAAAGCGCCTGCACGAATTAAACGGTTTGCGCCACCTCCTGTTTCTTCAGCTGGTTGAAAGATAAATACAATATTTTGAGGCAATGTGCCTTGATCAGCCATAGACTTACAACGTTTAACAAATAACATTAATGCAGTTGTATGCCCATCATGTCCACATGCGTGCATGACATGATCTGTTTTACTTCGATAAGAGACATCATTTTCTTCATAGATAGGCAAAGCATCTATGTCTGCGCGATAAGCAATCGTATGATTACCATTACCTGGTAGATAAGCAATCAAACCTGTTTCCAATGGACGATCGTATTGGACACCAAGTTCATCTAAAAATGTTGCAATATATTTAGTGGTTTCAAATTCATGGAGGCTTAATTCTGGATGTTGATGCAAATGACGTCTATGCGTTGTAACAAATTCTAACTCATTCATTAAAATCAAATCCTTTTAGTTATTATAATATGTATTAATATAAAAAATGCTTATTTATGTATAAAAAGGAGGTTAGACGATTTTATAGTTACAAATTAATATATACATTAAAATAAATGAATACATTAATAATAAAATGTTATATCGTCTAAAACCTCCTACAAATATTAAAATTTCAGTTTTTATGATCTATCTTCTTAATTCAGTATTAATCATTTAATTTTCTTAGTGCTGAAACGATTTCTCTTTTTGAATCTTCAACTTCACTTGTTTGCTTAATTACTTTTGCTGGTGTTCCAGCAACCACAGATCCGGCAGGGACATCTTGCGTAACGATTGCACCAGCTGCAACAATAGAGCCTTCACCAACGCGAACACCTTCAAGTATTACAGCATTTGCACCAATGAGTACGTCATCTTCAATGATCACAGGTGATGCACTAGGTGGTTCAATTACGCCAGCTAATACTGCACCAGCTCCAACGTGAACGTTTTTACCTGTAGTAGCACGACCACCAAGTGTTGCGTTCATGTCAACCATCGTTCCTTCGCCGACTACAGCACCAATATTGATCGTAGCACCCATCATAATCACTGCACCATCTTCAATCGTAGCTTGTTCACGAATAAATGCACCAGGTTCTATACGTGCATTCGTATTGGTTAAATCTTTTAATGGAATTGCTGAATTACGACGATCCATCTCAACTTCTAATTCATCAATCGCTGATTGATTTTTTTCATAAAATTGTTTCCAATCATCCGCTTCACAAAAGATTACTTTAGAGTCAGGTCCGCCAAATACTTTAAAGTTATCAGGAAATATTACTTTATCGAACTTACCATTCACATAAACTTTAAGAGGTGTAGATTTCTTCGCATCACTTATATATTGAATAATTTCTTCTGCCGTTAAATGTTGTACCATAATTTTTTCGCTCCTTAAAAGTTATAAATTATCAAATGTATAAAAATCATTTGATTTATTAATTAATTTTTCTGCTGCACCAATCGCTCCATTGGCAAAAATATCTTTTGATTGAGCACGATGGGTGATTTCTATTGTTTCATCAGTACCTGCAAATAACACATCATGTTCACCAACAATCGTACCACCACGAATTGAATGGATACCAATTTCATCTTGTGTACGTTTTTCATCTAACTCATGTCTGTCGTATACTGGCGTTGTTTTTTCACGTAATGACTCAATGACATCATAAAGCTTTACTAATGTACCACTAGGTGCGTCCACTTTTTTATTATGATGTGCTTCAGTTAGTTCAATGTCAAAATCTTGAAGTAGGGGAACCGCAGCTTCCAAAATTTTAGTTAAAGCATGAACTCCATAACTCATATTTGCACTGAAAAATACTGGCATTTTACTACTTAATTCTTTTAATTTTGCAATAATTTTTTCTTTTTCTCCAGTTGTTGCGATAACTAATGGCAAATTAAATTCATCATCTAATAGAGGCAACAATAACTCTGGATTTGAAAAATCAATTGCAACATCGGCATCTTTAACGTCTGAAATACGTTGGAACGTTGGATAAGGGTATGATTTAGATGAATTAGGTACAATCACACCTTCAATTTGATGTCCTTTTGCTTCAGCTAATCTTGCTACACGTTGATTCATGGCACCATAGCCTATTAAAACAATGTTCATGTATTGTCACCTGCTTTAAATTGTTCATATGCTTCTTCTAACGTTTGACGTTCTGCATCTTGCAGTTTCACTAGTGGAAGGCGTACTTCATAATTACCAAACCCTTCAACGGCTGTTAATGCTTTGATAGGAATAGGGTTAACATCAACAGCTAATGCATCTAATAGCGTTTGTATAAGTTGAAATTGTGAATTGATATCTTTTCCACTTTGTTTTGCATCGAATAATGACTGGAATGCATTAGGAATTACATTTGCAGCGACAGAAATGACACCGTTACCACCTTTTTCAAAATAATCTACCACATTATCATCATTACCGCTATACAAAGCAAAATGATTTAAATCTAAACGTTTTTTCAATTCATCCATATATTCAAAATCATTAGTAGCATCTTTTATCGCTACAATATATTCATTATCACTTAATGTTTCAACCGTTTCTGGATTAATAGTCATATTCGTACGTGAAGGTACATTATACAAAATGACAGGTAATTTTACTGCATTAGCTATGGTTGTAAAGTGTTCAATCAATCCACGTTGATTTGTTTTATTGTAGTAAGGCGTGATTAACATAATACCATCTGCGCCAATTTCTCTCGCACGTACTGAAGCTTGAATAGATTTTTGAGTATTATTCGTACCTGTGCCAGCAATCACTGGTACTTTGCCATCTACATAATTAACAACCGTCTCTAATACTTGATCTTTTTCTTCATCAGTTAATGTAGGGTTTTCGGCTGTTGTACCATTAACCACGATACATTTCGCATTATTTTCTAATAAATATTTTACATGTCTTCTAAGGGCATTTAAATCAACTTCGTTGTGTGTGAAAGGTGTTGTCAAAGCAACGCCTACACCTTCAAAAATATGTCCCATTTTATCTTACTCCTTTCAAACTCATTACTTGTTCTAAAACTTGTACTGCATTTAAAGCTGCACCTTTTAGTAAGTTATCTGAAGTACACCAAACATGGAAAGTATTATCTAACGAATCATCTCGACGAATTCTACCAACAAATATTTCATCCTTACCAGTTGCATTTATCGCTAGTGGATATTCATTTTGTTCTGGATTATCAATCAGTACGACACGTCCGTCATTGTCAAAAAGCTGCTGAATTGCTTGTACTGAACTTTCGCTTTCAAGCGTAACGCTCATATGCACACTGTGACTATCTTGAACAGGCACACGCACACAAGTTGCTGTTACTTTCAAATCTTCATCTTTTAAAATTTTTCTTGTCTCATCAATCATTTTTTGCTCTTCTTTTGTATACCCATTTTCTAAAAAACTATCGATATGTGGTAAAACATTATTATAAATAGGATGTGGATATGCTTCAGGTGCTTTACCATTCGCACCTTCAGATAAATCTTGTCTGCCTTTTACACCAGACCCTGAAACAGCTTGATATGTTGTATAAGCTACACGTTCTAATCCAAATGCTTCTTGCAATACTTTTAAAGGTACAACCGATTGAATAGTAGAGCAATTTGGATTAGCGATGATTTTTCTTTTTAATACAGGTTCATTCACTTCAGGTACAATTAAATCAATGTCATCTGCCATTCTCCATTGACTAGAATTATCAATAACAATGGCACCAGCTTGTTCAAAAATAGGGGAGAAATGGGCGCTGGTACTTCCACCGGCACTCATTAAAACATAGTCATAATGTTCACTTGCAGCTTCTTCAGTTAATTCTTTAACCGTATATGTTTTGCCTTGAAATTCAATTTTTTCTCCTGCTGAACGTGCTGAAGAAAACAATACTAATTCATCAAATGATATGTTTTTACGATCTACTGTTTCTAACATTTTTCTTCCAACTAAACCAGTTGCGCCTGCTATTGCTAATTTTGTCATATATTATACACTCCATTTTCATTTTAATAAGTTTGCTAAAATTAATTATATTTAGAAAATTCAGATATCAAAAGTTTGATACAAGGCATGAACTGCGCGTTCACCATTTTCAGAATCTATTACACATGAAATACTTATTTCGGATGTGGTGGTTTGATAAAATGCAATATCATTTTCAATCAATGTTATAAATGCTTTTGAAGCAACACCAGACATATCTCTCATACCAGAACCAATTAATGAAAGTTTAACGTATCCCTCATTTATCTTGAAGTCTAAAGCATTAAACCTTTCTTTTAAGTCATCTAAGATGTTTGTTATTTGAACAGCATCTGTATCTTTTATCGTGAAAGACATTTGTAACCCTTCCAAATTAACGATTTGAGAAATCATATCGACATTGACTGATCCTTCTTCTAAATGGTTGAATAAATCTGTCAGTAATCTATTATCCGGTAGGGGATAACTAATTGTAACATGTTGCATATGTTTATCTAATGCAACACCAGTAACTGCTTTTTTTTCTAATAATTCTGCTTGTGACATAATCCATGTTCCTTTCACATTTGATAAAGTTCTTCCTAAATACAAGGGGATGTTATAATTTTTCGCTAATTCAACGCTTCTCGTTTCAAGTACGCCTGCACCTAAAGCGCTCATTTCCATCATTTCTTCATACGAAACATACGACAGACGTTTCGCATCTTTGTAAACCCGTGGGTCTGTCGCATATACACCATCTACATCAGTGTATATCTCACAAGTCGTTTGGTTACTTGCAGCTAAAGCTACAGCAGTGGTATCTGAGCCACCACGACCTAAGGTAGTTACTTCTAATTCATCATTTACCCCTTGAAATCCTGCTACTACTAGTACATCGTTACTTTCAAAAGCTTGTTCAAATGTACTTGGGTCGATTTCAGCAATTTTACTTTTTAAATGATGACCAACCGTTTTGATTCCTGCTTGATATCCAGTCATCGCTTTTGCATTTATACCGATGTCATTTAATACCATCGATAAATAGGAAACAGTCTGTTGTTCACCAGTTGTTAATAACAGGGCCAATTCTTGATCTTTTGGTGTCGTAGTAAGTGTTGAAACATTAGCCATCAGCTCATCTGTTGTTTTACCCATTGCACTTACAACAACGATAAGTTGCTCACCTTCATCAACTCTTGTTTTTAACATGCCTGCTATATTTTTAATTTTAGTAAAATCACTTACTGAAGAACCTCCAAATTTCAAAACACTTCTTTCCAATTCCATATCCTCCTCATTTGATAGGGGAGAATCACAGTGATATAAAAAAGAACAAGTCCGGAATGCGAACCTGTTCTATAATTTATATACAAGTGATGCACTCCATTATTTTAAAATAATGACAGACTCTTAGCTCTTAACCATAAAGTCCAACTTGTTATAAGCTGCTATTATAACTGTTTCGGCATCTCACCCTTTCAAAATTAGCTGCTAGCAGACAGGTTCTTCTAAAATTTACTAATGATTGATGCGCCTCATCAAAACTTATTTAATTTTGTTTATGAATCATATTATACATATGCTTATATGTACTGTAAACCGCTTTTACAAAGTTTTTTAAATTTACTGAAAAATTAAACGTTTTTATAAACGTTTTGCTAATTAAGTGTAATTTATATACTTTTAAAAAGAACAAAAATATTAAACTTTTAAAATTTATGAGCTTTTTCTTTAAAATTCTTCATATATGGCTGGATCTTGGTCTTTACGTCTACCATCTACACGTGTTAATGCGTTGATTTTCTCAATGTCATTATTATCAAGGGAAAAGTCAAAAATATCAATATTTTGTAATTGTCTTGATACTGTCGTAGATTTCGGAATAGGTACAACACCATTTTGAACATGCCATTTTAATATAACTTGAGGAATAGTTTTATTATGTTTTGTGGCAATTTCCACAAGGTTTTCATCATTGATAACACTAGAAGCACGACCTAATGGACTCCAAGCTTGAGTAACAATTCCTTTAGAAGTATTGTACTGAACCAATGCTTCTTGATTGAAGTATGGATGTAACTCAATTTGGTTCACAACTGGCAAAACGCCAGTTTCTTGTTGTAGTGTATCGATATGTTCTGGTAAAAAGTTACATACACCAATTGATTTTATTAAGCCAGCTTTTTGTGCTGCAATCATTGCTCGCCAAGCTTCAACATACTTTCCTTGTTTGGGATTAGGCCAGTGAATTAAATATAAATCAAGATAATCTACACCTAGACGATAAATTGATTCCTGAACTGCAGTCAGTGCATCGTCGTAAGTTTGATAACGACCAGGTAATTTTGAAGTAATCATAATTTGTTCGCGTGAAACACCACTCATCTCGATTGCTTTACCTACAGTACCTTCATTCTCATAATTATAAGCAGTATCTAACAAACGATAACCTTGTTCTAAGGCATTCACAATCGCATGTGTGCCATGCGCGCCATTTAACTTATATGTACCAAAACCAATTTGAGGAATTACTTGTCCATCTAACATATTTAACTGTTTCATTTGCATACCTCCATAACGAAATATGTATTTGATTATATTATGCTTAACCATTTATGCCTAATATTTAGACTCGTAGGGAGGAAGTTACTATAAACAAAAAAGCTAAGATATGTTAATATCTCAGCTTTTAACGTATGATTTCAATCATTGATAATATTTTGCATTTATTTTTAATAACGCGATTTATAATCTGAATTTTTGAAATATACAATACGTATCATCAATTCAATATGATACTATATATATCGCTTTGTATTTTTAAAGGGTTATTTACTTAATACACCAGTTTCTTGTAAATAAGCTTCATAAGATATTTCTTTTGATAAACCACCAGTAGGGTTTAAGTCAATTACTCGGTTTGCAATTGTATTGATAAATTCAAAGTCATAAGATGTGAAAATCATAGAACCTTTGAAATTTTTCAAACCATCATTTACTGCAGTAATACTTTCTAAATCTAAGTGGTTTGTTGGTTCATCTAGCAATAGAACATTCGCGCTAGATAACATCATTTTACTTAACATACAGCGTACTTTCTCTCCACCAGATAAAACACTAGCTTTTTTCTTAACTTCTTCGCCACTAAATAACATACGACCTAAGAAACCTCTTAAGAATGTTTCAGTTTGTTCATCTTCAGGTGCATATTGACGTAACCAATCAACTAAATTCATATCTACACCTTCAAAGTAGTCAGAGTTATCTTTAGGGAAGTAACTGCGGGAAGTTGTGACACCCCATTTTACTGATCCTTCGTCTGGATCCATTTCACCTGCAAGTATTTTAAGTAAAGTAGTTTTCGCAATTTCACTATCTCCAATTAAAACCGCTTTATCATTAGGGTTCATTGTGAATGAAATGTTGTCTAACACTTTATTACCATCAATCGTTTTTGATACATTTTCCACAAATAGCAAGTCATTACCAATTTCACGTTCTGGCGTGAATTTTACGTATGGATAACGGCGTGAAGAAGGTTGAATATCGTCTAATTCAATTTTTTCTAGTTGTTTTTTACGACTTGTTGCTTGTTTAGATTTAGATGCATTTGCAGAGAAACGAGCAACGAAATCTTGCAACTCTTTAATTTTTTCTTCTTTTTTCTTATTTTGCTCTTGTGCCATTTTCATTGCTAATTGACTTGATTGATACCAGAAATCATAGTTACCAACATAAACTTTTATTTTTCCATAATCTAAGTCTGCAATATGTGTACATACATTATTTAAAAAGTGTCGGTCATGTGATACCACAATCACTGTATTTTCAAAGTTAATTAAGAAATCTTCTAACCAGCTTATCGCAGGTATATCTAAACCGTTGGTCGGTTCATCAAGTAGGAGTACATCGGGCTTGCCGAATAAACTTTGAGCTAATAATACTTTTACTTTTTGATTATTTTCTAATTCAGCCATTTTTTTATCTTGTAAATCAGCAGATATACCCAATCCAGATAATAAAGAACCTGCATCTGCTTCGGCATTCCAACCGTCCATTTCAGCAAATTCGCCTTCTAATTCTGCAGCCCTGATTCCATCTTCATCACTGAAATCTGGTTTCATATAAATCTCATCTTTTTCTTTCATTACTTCATATAAACGTTCATGACCTTTAATCACAACATCTATCACACGTTCATCTTCATAAGCAAAGTGATCCTGTTTTAAGATTGCTAAACGTTCGTCTTTTCCCATAGATACATGACCTGATTGTGCATCCAACTCACCAGATAAAATCTTTAAAAATGTTGATTTTCCAGCACCGTTGGCTCCAATCAAACCATAACAATTTCCTTCTGTAAATTTAATATTTACATCCTCGAATAATTTACGATCACCAAACCGTAAACTTACATCAGTAACTTGTAACATGCATTTGCTCCTTTACGTTAATCTACCGGACAAATTATAACACACTTAAGAAGGAGTTTCGACCATTCACAATGAGGTGATGCTTGTTTCTTTATAGCATGTTATAATAGTTAAGAATAAATTTAAGTACGAAGGAGAACAGTATGGCCCAAGAAGAGAAAAATATTGTAGGTTCCATTGAATTTCTTGAAGTCGTTGGATTAGAAGGATCTACTTACAAGTTACAAGGACCAAACGGAGAAGAAGTTAAACTCAATCAATCAGAAGTTAATGAAGAAGACGAGTTAACGATAGGCGAGGAATATAGTTTCTTCATTTATCCTAATAGATCAGGTGCATTGTTTGCGACACAAAACATGCCAGACATTACTACTAGCAAATATGATTTTGTGAAAGTATTAAAAACCGACCGAGATGGTGCACATGTCGATGTAGGTCTTCCAAGAGAAGTTTTAATTCCATGGATAGATTTACCAAAAGTCAAAGATGTATGGCCGACACAAGGTGATGAATTATTAGTTACTTTGCGTATTGATAGTGAGAATAATATGTATGCTCGACTAGCAACTGAGACAATTGTTGATTCGATGTACACGCCAGTACACGATGATACATTACAAAATAAAGTTATTGAAGCAAGACCATACAGAGTTTTAAGAGTCGGAAGCTTTATGCTATCCAAAGATGGCCATAAAATATTCGTACATGAATCTGAACGTAAATCTGAACCTCGTTTAGGTGAAAAACTAGAAGTTCGTATCATCGGACATAATGAAAAAGGGGAGCTTAACGGTTCATTTTTACCATTTGCACATGAAAGACTTGACGAAGATGGTCAACATATTTTTAATTTACTCGTAGAATATGATGGTGAGCTTCCATTTTGGGATAAATCAAGTCCTGAAGCGATTAAAGAAGTATTCAATATGAGTAAGGGTGCATTTAAGCGCGCAATTGGCCATTTATATAAAAACAAAATTATAACTATTGAAACTGGTAAAATTGCATTAACTAATAAAGGTTGGAGTAGAGTCGAAGATTAGTTTCTACTATATAAAATAGTGTATTAGATACTTATAAATTTATCCTGTACTACATAAATCGTTGTGTAGTACAGGATTTTTTTGTTTTTATATTACAAAACAAACGTGTTTTGTAATATTTATATTTTTACAAATACCGTCATATCAACATTTCAAAAATCATAGCATACATAGAATCTCTTATTGTGAATTTTGTAAATGAGGTCAATAAATACTTAACAAAAGATTTACATTATCTATATTTGTATTTAATAAAAGGTGTGTAGTATAGGAACTGTAAGAAATACATATAACTTTTGGGTTATTCACTTATTAGGAGGATGTTTCAATGAAAAAATGGCAATTATTTGGTACTACTGTAATCGGCGCTTCACTTTTATTAGGAGCTTGTGGCGGTGGAAATAGCGATTCTGGTAAAGGAAGTGGAGAAGTTAAAGGTGATGGTTCATCTACTGTAGGTCCAATCATTGAAAAATTAAATGAAAAATTCGCAAAAGATAATTCAGATGTAACTGTATCTAATGGTACAGCTGGAACTGGTGGCGGTTTTGAAAAATTCATTTCAGGCAGCACTGATTTCTCAAATGCATCTAGACCTATAAAAGACGAAGAAAAGAAAAAATTAGATGATAAAGGTATTAAATATGATGAGTTTAAAGTTGCTCAAGATGGTGTGACAATTACTGTAAATAAAGATAACGACTTTGTAGATGAACTTACTAAAGAACAATTAAATGAAATCTACTCAGGCAAAGCAAAAACATGGAAAGACGTTAATTCAAAATGGCCAGACAAAGAAATCAAAGCATTTTCTCCTGACCAATCTCACGGTACTTACGATTTCTTCTCTGAAGAAATTATGGACAAAAAAGATATTAAAGCAGAGAAAAATGCTGATACAAATACAATTGTTCAGTCAGTAGAGAAAAATAAAGATAGTGTCGGCTATTTTGGTTATAACTTCTATAAACAAAATAAAGACAAGCTAAAAGAAGTTAAAATCAAAGATGAAAATGGTCAATTAACTGAACCAACTAAGAAAACAATTCAAGATGGTTCTTACGCATTAAGTAGACCACTTTATATCTACACTAACGAGAAAAAATTAAAAGATAATGAAGGATTCCAAGACTTCATGAAATTTGTCATGAAGGATAAAGGAAAATCAGCTGAAGACGCAGGATTTGTTGCCTTACCTGAAAAAGATTACACTGAACAACAAAGCAAATTAAAAGACATCATTGGTAAAGATAGCGACAAAAAAGACAGCAAAAAAGAAGATAAATAAACATAATAGCAATTTTAAAGTTGGGATTCAGGAAGTAGATAGACAAATAGCATGATTAAGTTATCTATCTACTTCCAAGTTCAATTTATCTAGCGTTTAACAATATAGTGAAAATCGCTATGTTGCTAAACACTAGATGATGAACAATCCCGACTTTTATTTTAAATATTGGGAGTCTATAAGAAAGAAGGGTATTTACATGGCTAATCAGAATACTTCTGTTAGTGAAATGATTGCTAAAAACAATGCTAAGAAAAAAGGTATTAGCGATAAAATTGTACCGATCATTCTGGGAATCATTGCAATTTGCTCAATTTTAGCAACAGTAGGGATAATCGTTACATTATTAACAGAGACCATTACATTTTTTACACGTGTTCCAATTACTGAGTTTTTATTCTCCAAAGATTGGAATCCATTCTCATCAACACCACAATATGGCATTTGGGCATTGATCTTAGGTACGCTTAAAATAACAGTTATTGCAACAATTGTTGCTGTTCCTTTAGGATTAGGCGCTGCTTTATATTTAAGTGAATATGCTTCTACAAGAGTGAGAAAAATAATAAAACCGATTTTAGAAATATTATCTGGGATACCAACAATTGTTTTCGGCTTTTTCGCTTTAACATTTGTTACCCCTGTACTCCGTGCAATATTTCCTGAATTAGGTAGTTTCAATTCAATTAGTCCAGGTATTGTCGTAGGCGTTATGATTATTCCACTAATTTCGAGCATGAGTGAAGACGCGATGTCATCTGTGCCAAATAAAATGCGTGAAGGTGCACTTGGTTTAGGCGCAACAAAATTTGAAGTTGCCACAAAAGTGATATTACCAGCTGCTACTTCAGGTATTATGGCATCTATCGTATTAGCTGTCTCACGTGCAATCGGGGAAACGATGATTGTATCACTTGCAGCAGGTAGTACTCCAAGTTCTTCATTAGATTTAACCGGATCTATCCAAACGATGACTGGATATATTGTACAAGTTGCAACAGGAGATGCGACATTTGGCTCTGATATCTATTACAGTATCTATGCTGTTGGTTTCACACTATTCTTATTCACACTTGTGATGAATTTAATTTCACAATGGATTACGAAACGCTTTAGAGAGGAGTATTAAAATGGCAGAGACAAATACTAAAGCGCTTGTTAATCAACAAAAAGTTGAGAAAAAACTTTCCAGTAGGTTAGCAACAAATAAATTCAATAAATGGGCATTTTTCACATGTACTTTAGTAGCCTTACTTTTTTTAGCTGCTTTAATTATAGATACACTCATTAAAGGTGCAGGGCATTTAACACCGTCGTTCTTCACCAATTTCTCATCTTCTACGCCTTCAATGGCCGGTGTGAAAGGCGGTTTAATCGGTACAATTTGGTTAATGATTACTATTATTCCAATTTCAATTATATTGGGTGTAGGTACAGCAATTTATTTAGAAGAATATGCTAAAGATAATGCATTAACAAGTTTTATTAAAGTTAGTATTTCAAACTTAGCTGGTGTACCTTCAGTCGTTTTTGGTTTACTTGGTCTCACTATTTTTGTAAGAGGTATGGGTATAGAAGCGCTTGCTTTAAGTAACTCTGTACTTGCTGCGGCTTTAACTATGTCGTTACTTATTTTACCAGTCATTATCGTTGCAAGCCAAGAAGCCATCAGATCGGTACCAAGCTCTGTTAGAGAAGCTTCATATGGCTTAGGTGGAAACAAATGGCAAACGATTCGTCGCGTTGTATTACCAGCAGCGATTCCTGGTATATTAACAGGCTTCATTCTAGCATTATCTCGTGCATTAGGTGAAACTGCACCACTCATACTCATTGGTATACCAACCGTATTATTAAGTTTACCTTCAAGTGTATTCGACCAATTCCAAGCGTTGCCAATGTCGATTTACAATTGGGCAAAACTACCACAAGATGAATTCCAAAATGTTGCGTCGGCCGGTATCATTGTCTTGCTAGTGATTTTACTGCTAATGAACGCAATCGCAATATTCTTAAGAAACAAATACAGTAAAAAATATTAATGTTATTTCAAAATCAAATTTAATTAAGCGGTTATTTTGGGGAAAATTATAACTTTATAGTTTATAACATAATCGCAAAAGGAGTTTTAATTATGACTAAAGATACAATTAAAGAAGAAAAATCAAAAATCGCAGAACATACAAATCAAGATTCTGCACCAATTGCATCGATTGATAGAGAAACAAATAAAAATGACAATAAAATTCCTGATAGTGAGAAAAAAATAGTCTATTCTACAAAAAATTTAGATTTATGGTATGGCGATAATCATGCTTTAAAAAACATCAATCTAGATATTTTAGAAAATAATGTCACTGCAATCATAGGACCATCAGGTTGTGGTAAATCTACTTATATTAAAACATTAAATAGAATGGTAGAACTTGTGCCATCTGTTAAAACAGCAGGTAAAATCATTTACCGTGATCAGAATATTTTTGATGAAAAATATTCTGTTGAAAAATTAAGAACAAATGTAGGAATGGTTTTCCAACAACCGAACCCATTCCCAAAATCTATATATGATAACATCACTTACGGACCTAAAATACATGGTATTAAAAATAAAAAGATTCTTGACGAAATTGTCGAAAAATCTTTACGTGGCGCTGCAATATGGGATGAGTTAAAAGACCGCTTAGATACAAATGCATATAGCTTATCAGGTGGTCAACAACAACGTGTTTGTATCGCACGTACATTAGCAATTGAACCAGATGTTATTTTAATGGATGAACCAACATCTGCGTTGGATCCAATTTCAACATTGAAAGTAGAAGAACTCGTACAAGAGTTAAAAGAAAAATATTCAATTATTATTGTTACACATAATATGCAACAAGCTGCGCGTGTTTCTGATAAAACAGCATTTTTCCTTAACGGCTATGTAAATGAATACGACGACACTGATAAAATCTTCTCTAATCCTTCAGACAAACAAACAGAAGATTATATCTCTGGTCGCTTCGGTTAATATATGGTTATTAGAGAAAAATATGAAGGCCAATTAGACGAATTAATGAAAGATTTACGTCGACTTGGCCTTCACGTATATTATAATATTGAATATGCATTAAGATCGTTAAGTGAAGAGGATAGAAATTATGCGCGGCAAACGATTGCGAACGATAAGGATATTAATGCCTTAGAAACAGAAATAAATGAAAAAGTGATTATGTTAATCACCAAACAACAGCCTATTGCTACTGATTTAAGATTAATGATGGCTGCACTAAAAATCGCTTCTGATTTCGAAAGAATAGGTGATAATGCCGCAAATATTGCTGAAATTAGATTACGCGCTAAAATCACCGATGAATATGTGCTTACAAGATTGAATACTATGGGTAAACTCGCATTATTAATGTTAAAAGATTTAGATGATGCAGTAAAAAGAGATGATGTCACTTTAATTAAGGAAATTATCGAACGTGACGAAGATATAGATGATTTATATAAAAATATCGTTAACACAACTTATTTAATAGATAACGACCCTTTTGTTGCAGGACAAGCACATCTAGCAGCTAGACATTTAGAACGTATTGGTGACCACATTAGCAATGTTGCAGAAAGCATTTTTTACTTTGTTACAGGTGAACGTTACGAATCATATGATTAAATACAAATAGCACGATGTCGAATATTAGCTACATCCAGTTGGAAATCCGGATTTGCTTATTTTATCGGCATCGTGCTTTATATTTAAGATAAATTTTTGTTTATATTATAGTTATTGATCTTCAGCCTCGATTTCATCTGTAAGTTGTTCTAACTCATCTACCAAGTTACCTATATATGCAATTGTCGCTTTTAGTGGTTGATCCGTGCTAATATCAATACCAGCTAATTGAGCTAATTCGGCAGGTGATTGGCTACCTCCTGCTTTCAATGTAGTTAACCAATCATTCACAGCAGGTTGTCCCTCTTGTTGAATACGTTGTGACATTACCGTACCAATTGTTAAACCAGCAGAATACGTATACGAATATAATCCCATATAATAATGTGGTTGTCTCATCCATGTAAGTTCTGCACCTTTTGTAAATTTAACACTTTCTCCAAAAAATTGAGAATAAACATCCAACATAATTCGATTCAATAACGGGGCAGTCAATGATTCACCATCATCAACTTTTTTATATACCTCGCGTTGATACGCTGCTTCTAGTAAGTGCGTTACCATATTGTGATAATAAGTTCTAGAAACGATAGAACCAATTACCCAGCGCTTAAATTGAGCATCACTACTGTTTTTGAATAAATAATTTGCCATTAGCATCTCATTCATTGTCGATGGTGCTTCTACAAAATACATGGACGGTTCTGATTCTAAATAATTTTGATGACTTTGTGCTAAGGTAAAATGACCAGCATGACCTAATTCATGTGCTAAAACAAAGGTTTCAGTCATTTTTCCAGTCCAAGAAATAAATATATATGAATGTGTAGCATATGGACTTGCACAATACGCACCAGTATCTTTACCTTTATTTTGAGCAAAATCTATCCATCTATCTTGATAGGCCGTTTCAACCATATTTAAATAATCTTTACCTAAAACATTTAATGCACCATAAATATACTTTTTAGAATCCTCAATAGAGATATCGGGTTCGTAATTAGGATCTATAGATATTTTTAAATCTTCAAAATGCATGACTTCTAAGCCATGAACACGTTTAATCAATTTTGCATATTTTTGCATAATAGGTGCTAAATCACTCATAATAACATCAATTTGGCGATCAAACATATCTCGATTAATTTCTTGATCTTGTAGTAGGTAATCTATTACAGAATCATAACCGCGTAGATCTGCTTCAATTTTTTCTTGTTGTACTTGCATATTATATGTCGCAGCAGTTGTATGTTGATACTTATTTAATGCATCGCTAAACTTTTTGAAACTAATTCTTCTAAATGCTTCTTCTGGATGATCTTCATATTCATTTTCAAAAGTAGCATAATCTAAAGAGTATGTTTTGCCTTTATATTCAAATGGATCAAACTCTATATCTAACATCTTCGTGATAACATATAATTCAAAAGGGCGTTCAAACACTGATGATAAACTTGCTAATGTTTTTTCAACTTCAGGACTAAGTTGATAAGGTTTGCGTGCCTTTAATTTTTCCAAAAAATGTGGGTATTTAGATGTTGAGATAAAACGCTTGAACGTTTCATCTGAAAGTGCCAATATTTCGGACTCAACAAATGATAATTCACTGGCAATTTTCCCATAAGTATTTGAAAATTTAGCACTTAATGTTTGTGCTTGTTCATTTGTTGTATCAACACTTAATCTCAACTCTGCATAATTTGCCATTTTATCTAATTCAATCAGAATATCAGAATATATAGCCAATGCCTTTTCAATTATAGTAGGATTATCCAATTGATGAACATAGTTTTCATTAAATGTTTTAGCAGCAGCTGTTGTTTTTTCTAAAGTTTGATAAAATGCTTCATCGGAAGAAAACAGAGCTGAAATGTCCCAAGTTATTTCATCAGAAACTTCATTTCTAAGTGGTAAAGTATCCGCCATTTAATCACTCCTAGTTATGTATAATAAATTCAATTTTAATTATACATGAAATCACCTTGTAAGATACAATTGTGCGTTTATATGCTAAATTCGCATCAGAAAACAAACTTTCTACTTGAACAAAACAAATGTTAATTGACGTGATTAATGCAATATTTTAATATATTATTATACGACTCAAGATGGATATGATATATAATTTCGTTTAGTATAATAATATTATTATAATGACAAATATGTCGATTTTTATAAGGAGCGCTATAAATGACTATTTTTGATTTACCCAATTTTTTATGGATTACAGTGGTAGCTGTTACAATAGTTACATTATTCTGTACACTTGTTTTAAATAAATGGTTTACATCAGCTATTTTAACATTTGTAATTTTAGCTATTGCTGCATTCTTAATACCTAATTTCGAAAATATTACTTACGAGCCATTATTAGGTTTTGCTGCATTTATGGCGGTACTAAGTTTAATCATGAGCTTTTTAATTTGGTATTTCACACGTGACTTTAGACGTAAACGTCGAGAAAAAAAGGCGCTTAAAGAAATGCGAAAACGTGGTATCTCACCTGAAGACGAAGCACATGAGTTTAAAAGAAGAAAATAATTATTTAAATATAACATAGAAAATTAATCCTATAATAATTGCGTCAACTAATATGGTTAAAAGTCCCAGACATATTTTGTCTCAGGGACTTTTTTTATACTGCTATAAATTATGTAAAAAGTTATTATTGACCCTAACGTTCCGTTAAAGATTATAGTTATTATATAAGGAGGTAAATTAAATGCAAATGACAGTTAAACAGATTGCAGATTTAGTAGGTATCAGTGTGCGTACGTTACATTATTATGATGAAATTCATTTATTAAATCCTACCAAACTGTCTAAATCAGGGTATCGGCTATATTCAGAAGCAGACTTAGATAAACTACAACAAATATTATTTTTTAGAGAGCTAGATTTTCCTCTTAAAAAAATTAAATCAATCATTGCTAGCCCATCCTTTGATAGACAAGAAGCCTTAAAAATGCACAAACAATTGCTTATAGATCGAAAAAATCGAACCGATCAAATGATTCAAACAATCGATCAAACGTTACGCTATATGAGGGGAGAAATAACTATGACAAATGAAGAAAAATTCAAGGGTTTTAATTTTGACAATTTACCCAAAAGCTATGATGAAGAAGCACGTAAAAAGTGGGGCGATTCTACCGTTACGAAAGCGAACGAGCATATCAACTCATGGTCAGATAAAGAAAAAGATGTAAAAACTAAAGAAATGAATGATATCTTTTCAACTTTTGCCAATTTAAAAAGTCAATCGCCAGAATCTGTTGAAGTCCAATCAAATGTGCAAAAATGGTATGATTATTTAAATTCAAACATAGATTTTGATTACACACTAGATATCTTTGAACGTTTAGGTCATTTGTATGTCGAAGACGAACGATTCAAAGTAAATATTGATAAATTTGGAGCTGGCACCGCTCAATTCATTAAAGACTCAATTGAAGTTTATGTAAAGAACAATCAATAATCATGTACGCCTTTATTAAATCAAAAAAATTACGATTTGATAAAGGCATATATTTTATATGACATTATCTGTTAATTACGTTAAATAACTACGTCAAAATCAACAATAATAAATTATAGATTTACAGCAAATATTTAACATACAATCTAACTTACTGGCTATAAAAACACATGGTCGTTTGATATTTACAGTCATGAATACAGTATTAATATAACTCATAATCTAATTTAAACAGAAACTAAAATATAAATTAATGCAAAATAGGTGCCCTATATCAAAATATACATAACTTCCTATAATATATATTATGTAAACTAAAATGTTAACTGAAATATGTATGCCGATTTTCGTCTTATTTAAAAGATATTTATCACTTACTTTATTAAAGTCCAAGTATTGCTTAATTCAGCTTTGATAAATCATTAAAATCTATACGTTTAAAATGAATTGAAAACATACATTAACAACAATTTCAATTTAAATATGTCTATGTTAGTCATCATCACTATATGTATTTAGTTTCATTCATTTGCTTTTAATTTTTCAACAGCAATGCTCAATATATAATCTTACTGTAGAGATCTAAATACCGATAACAAATTTATAAACAAATTATTGTTCGCTCATTTGCAACAATGTCTACATTGATACACAAAAACGAAGTTCAACGTTCAAAAATCAACTTCTCAGCGTTTCAAAATGATATAGCTTTATTAAAATAATTACAATTTTTAAAAATATAAGCGAGAATGCTATCAAACATTACTCGCAATAATCTTTAACTGTATGGTTTTTAATTAAACCTATAATATTTATAGTTTACATAACATAAATAAAGTAAACTATAAATGCCAATTACTTTAAGTACTATATAAATATAAATGGTGTTAAAACAGAAAATTAAGTTTCAACACCATTTATCAAAATTTTTGTATTAATTATCACAGTATAAATAATCTCTTGTCATTGGAAGTTCATTATTAACACCTTTTGTGATTAAAAATTGATGCAAATCGGAAACACCACATGTGAAGTTTGCCGCACATGCATTTAAATACAAACGCCACATTCTTATAAATCGCTCATCAAATTGTTCGCGTACTTTATCTATATTTGCTTCAAAATTTTCTGCCCAGTTACGTAAAGTTAAAGTGTAATGCCTTCTTAAGCTTTCTACATCTACAATTTTCAAGTTATTCTGTGACATATTGTCAACTAATGCTCTTATTGAAGGAATTGCACCTCCGGGGAAAATATATTTAGTGAGAAAGTCGTTACCTTCTACTTCAACAAGTCCAGTAATACAATGTAACAATGCCACACCACCATCGTTCAATAACTTATGTGTATTTTCCATGAATATAGGAATATGATCATGCCCAACATGTTCTAACATGCCTACACTTACAATTCGATCAAAAGTTCTTTTTTCATTAATAAGTTCTCTATAATCCATTAACTTAACATCCACCTGGCCGATCAAACCTTCAGCCTTTATGCGCTCTTTTGTTTTGATATATTGTTCTTCACTTAATGTAATACCTAATGTTTGAACATTATATTGTTTTGCAGCTTCAATAATAAGATGTCCCCATCCAGATCCAATATCCAATAAACTCTGGCCAGACTGTAAATTTAACTTTTTTAATATATGGTTAATCTTGTTAACTTGAGCGGTATATAACGAATCTGCTTTCGTTTTAAAATATGCACATGAATAATTCATCGTTTTATCTAACCATAAGCGATAAAAATCATTGCCTAAGTCATAATGAAATGAAGCATTTTCTTTAGCAATTTTTTTAGTATTTTTATATTTTTTTCGAGAATGCACGTGCTTTTGCTTAGGTTTATTTATAAAACTTCTTTGTTGTGAAAAAATGGATTCCATAATATATTCTAAATCCCCATCGACTTCAATATCTTTATCCATATAGCCTTCAGCTAATGCAATCATGGGATTTGTTTTTAGCAGTTTTTTATTTAGCGGTTTGTTAAAAATTAAATGGAATTTAGCAACTCCATCGTTATAATTTACCACTGAACCATCCCAAAACGTTACACTAAACGGTTCAGTAGCTAAATTTTTTAGTATTTTTTTATAAATTGATTTTTGAATCGAAATACCCATTAATCAAACACTCCCTAACGTAAAATGAATATTTATTTTAAAACCCTATATCTTATACATTGGACCTAAATATTGATTAAATCAAACAAAACAGATTACTTTGTTATTCGTTTTTGTTAACATAACATTATTATGATTTACCAAAGTGTTGAATTCTTTCATTACGGGTAAATGTTATTGAGATTGGAGTGTAAAACATGCAACAAAAAACGGGAATTAGATGGTCCAGTTTATTAATTGGTGTTTTCTTCTTGATTATAGGTGTTTTTATCATTAGTTTTCCTGAAGAAAATTTATTTGCTATTACTTGGCTAATAGGTATTTTATTCGTTATTAACGGTTTCATTGAAATTTTTGTGAGACGCATTATGAAACAAGCTACGCAAAAGGGTTCAAATTTGCTGATTGTCTTAGGTATTATCAACATCATCATCGGCATGCTTATATTATTTAATGTAGTAACAAGTACGACATTTATTGTTTACTTATTTGCTATATGGTTTATTATTAATGCAGTTTTAAATTTGTTTACAATTACACCCGCAGAAGGTTCAAACAAACGATTTCATATGGTATCTATCTTATTAAATATTATAGAAATTATATTGGGTGTAATATTATTATTTAATCCATTGATCGCTGCTGTTATTATCGCTGTATTTATGAGCGCAGTTTTCTTTATTATTGGAATAACTTATCTCATAGACGCCTTACGTTAATTTATTCTTTTAAAAACGTATTTAAAATGTAAATGTATAGTAAGCACATTTTAAAATTATAATAAATTAATAATATAATATAAGAATTTACTATTTCAATTATAGAATAAAATAATATTGCGCTTCTTATGAGTGAGTTATATACTAAAAATGTGGAAACAACCAGAATAGACATCGCATGATTATCCACATAAAAGGAGTTGGCAGAAATCTAATTTTCAGCCGCGGCAAAAATGACTAGAATTGAAAAATTATTAGGGTTTATCAGAGCTTCAGTTCAGTCATTTATTGCCAAAATAAAATGAGGTTCGGCGAATACATTATGTCGCTGCCTTTTTTGAACATAAGAAAGCATACTGGCTTAGGGCTTATATACCAGTATGCTTTCTTTTTTATTTTTTATTTTTTAATTTTTTTCCTAATATTGTTAAGCGTATTGAATAACTTATATTTTGTTTTTTTGATTGGTTTATAAAAATCACCAATTAATTCTTCGATTTGTACACCGAAACCACGCTTAAATCGGTAAACACCATAGTCTTCACTATTTTCAGTGAAGTCACCAGATAAGCCATAGAAATTATAACGACCATATCCGTGATCAAAACAATAATTAATCATAAACCAATGCATCATATATGGGCCCATATATTGATTGTATTTCTCAGATGACCCACCTGAGAAGTAATTCACTTCATATGCATTAGCAAAATATACGCCTGCTGCAAGATTTAAGATTGAGCCATCTGTCTGTCTTAATTCACTCGCATGTAATAATTCTTTTTTATCATGTTCAATTTGTTTATCGATTTCAGCAATTTTTTTCAATTGCTTGTCAGATTTATTCTCATTTTGCATCATTTGATCTCTACGTGCTTCTTTTTCATTAATACTTTCTTGTGTATGCGTAACATATTCATCTAAATCAATATAAGCTAGAGGAATCAAAGCTTTATCCCCATAATTATCTATGAAATTATAGAAATATTCATCCGTTTTGGATACAAAACCAGCACGTTTTTCAGTTTCACGATAAAGTGATAAAAAGATATCAAATTCTTCTCTTTCTAAAAATCTTACTCTCACGCCGAAATTAATAGCTTTATTTATATTTCGTTTTCTTTGACTATCAAACTGTTTTTTTAATGACGCAGGTGTTTTACCATCTAAATTAAGCACACCCATCCATCTAACCTGACTTGATGTATCATATTCTGTTGTAAACCCATGATGCGTATATCCATGAGATTTAAATAAATTAACAAGCGCATCATTTTCTTGATGATCAGCCATTGGATGAATATCTTTATCATAAATTTGGTATATCCAATAAGGATCCATTTTTACATATAAGCAATTTTGTTTTTGAAGATAAGTATCTAATTCACGTAAATAGAAATCAACTAAACCTAAATCTTTATAATCCATGACTGGACCACGGTTTGAATAATAAACATAGCTTCCCATAGTTGGGATTTTAGAGAAAAGACTAGCTGCGATAACTTGATTATCATCATCTTTTAAGCCTAATAAAACAACTTGAAAACCATCTTCTTCTCTAGTAGCTATATTTTCTTTTACTTGAAAGTAATGACTCTCTAATGCTGGATTTTGTACAAAATTGTCAAATTCTTTGACAGTTAACTCTGTAAATTTCATTATAGCTAGTTCCTTTCTAAATATAATACGTATTACTTTTTATCTTTTAATCCCTTTAACATTGTATAAATTTTGTACATTGGCTTATTGATTGGTTTTATAAAATCACCAACATATTCAACTACATCAGCGTTGAATCCTTTTTTAAACTTCACAACACCTGCATCTTCTGCTTCTTCCGAAAAATCACCACTAATGCCATAGAAGTTATATCTATCGATATTATTATCGATTGCATAATTAATCATTTTCCATTGTATTGCATAGCTTCCTGCAAAATGTCTAAACTCGTTAGATGTTCCTCCTGCATAATACACTACTTCGTATGGATTGACGATAAAGAATGCTGCTGAAATTGGTAATTCATTACCGTGTTGTTCTTGTAATGATTTAGCTTCATCAATCTTTTGTTGATTTGCAATAAGTTGTTTTTCTAAATTTTCTTTTTTATTATATGCTTTTTTATTTTCTGGACGTTTTTCTATATCTTTAAGCGCTTTGTTAATATCTTTACTTAACACTTCACGCTCTGACTTGAGTTCATCGATGTATGCTTCAAAATCCATATAAGCTAATGGCACTAATACACGATTCTTATAATACTTCAGTCTATTGTAATAGAAGCTGTCTTCTCTATCATCAAAATCTTTCGATTCTGAAGTATCTTCCATAAACGAACGGAAAATTGGTAATTCATCTTCGCCTAAGAATCTGACTTTCACACCATTTTTTTGAACTTTTTTTGTATTACGTTTACGCAAACTATCCATATCATTTAGGACATCTTTTGCTGTCTTATCTTTTAAATCTAAAACAGAGTGGAATCTTATTTGAATAATTGGATCAAAACCAGTTAAAAACCCTTGATGTTTATATCCAAGTTGCTTCATTTTATCGAAAATCCAATCATGACCAGCATTTTCTAATACATCTCCATCATGATTTCGATATTGATATGCAAGGTATGGATCTACTCTTAAATACAATGCATTATGTTTTTTCACATATTTAGCTAATTCATTGAAAAAATAATGGACAAGTTCTTTATTTTCGAAATCAATCACCGGTCCACGATTTGTATAAAAATATTTGAATATTTTCATAACCGGTACAGCAGTTAATAAGCAGGCTGCTATAACTTCATTTTCATTATTTTTCACGCCTACCAAATGCGTTTCTGTACCTTCTGCAATTTTCAACTCATAATTCCCTACCATTTGTGTAAAATGACTGTTGGGCATATGGTCAACAAATGCACCAAACTCTTTTGCAGTTAAATTCGTAAATTTCATTTTATATACTCCTATTTGTCTATAGTACTTTATTTCGAGTTTAAACTTTAATCTTAATTATTATACAATATTCAATTATAAAACTAAATCGATACCCTAGTTAGAATTACTAAATGCTACAATTTACTTATAATTTATGAGTCAAGTCCAGACTCCTG
>NZ_JAESLH010000023.1:0-52387 GCF_017892545.1 Staphylococcus sp. GDY8P67P
GTAGGACGTTGCCAGGCAAATATAAACGGAGGATTAGCTCAGCTGGGAGAGCATCTGCCTTACAAGCAGAGGGTCGGCGGTTCGAACCCGTCATCCTCCACCATTTTAATTTGCCGGCCTAGCTCAACTGGTAGAGCAACTGACTTGTAATCAGTAGGTTGGGGGTTCAAGTCCTCTGGCCGGCACCATCTTTAGAGCCATTAGCTCAGTTGGTAGAGCATCTGACTTTTAATCAGAGGGTCAGAGGTTCGAATCCTCTATGGCTCACCATTAATCAAATAACGCGGGTGTGGCGGAATTGGCAGACGCACTAGACTTAGGATCTAGCGCCTTACGGCGTGGGGGTTCGACTCCCTTCACCCGCATTTGCAGAAGTAGTTCAGCGGTAGAATACGACCTTGCCAAGGTCGGGGTCGCGGGTTCGAATCCCGTCTTCTGCTCCATTATTTTGCCGGGGTGGCGGAACTGGCAGACGCACAGGACTTAAAATCCTGCGATGAGAGATCATCGTACCGGTTCGATTCCGGTCCTCGGCACCATCTTTGAATTAAGCGCCCGTAGCTCAACTGGATAGAGTGCTTGACTACGGATCAAGAGGTTATGGGTTCGACTCCTATCGGGCGCGTAATTTAGATTGCTTCATCCTATGAAAAACGGGAAGTAGCTCAGCTTGGTAGAGCACTTGGTTTGGGACCAAGGGGTCGTAGGTTCGAATCCTGTCTTCCCGATATCTACTAAAATTCATTTTACTAAATGGGGGCTTAGCTCAGCTGGGAGAGCGCCTGCTTTGCACGCAGGAGGTCAGCGGTTCGATCCCGCTAGTCTCCACCATATTTATTGATACAAACTAAATTACAACGGCGGTGTAGCTCAGCTGGCTAGAGCGTACGGTTCATACCCGTGAGGTCGTGGGTTCGATTCCCTCCACCGCCACTATTGTTAGTTGTAAATTATACTCTGGACCTTTAGCTCAGTTGGTCAGAGCTAACGGCTCATAACCGTTCGGTCGCAGGTTCGAATCCTGCAAGGTCCATATAATTTTGGAGGAATACCCAAGTCCGGCTGAAGGGATCGGTCTTGAAAACCGACAGGGGCTTAACGGCCCGCGGGGGTTCGAATCCCTCTTCCTCCGCCATTTTAAAACAATTTAATAGTATAATTATCGCATATTTTTGGAGGAATACCCAAGTCTGGCTGAAGGGATCGGTCTTGAAAACCGACAGGAGCTTAACGGCTCGCGGGGGTTCGAATCCCTCTTCCTCCGCCATTAATATCATTATCGCGGGATGGAGCAGTTCGGTAGCTCGTCGGGCTCATAACCCGAAGGTCGGTGGTTCGAATCCGCCTCCCGCAATTACATAATTTGGTCTCGTAGTGTAGCGGTTAACACGCCTGCCTGTCACGCAGGAGATCGCGGGTTCGATTCCCGTCGAGACCGCCATTATTTTTAACATTATGGTTCAATAGCTCAGTTGGTAGAGCAATGGATTGAAGCTCCATGTGTCGGCAGTTCGACTCTGTCTTGAACCATTTTATACAAGCCGGCCTAGCTCAACTGGTAGAGCAACTGACTTGTAATCAGTAGGTTGGGGGTTCAAGTCCTCTGGCCGGCACCATTTTCATGGAGGGGTAGCGAAGTGGCTAAACGCGGCGGACTGTAAATCCGCTCCTTCGGGTTCGGCAGTTCGAATCTGCCCCCCTCCACCATTCAATTTAATAGGGGCATAGTTCAACGGTAGAATAAAGGTCTCCAAAACCTTCGATGTGGGTTCGATTCCTACTGCCCCTGCCATGGCGGTTGTGGCGAAGTGGTTAACGCATCGGATTGTGGTTCCGACACGCGTGGGTTCGATTCCCATCAACCGCCCTTATTGATTAATGGGCTATAGCCAAGCGGTAAGGCAACGGACTTTGACTCCGTCACGCGCTGGTTCGAATCCAGCTAGCCCAGTTTTATTGGCGGCATAGCCAAGTGGTAAGGCAGAGGTCTGCAAAACCTTTATCACCGGTTCAAATCCGGTTGCCGCCTCCATGAATTATGCGGGAGTAGTTCAATTTCTAGAACACATTCCTTCCCGGAATGAGATATAGGTGCAAGTCCTATCTTCCGCTCCATTTAATTTAATATTATGCGGGAGTAGTTTAACTCTTAGAACACATTCCTTCCCGGAATGAGATATAGGTGTAAGTCCTATCTTCCGCTCCATTTAATTTATATTATGCGGGAGTAGTTTAACTCTTAGAACACATTCCTTCCCGGAATGAGATATAGGTGTAAGTCCTATCTTCCGCTCCATTATCACTTCCTGGTTGGAAGTTTTTTGTTTATAATATTGAGCCAGCGTGGCGGAATTGGCAGACGCGCGGGACTCAAAATCCCGTTCCTTTTTGGAGTGTCGGTTCGATCCCGACCGCTGGTATAATTACTGTCTAATTAGAGAGAAAATATCTTAGAAATCCCATATTTATGGGGTTTCTTTTTTTTATGATTTTAAATTTATATGATTTATTTTGAATACTGGTAGCTAGGTGTATATGCAGAAATTTAATGATTATATCTTAGTTTATAACTTTAAACTTAATATTGTACTTTAGTCGAAAATATAATATTATTAGTCTAATGTTATATTTGGAGGATACAAGAATGGTAAAATCAGGCACAGCTAAAATTACAGGGAAATCATTTTTTGGTAATATTTTACAAGCTGTTGGAGCAGGTGTAGTCATTGCATTAATACCTAATGCATTATTAGGTGAATTATTAAAATTTTTTAAAGAAGGTAACCAATTATTAGAGACTGTTTATCAGTTAGTAGTTTTAATCCAATCATTTATGGCATTTATTATTGGTGTTTTAGCAGCACATCAGTTTAAATTTAATGGGGCTGGTGCCACTATGATAGGTGTTTCCGCTATGATAGGTAGTGGTGCTGTTAAAATGACTGAAGGTGGATTTTTGCTTAATGGTACTGGTGATATCATAAATACTATTTTAGTTGTAGTGATAGCTTGTACTTTGTATTTGTTATTACAAAATAAATTAGGATCACTGGAAATGATTCTATTACCTGTTATTATTCCAGTTTTAAGTGGTGTTATAGGCTTGTTTACATTAGGTTATGTGACAAATGTTACTAAAGGAATCGGTCATATAGTAAATGCCTTTACAGAATTAAATCCATTAATGATGTCAATATTGATTTGTGTTACATATGCGTTGTTAATGGTTACACCAATATCTGTAGTTGCTATAGCAACGGCAATCAGTTTATCAGGTTTAGGTAGTGGTGCAGCTAATATGGGTATTGTAGCAGCTTGTGTGACATTTTTATTTGGTTCAATTAGAGTTAATGGGGCCGGAGTCAATTTAGTATTGATAATTGGTGCTGCTAAGATGATGATACCTGTTTATTTTAAGCATTTAATTATTGCAATACCGTTAATAATTAATGGAGTGATTGGCGGTTTAATCGCTTACTTTATTGGCATTAAAGGTACACCAATGTCTGCTGGTTTTGGTTATACAGGATTAGTTGGGCCGATTAATGCATTTAATCGAATGGATGGAGATCCTAACATGAATATTATTTTATTAGTATTTGGATATTTTATAATACCATTTGTTTCTGCATTCTTTGTGCATGAAATTTGTAAAAAAATGATGCGTAAATATACAGATGATATTTATAAGTTTGAGATCCCTAAACAATAATGAAATAACAAAATTTAATAGATCATAAGTTTTTGGATTTATTTGTTTTTTAGTATCATTATGTATGATTACAACAGGTATTTAACTTTAAACTGATATAAATAGTTGAAATCAAGACAATACTCAAGCACCTTCATTTTAAATGGAGGTGTTTTTTTAATATGCAGTGAATATTACTGTCATCTCACCATATCCCAAATACCATTTTATGTAATCACATTAACTAGAATTTTTAAAATTAAGAAAAATGACACATATCTCATATTGAATATTTTTGCGTTATTATGTATAATAATGAATATTATGGAAAGGGGATAAATAGATGAAACAAATATTGAAAGTAATTACCGTTTTTTCATTCCTTATAAGTACTTTAATTATTTACATAAATCCAGAAGTAAATGCTAATGAAAAAGACCAATGGCAAAAAATTAAAGAACGTGGTGAATTGCGTGTTGGTTTATCAGCTGATTATGCACCTTATGAGTTTGAACATAATGTTAATGGTAAATCAAAGTATGCAGGTATTGATATTGATATCGCAAAAAAGATTGCGAAAGATAATCATTTAAAACTGAAAATTGTAAATATGCAATTTGATAGTTTATTAGGAGCGATTCAAACTGGTAAGATTGATATCATTATCTCAGGAATGACACCGACACCTGAACGTTTAAAAGAAGTAGATTTTTCAAAACCTTATATGACAGTCGACCAAAAAATGATTATTAAAAAGTCAGAAACTGATCGTTTTAAAACAATAGAAGATTTTGCGAATAAAAAAATCGGTGTACAAAAACAAACACAGCAAGAAAAAATAGCACAAACTGAAATAGATAATGCACAAATTCAATCTTTAACGCGTGTACCTGAAGTTATAATGTCGTTAAAAAGCGGAAAAGTTAATGGAATGGTGATTGAAGGTCCTGTTGCAGAAGCATATTTAAAACAAAATAAAGATTTAACTTTTGCTAATGATGTTAAATTCAATGAAGGTAGAAAGGAAACGGCAATTGCCTTACCTAAAAATTCTCCAATACTCATGGAGAAATTAAATACTTCAATCAAAGATGTTAAAAATAAAAATTTGCTAGAAGATTATAAAGCGTCAGCTGCTGATGCAATGCAAAAAGATGACGGTAATTTCTTTACAAAATATGGTAATTTTTTCCTAAAAGGAATTAAAAACACAATTTTAATTTCTATAGTTGGTGTTGTTTTAGGAGCTGTATTTGGTGCATTGATTGCATTATTAAAACTAAGTCAAATTAAAATATTGAGATGGATTTCTTCAGCTTATATCGAATTTTTAAGAGGCACTCCTTTATTAGTACAGGTTTTCTTAGTTTATTTTGGTACTACAGCAGTATTAGGTCTAGATATCTCAGCTTTAATATGTGGTATGATAGCACTTGTTATAAATTGTTCAGCATATATTGCTGAAATAATAAGAGCTGGTATAAATGCAGTTGATAAAGGGCAAACTGAAGCCGCAAGAAGTTTAGGTCTTACTTATGGTCAGACAATGAAATCGGTTATTTTGCCACAAGCAGTAAAAAACATATTACCGGCTTTAGGTAATGAATTTGTCACTGTGATAAAAGAATCGTCAATTGTATCTGTCATAGGCGTTAGTGAAATAATGTTTAACGCACAAGTTGTACAGGGAGCATCATTTGATCCATTCACACCGCTTATTGTAGCAGCAATTTTATACTTTATACTTACATTTACTTTATCGAGAGTGATGTATTTCTTCGAAGGGAGATTGAAAGTTAGTGATTAATATTAAAAATTTATATAAATCGTTTGGAAAAAATGAAGTTTTAAAGGGAATTAATCTAACTGTGGATAAAGGTGATGTTGTTGCTATAATAGGTCCTTCAGGTAGTGGTAAAAGTACGCTTTTACGCTGTATGAACCTGCTCGAAACACCTACAAGTGGGGAAGTAGTATTTAAAGAGCAAAGTTTAACAAATGAAAAAACTAAATTAGAAGCATTAAGACAACAGATGGGTATGGTTTTCCAAAATTTTAATTTGTTTCCACATAAAAAAGTTATAGATAATATTATATTGGCGCCGAGTTTATTAAAAAAGGGAAGTCAAAATGAATTGAAAAAAGAAGCAATGGATTTGTTGAAAAAGGTTGGATTGGAAGATAAAGCTAATGCATATCCATCTCAATTATCCGGTGGACAAAAACAAAGAGTTGCGATTGCTAGGGCTTTAGCAATGAATCCAGAAGTACTTCTATTTGATGAACCTACTTCAGCATTAGATCCTGAAGTGGTTGGAGATGTTTTAGAAGTAATGAAAGCTTTAGCTAAAGAGGGTATGACTATGGTAGTTGTAACACACGAAATGAATTTCGCTAAAGATGTGAGTGATAAGGTTGTGTTTATGGCAGATGGTGTCATTGTAGAATCAGGGACACCACAAAATATTTTTGAACAGCCGCAACATGATAGAACTAAAAACTTTTTAGCACGTGTTTTATAGTTACAAAATGGACCAAGATGTTATGAAAATGGATTATAGTTATTCATTCATAGCATCTTGGTTTTTTTATATAAAAATTTGAATTCTCGAATTCTCTTATTAATAATGAATGTGTTAAACTAAAGAATGTATGTTTTTAAGGTGGGGTGTAAAAAATGAATATAAATCAATTGAAACAAGATGTTATAGACTATGCACATTCAATTGGTATTGATAGTATTGGTTTTACTACTGCTGACCCATTTGATGAATTAAAACAAAAATTAGTTGATTATCATGAAAAGGGCTATGCTTCAGGATTTGAAGAACCAGACATTGGATTACGTACTGAACCCAAATTAACATTACCTACTGCAAGATCTATCATTGCCATTGCTGTTGGTTATCCTAATAAATTGAAGGGTGCACCTAGAAGTGTGCGTGGAGACAGAAGAGGTATGTTTGCTAGGGCATCTTGGGGTCAAGATTATCATTCAATCATGAGAAAACGTTTAGATAAATTAGCTGAGTATTTAGAGACTAGAGTACCAGATGTAGAAATTAAATCAATGGTTGATACAGGTGTGTTGTCAGACCGAGCTGTAGCAGAACGTGCAGGATTAGGTTATGTAGGTAGAAATGGATTTGTTATAAATCCAGATCTCGGAACATGGACTTATCTAGGTGAAATGTTAGTAAGTGTTCCTTTTCCTCCTGATGATCCAATCATTGATAGTTGCGGAGATTGTACAATATGTGTTGATCGATGTCCAACAGGGGCCCTAGTAGGAGATGGCCAACTAAATAGTCAAAAATGTATTAGCTTTTTAACACAAACAAAAGGTTATCTACAAGATGAATATCGATATAAAATAGGTAATCGTCTCTATGGCTGTGATACATGTCAACAAGTCTGCCCAAGAAATCGTGGTATCAATACACAGCATGATGATATTGTATTAGAGCCAGAAATATTAAAACCAAGGTTAGTACCACTATTACAAATGAGCAATAAGGAATTTAAAAATACTTATGGTCATTTAGCGGGCGCATGGAGAGGTAAAAAACCAATTCAAAGAAACGCAATTCTAGCATTAGCACATTTTAAAGAAGAAACTGCGATACCTGAATTACAAGAAGTCGCATTGAATGATCCAAGACCGATGATTAGAGCTACTGCTTTTTGGGCAATTGGACAAATTCAAGGAGAGCAAGCAAGATCATTTATTGAATCACACTACGAGAGTGAATTAGAGGAAGTCCAACATGAGATGATAAAAGGACTAAATATGAGGAGAGAATAAAAAGCATGACCAACCACATTGTATTATTTCAACCACAGATACCTGGAAATACTGGCAGTATCGCTAGAACTTGTGCTGGCACTTACACACATTTACATCTTATAAAACCATTAGGATTTAGTACAGATGACAAAATGCTGAAAAGAGCAGGATTAGATTATTGGGATGCAGTAAATATCAATTATTATGAAAATATAGAATCGTTTTTTGAAACTACGGAAGGTAAATATTATTTATTAACTAAGTTTGGAGAAAAAACTTATTCTGATTTTGATTTTACTAATGAAGATGAAAATCATTATTTTATTTTTGGTAGAGAAACGACAGGCTTACCTGATTGGGTAAAGGACAAATATAAAGATACAGCTTTAAGAATTCCCATGAATGATAATATAAGATCATTAAATTTATCCAATACTGCTTCTTTACTTATTTATGAAGCATTGAGACAACAAAATTTCCCAAATTTACATTAAAATCTATATTAATCAATGAAAAACGACTTTGACATTTGTATAATATAGTTAAAGCTAAAAGTGAGTATTTGAAAATTTAGTTGATTATTAAAATTAAGTAGTTTATGAAGATAGCTTCAAGGGTATTATTATAAATAATGCTAGAACGCGTCTTAAAAGATTAAGAGGAGTGTAATAACTATGGCAATGAACTTTAAAGTTTTAGAAAACGAAAAAAGTGTAGCAGAATATGCTGCAGATATTTTAAGAAAACAGTTTAACAATAATCCAACTACGATAGCAGGTATCCATTTATCTAATGATAATGCACCAGTATTAGATGAATTAAAGAAAAATGTAGATGATCATGCAGTAGATTTCAGTCAAATTAATATATTAGATTATGATAGCAATAAATCATATTATGAAGCGTTAGGCGTACCAGAAGGCCAAATATATGGTGTTTCATATGGTCAAGATACGGAGTCATTTATAAGTGATAAAATCAAAACTAAAGAAAATAAAGGTAAATTGATTACACAAATACTTTCAATTGATACAAATGGTAGACTTAATGTAAGTATTAATCATGGTCTATTTTCTGCAAGAGAAGTAATTTTAGTGATTACTGGTAGTGAGAAAAAAGATGTTGTGCATAAATTATATGAAGAAAATGGTAAAACTTCTTTTGAACCATCTGATTTAAAAGCACATCGCATGGTGAATGTTATTTTAGATGAGGCTGCTGCTGAGGGTCTTCCTGAAGATGTTCGTCACTATTTCACTGCACGTTTCGCATAAAATTCAAAATGTGAGGTGTAACCAATGACTAATGATAATGTAAATAAAAAGTCTACCAACCATGATGCAGAACCACAAAATGAAATGGTTGATGATTTTGAAGATATTGTAGAATTGGGCAAAGAAATGGAACAAATTTCAGAAGAAAATGATGAAGATAAATTAGATAAATCACATGATTCTAACGTACGTTCAGATTTAGATAATTAAGTTAGTGAGTTTATTTAGTAAGTGAAAAAATTGAAATAAAGTTTAAATTGTTAGTCAATACGTGTGATTTACATTAAAAATTATTAATTCGTTTATAAATACATGGAAGCGTGTAAGTGTTGATCAAATATTAATATTTGATGTCTTACTCGCTTCTATTTTTTTTATAAATGTAATCAATTTGCCACGTTATTAGTATGTGGTTATATGAATATTAAAAAAACAATGCCAACATAAATTTGATTATGTTATTATTAAGTCATTATTTGAATTTAAGGAGTTATCATTAATATGTTAAGTAACTATTGGAAATATCTCATGATATGTGCGGTAATTGTAAATTTAATTTCTATAAAAGGATTTCCTATGTCCATTGGTGCAATATATTTACCAATCTTATTTAAAATTATTCAATTACAAATCAACTTGTCACATGGTCTCGTAGATAAAGTCAATGCTTCTACATTTGTAAAAAGTAATCAAACTGGAATCATTATTAGTGTATTGTGTTGTATTGTTATAACAGTATTATTATTTAAACCGCTTGGTGATTTTTATAATAGTTTAACTGGGTTTTTAGGACTTCTTATCACAGTTAGTCCTGTAACAATGATTATTGGTGCAATACTTTTAATTTTAACTGCAATAGGTATAATACAAGCAGCAAAGATGAAATTTAATGATGTAACAATTACAAAATAATAATGAATGATGTTTAAAAACCAGAGACTAAAATTAGTTTCTGGTTTTATTAATAGTTAGTAATTAATTGTTTGAATGTACAAATCAAAGTTAATAATCAGACATTTTTCAATGGAATGAAAACGCTATATTAAAGAGATTGCCCAGTTAAATTAATTAATGCTATACTAAAGTTAAATACATATTGAAGGGGAGATTTTTAAATGTCAGTTAGAATTGAACATGATACATTTGGTGAAATTGAAGTACCTGCAGATAAATACTGGGGTGCACAAACAGAAAGAAGTAAACGAAACTTTCCTGTTGGCAAAGAACAAATGCCAATTGAAGTTGTTTATGGATTTGCTCAATTAAAAAGAGGGGCAGCATTAGCCAATCATGAATTAGGAAAACTAAGTGACGCAAAAAAAGATGCTATTGTGCATGCATGTGATCGTATCTTAAACAAAGAATTAGATGAACACTTCCCATTAGTCGTTTGGCAAACTGGAAGCGGTACACAAAGTAATATGAACGTCAACGAAGTAGTGAGTTATGTTGCGAACATGTATCTCAAAGAGCAAGGTAGCGATGAATCAATACATCCAAATGATGATGTGAATAAATCTCAAAGTTCAAATGATACTTTCCCAACTGCGATGCATGTTGCACTATATAATGAAATTGAGGTAAAACTTGAACCGGCATTAAAATCATTACGTGATACTTTTAAAGAAAAAGAAGAAAAGTTTAATGAAATTATTAAAATAGGGCGTACTCATTTACAGGATGCTACACCTATTCGTTTAGGCCAAGAAATAAGTGGATGGCGTTATATGTTAGATAAATGTGAAACATTACTTAGTGAATCAAAAGCCCATATTTTAAATTTAGCAATCGGTGGTACTGCAGTAGGTACCGGTATCAATGCGCACCCAGAATTTGGTGATAAAGTTGCTAAATTTATTTCAAAAAATACAGGGTATCCATTTGTATCATCTGAAAATAAATTTCACGCATTAACTGCACATGATGAAGTCGTTCAATTACATGGTTCACTCAAAGCATTAGCTACTGACTTAATGAAAATTGCAAATGATGTGAGATGGTTAGCGTCTGGACCACGTGCTGGACTTGCTGAAATTTCTATACCAGAAAACGAACCTGGTTCATCTATCATGCCTGGTAAAGTCAACCCAACACAATGTGAAATGTTGACGATGGTTGCAGTTCAAGTTATGGGAAATGACACAGTGGTTGGCATAGGTAGTTCACAAGGGAATTTTGAATTAAATGTCTATAAACCTGTTATTTTGCATAATACATTGCAGTCTATATACTTATTAGCAGATGGCATGCAAACATTTAATGATAATTGTGCAGTAGGCATAGAACCAATTGAAGAAAACATTGATAATTATTTAAATCAATCACTAATGTTAGTAACAGCTTTAAATCCTCATATTGGTTATGAAAAAGCTGCTAGCATAGCTAAAAAAGCCCACCGTGAAGGTTTAACATTAAAAGAGTCGGCTGTTCAATCTGGATATTTAACTGAGGAACAGTTTAATGAGTGGATTAAACCTGAAGATATGGTTGAACCTAAGTAATTTTAAAAAATAAAGGAATATCAATATCTTTGATTAACGAAGAAACGTCAATTTCTATTGAAATTGACGTTTCTTCATTTATAAAAGTTTTCAATTACGCTAAACTATTTTTTATATTTATTAGCACCATTATAGAATTACATTTTTTGTTTACTTCTAAGTTAGAGTTAATAATATTAGGGTTTAAGTTATCATTTCCTAAATATAATCAAAAACTGATTAATAGTTTAAAGTTTACCAATTCTGTTTAAGTCTTCAGCTAATATGATATCGGTCTTCTTATTGAAAGAATGCGTAAGTGTCTACATTTATTGTGACTCCTATTAACAACAATGTTGTGTGTACGATAAAATCTATAAAAAGAATTAAAAATGTAACGTTACATTTTTAGATTTCATCATCTAAACTAACTGAAATTTTTTCTTGTGTTAAAGGATGAATAAATTCTATTTTGTAACTATTTAATTGTAGTTGTCTTAACGTCGAATCACCATATAATGGGTCACCGATAACTGGATGTCCAATTTCTGCTAAATGTACACGTATTTGGTGTGTTCTACCCGTATCTAATTTCAAATCGACTTCACATACATTTTCTTTAACCATGCGAGAAGTTAAAATATGTGTAATGGCAGATTGACCTGTAGTAGACACTCGGCGCTTATTCGAGTGAAATTTATCTTTACCTATAGGTGCATCGATGGTTTGTGGTTTTATTGGTAATAAACTATGTACGTTTGCCTTATAGATACGATCAATTTTATTTTCCTCTAACATACGGTCGAGGATTTTTTTCATTAAAGGATTTTTGGCAACTATTAAAAGACCAACTGTCTCTTGATCTAAGCGATGTATTGGTTCTACATAATCACTTTTAATGGTATATATCACATGATTCATTAATGTATTACTTTCTTTTAAATCATTGGGATGCGTTTTAACCCCTTTAGGCTTCATAACGATGGCTAGATCATTGTCTTCATAATAAATTTGTGCAAATCGATAGCTTGGTAAATAATTACTCTTTTCATCTGGTGTAGGAATATAAACATGGTCGCCGGTATGTACTTGTGACGTAAGTTTTGCATTTTTATCATTGACTTTAATCTCTTTTGACATATTTAAATTGTGTAAATCTTTTTTTGGCAATTGTAATTGCTGGAAAATTTCTCTTAGTGTTAATGCATTATAATTTTCTGGGATTTGAAATTTCATAATATCCTCCTCTTTGACCAATTATTATCATACCATAAACACGCTGTTAAAAATATTAGACCTTGCGATTGATTTAATAATTTTTCATATTATTTAAGTCCAATTAAAAAGTAATTATTTATCTATTTTTAAATGCTTAACAAACTTGTATAATGTATGTAAATAGTGTTGTTAAAGAATGGACTGGTTAAATGGAAAAACCGACTAGATTAGCATTATTAAAAGAAATTGCTGAATTTTTAAATGAAGAAACAGAAACATATAGTATGCTACAAGGCGCATTGAAATCATTAATTGATGGAAGTGAATTTACAACGGGATGGATTTTTTTCATTGATGATGTGGGGCAGCATGAACTCGTATCATATAATGGTTTGCCAGGCGCATTGGAAAATAACCATTGTCAGTATATGCGAAAAGGAACGTGTTGGTGTGTTCAAGCATATCAAAATAAGAAATTAACGAAGGCTTCAAATATTATAAATTGTTCGAGAATTAATTTAGCGAATCGAGCTTATCATGAAGAAACTGATGGTATTACACACCATGCTACAGTTCCATTAAGATCTGGTGAAGAGCAATTTGGATTACTCAATGTTGCAACGCCTTATACGAGGAGATATAGCGCAGAAAACTTAGAGTTGTTAGAATCTGTTGCATTACAAATTGGATCAGCGATTAAAAGGATTTTGTTAACAGATCAAGAAAAAGAAGCTGCGCGTATTAGTGAACGCAATAGATTAGCAAGAGATTTACATGATTCTGTAAACCAAATGCTTTTTTCTGTTAAGTTGACAGCACATGCAGCATTAGGGATGACACAAGAAAATGTTTCTCGTAAAGCGTTTCAAGTGATTGAAGATACGAGTCAACAAGCAGTTAATGAAATGAGAGCTTTGATATGGCAATTAAAACCCGTTGGATTAGAGCAAGGATTGGTTAATGCGTTAAAACAGTATAGTAAGTTACTACAGTTAGAGTTAGTCGTTAAAGTAGATGGTTTGATTAAACTACCAAGTCAAATCGAGGAAAATGTTTATAGAATTGTTCAAGAAGCGATGAATAACACAAAAAAGCATAGTGAAACCACTCAAGTTCGATTAGATTTAGTTCAAGATGATAATTATTTATTAGTTACGATTGCTGATTTTGGCAAAGGTTTTGATAAACATAAATCAAACCTTTATCACTCACATGGTTTAAATAATATGAAACAACGGACTAAACAGATAAGTGGTAATTTGACAATTGAAGGTGAACCAAACAAAGGTACAAAAATTCATATCTCAATACCGTTATAAAGTGTCGAAAGGAAGGTCAAGATGAATCAAATCATTTTGGTAGATGATCACCATATCGTTAGGCAAGGTTTAGAATTTCTATTATCAACAGTTGATGATATAGAGGTTGTTAAAGGTTTTTCAGATGGCAAATCATTTTTAAAATATTTAGAAGCGCATGAATTACCTGATATCGTATTATTAGATTTAGTGATGCCCAATATGAATGGAATAGAAATCACTGAAATTATGAAGCAAAAATATCCAGAAGTTAAAATATTAGTGCTAACCAGTTATGTAGACGATGAACATGTGATTTCGGCAATTGATAAAGGCGCCGATGGTTATGAAATGAAAGATGTTGAACCTGAGAAGTTGATTAAAACAATTAAAAACGTGTTGTCAGGTGAAAAAGTTATCCATCCACAAGCTCAAAGCGTTATGGAGTCAGTAAGTAGTAAACCGCACTATACAAATAAACTATCTAAACGTGAATCTGAAGTCTTGACAGAAATGGCAAAGGGTAAAACAAATAAAGAAATTGCGGAAACTTTATTTGTCTCAGAAAAAACTGTTAAAACCCATGTCAGTCACATATTCGCTAAATTGCAAGTATCTGATCGCACACAAGCGGCGATTTATGCTATGCAGAATAATCTTATATAAATTATTAGATGTTATGTAAATATTATTTTACATAGCATTTTTTTGTCGTGTATATACTTTTGTTTCAAAATGTATAATATTACTATATAATGTAGCTAATAAACATAAAGGGGGATGTTGTTATGAAGACTAAAAATCTTTCATTGAAAATTGTTATAGCGTTAATACTCGGTATAGCAATAGGGTCTATATTTAACATGTTTGCTCAATCAAGTTTTGTGATCAACGTTGATAAATATGTCTTTAACGTGATTGGGCAAATTTTTCTGAATTTAATTTTCATGTTAGTAGTGCCTGTTGTGTTTGTTTCAATTGTATTAGGTGTAGTAGGGGTGGGTGATCCTAAATTATTAGGTGGTATTGGGTTAAAAACGATTAGTTTCTTTTTAACTACTACTGCAATAGCAATTATAATTGGGATTACTTTAGCTTTAGTTTTACAGCCGGGTGAGGGGAAATCAGATTTATTAAAAAGTGAGGATGTATCAAGTTATCAAAAAACATTAGATAAAGAGGATAATTCACAAAGTTCTGCAGCCAATCAATCATTTGATCAAACATTGATTAATCTATTTCCTAAAAATCCGTTACAAGCTATGAGTGAAGAAAATATGTTGCAAATTATTACATTTGCTATTTTCATTGGAATAGGTTTGATTATGGTTGGTTCGAAAGCTGAAGGGGTTTACCGGCTATTTGAGCAAACCAATGAAGTTTTAATGTATATTGTAACGATGATCATGAGCGTGTTTGCACCTATTGGTACTTTTGGTCTTGTTGCACATGCGTTTACAGGAGCAGGGTTTGGAGCTATCCAACAACTTGGTATGTATTTCTTTATAGTGTTGCTTGCGCTATTTATCCATTTCTTTGTTATATATGGTTCAGCAGTGAAATTTATAGCTAAATCAAGTCCACTGAAATTCTTTAAAGATTTTCTTCCGGCAATTACACTTGGTTTCAGTGCTTCGAGTTCTACTGCCACTTTACCAGTGTCGCTTAAATGTACTAAGAATATGGGTGTTAGACCAGAAGTAGCATCTTTTGTACAACCTCTTGGCGCTACAATCAACATGGATGGTACGGCAATCATGCAAGGTGTTGCAACGATATTTATTGCACAAATATCTGGGGTAGAGCTTTCATTTATGCAAATTATAACTGTTGTAGTCATCGCTGTAATAGCATCCATTGGTACTGCAGGTGTCCCTGGGGTTGGACTGATAATGTTAGCGATGGTTTTAAATGCCGTTGGATTGAATCCAGCAGCAATTGGTATTATCTTAGGTATTGATAGATTGTTGGATATGACGAGAACATCTGTCAATATTACAGGTGATGCTGCATGTGCACTAATCATTTCAAAAGCTGAAGATAAAAAATTAGCTGCTAAAAATGAAAGTTAATTAAATAAGAGATATAAATTAAAGATATTTAAAATTTGAGAGTGGCCCTAACATTGAAATATGCTGGCCACTCTTTTTTGTGATACGTGAGAAGTGTTGCAAATGAGTTGTTGATTTATAAAAATTTTTTTCTTAAAAAATAAACCATCATTATGATAGTTTAGTATTAGATTAACCTGATAGATGACTTATTAAGAATGAAGTACATTGTACAATTCTACAAATTTTTTACCATCTTTTCTAGGAACCTGATCAAATAGCCAAGGCTCTCCATCAGACTCCATAATCGTTATTCTAAAAGGAGTTAAAGATAGACCAAATTTAACACTTTGAAGTTCATTAAAAGGGAATAAACTTTTGATTTCATGATTTTCAATTATTCCTTTTGCTTTAAACGTAATTTTATCATTATATAACGTCAATATGCCTGGAATCATTTGCGCATTAATAAATTTCATAGAAGCACTGATAGAAATTAGTTTTGTTGAAGAATGATTATTCAAAGAAACATCCCCTTAAAATTTGTTTTAGTTAATATATCATTTTGCATAGTGTTATTCAAATTCGTGTTCATTAACAAAAAAGAAAAGTAGTGAATGATAGCTATATTTCAACTGATATCAATTCACTACTTATTTGATGAACTACATTTTAATAAGCGCGATTATTTTAACGTGTCGTAATAAAGTTAAATAGGGGTGTAACCTTTAAAATTTACATATTGATAGGCCTGTTTTACTTCAGCCTCGGTAGGTGCTGTTATTTGATCTAAAGCATAAGTTAAACCTAGTGATTGCCATTTATGCACACCTAATTGGTGATATGGCAGTATTTCAAAGCGCTCAACGTTGTCGAGTGAATTTATAAATTCGCCTAACCGTATCAAATCTTTTTTATCATCTGTGAGACCTGGCACTAGTACATGTCTTATCCAAACGGGTTGATTTTTAAGAGAAAGTGTTTTAGCAAAGTTTAATATATGTGTATTAGGTTGGCCAGTTAATTTGTTATGTTTCATATTATCAATATGTTTAATGTCTAATAATATTAAGTCTGTAAACTTTAGCAAAGCATCTAATTGTTTTTCAAAAGTATGTGTATTTTTCGCTGTACCAGCTGAAGTGTCAATGCAGGTGTGAATATCATGTGCTTTTAATGATTGAAATAAGGCGGTTAAAAATTTGATTTGTAATAATGGTTCACCGCCACTGACTGTCACGCCCCCACCTGATGCATCGAAATATGGTTTGAAAGGAGTTATTTCATTTACCATTTCCTCAACTGTGACTGCGCGTGTATAATCATTTATTTTCCAAGTATCGGGATTATGACAGTATAAACATCTTAATAAACACCCTTGAGTAAATAATATATATCGTAGTCCTGGACCATCAACGGTACCCAAACTTTCAACAGAATGTAAATGTCCTTTTAACATATATAAGCCGCCTTAAATTCAAATTACATTTTTTCATGGAAAGTGCGTGAAATAACATCTAATTGTTGTTCGCGTGTTAATTTAATAAAGTTAACGGCATAACCAGAAACACGAATCGTTAATTGTGGATATGCTTCAGGGTGTTCCATTGCATCTAATAGTGTTTCCCTATTAAATACATTAATGTTTAAGTGATGTCCGTGTTGCATTGCATAGCCATCCAACATACTTGTGAGATTTTTACATTGATCATTACTTTCCTTACCAAGTGATTTTGGAACGATGCTAAATGTGTTAGAAATACCATCTTTACAACAATCATAAGGTATTTTTGCTACGGTACTTAGTGAAGAAAGTGCACCTTTTTGGTCACGTCCATGCATTGGGTTTGCACCTGGTGCAAAGGGTTCTCCGGCTTTACGTCCATCTGGTGTATTTCCTGTCTTTTTACCATATACTACATTTGATGTTATCGTTAACACACTCATCGTATGTTCTGAATTACGATAAGTTTTATGACTACGTAATTTTGTCATAAAGCGTTCTACAAGGTCGATTGCTAAATCATCAACACGTGCGTCATTATTACCATATTTTGGGAAATCACCTTCGATTTCAAAATCTGTTACAACGCCATTTTCATTTCGAATAGGTTTTACTTTTGCATATTTGATTGCAGATAATGAATCTGCAGCAACAGAAAGACCAGCTATACCTGTAGCCATTGTTCTAATGATATTTGTATCATGCAGTGCCATCTCAATACGTTCATAACTATATTTATCATGCATATAATGGATGACATTAAGTGAATTAATATATACTCCAGCTAACCAATCCATCATTTTATCAAATTTTTCAAATACCTCATCGAAGTTGAGTACTTCTGATTTTATACTTTCATATGATGGTCCGACTTGTTGACCTGATTTTTCATCTATGCCACCATTAATCGCATATAATAAAGTTTTTGCTAAATTAGCACGAGCACCAAAAAATTGCATTTGTTTTCCAATCGTCATAGCAGATACACAGCATGCAATACCATAATCATCACCATAAGATTCTCTCATTAAGTCATCATTTTCATATTGAATTGCGCTTGTTTTTATACTCATTTTTGCACAATATGTTTTAAAATTGTCAGGTAGGCGAACTGACCATAATACTGTGAGGTTTGGTTCAGGTGCTGGACCTAAATTATCTAGTGAATGTAAGAAACGGAACGAGTTTTTAGTTACTAATGCACGTCCATCAATACCTACACCTCCAATTGATTCTGTTACCCAAGTAGGGTCACCAGAAAATAATTCGTTATAATCAGGTGTTCGAGCAAATTTAACGATACGTAATTTCATAATAAAATGGTCAATGATTTCTTGTACTTCACGTTCTGTAATCAATCCATTGTTTAAATCTCTTTCAGCATAGATATCTAAAAATGTTGAAGTACGGCCTAAGCTCATAGCTGCACCGTTTTGTTCTTTAATGGCAGCTAAATATGCTAAGTATAACCATTGTACTGCTTCTTTAAAGTTATAGGCTGGGCGACTTAAATCAAATCCATAAATATTGCCTAATGTTTTTAATTCAGTTAATGCACGGTATTGTTCAGATAACTCTTCGCGTAATCGAATAACATCTTCTGACATTTCTTTAGACATATTATTGAAATCTTCCATTTTTTTCTGCAATAAGAAGTCCACACCATATAAAGCCACTCTACGGTAGTCGCCAATAATACGGCCACGACCGTAGGCATCTGGAAGTCCTGTAATAATTCCAGCTTTTCTACAATTTAGCATTTCTTTTGAGTATGCATCGAATACACCTTGATTATGTGTTTTACGATAATCAGTAAATATTTTTTCAGTTTCACTATCTAGGTCATAACCATACGCTTCGCAAGCTGCTTTTGCCATACGAATGCCACCAAAAGGTTGCATCGAACGTTTGAATGGTTTATCGGTTTGGACCCCAACAATGCTTTCTAATTCTTTATTTAGATAACCTGCCTCGTGAGAAGTGATGGTAGAAGGAACTTTTGTGTCCATGTCCCACATTCCACCGCGATCACGCTCTTCTTTAGACAATTGCATGACTTGATCCCAAAGCTGAGTTGTTGCCTCTGTAGGACTTGCTAAAAATTGATCATCACCTTCGTACAATGTGTAATTGAGTTGAATAAATTCTCTTACATCTACATGATGTTGCCAGCGACCTTTTTTAAAATCATTCCATGCTGTGGATTGCATATTATTTTCTTTTAACATATCATTACCTCCAAAAGTATGTTATTTTTTTCACAATAATTATATCATTTGTTTTGTTAAAAAAATCACAAAGTTTTTGAATAATTTTAATCTAAAATGTGAAAGCTTTTGGAATCTGTATTAAAAAGTAATACACTTAATATCAATTGTAGTTCTGTTATAGAACAGTTTTTAATGTGTATATAATGATATGTCATACACAAAACAATATATAAAGTAGATTGGCAAAGGTGTTTAGTAAAAAGTGAAAACAACCATAAATTAAAGTTAAGTAGTGTTGATTGGTTGAGGAATTATAATTATTTAATTGCACAGCTTAACGAAGACGCGTTGATATACTATTAATTTTTTAAGAAGGGATATTGTAAAAGTTAAAATTAAAGAAAGTAAGTAAGATGCTTAAAAATGTCAAAGTTTCTTTTTAAAGTTGTTGAGATTGCGTTGCGCTTCGAATAAAAAGACCTGAGGCAGATATCAGTCTCAGGTCTTTTAAAGTTTTTAATTAAAAACAATAGTCTTACTACTCGCAGTGACAATTACCTTATGCAGCACATGATATTCGACAGCTTGAGCTAACACACTTGATTCAACATGCCGACCAATTTTACGTAAATCTTGTACATTGTACCGATGATTAATTCTTATAACGTCTTGATCTATGATAGGGCCCTCATCTAAATCAGAAGTAACATAATGACTTGTTGCTCCGACCAATTTAACACCGCGTTCCCATGCTTGTTTATAAGGGTTAGCACCTATAAATGATGGTAGGAATGAGTGATGAATATTGATGATTTGGTTTGGATAGTGACTGACAAAATGGTCGGATAGTATTTGCATGTATTTTGCTAAAACAATGAGTTCAACTTGATGCTCAGAACAAACATCTAGTATTTTTCTTTCCACAATCGCTTTATCTTCGTTGCTCGGTATGTAATAAAAAGGGATATGAAGCGTTTCTGCGAATTGTCTATTGTTTTCGTGATTGCTAACGATACACACAATTTCAGCAGGCAATTCATTTCTATTAACACGTAATAAAATTTCATTGAAAGCATGGTCTTCCTTGGATACAAAAAGTGCTAATTTTGTATGTTGCTGATCGTCAAATAATTTAAAATCTATTTGATGTGTTTGTAACGTCGCTTCCAAATCCTCTTTCAATGAAGGCACATTTTCAAATTCCAATCGTAAATATAATTGACCTGTATCATTTGATGAATGGTCATATTCTGTAAAATGGTCTAAGTGAAGAATATTAGATTGATATTGAGCGATTTTTTTAGTAATTAATGAAGTAATACCGACTTTATCTGTACAAGTTGCAAGTAATATATATTTCTCTGTCATTTTTTTACACCTCAATTATTAAAGTAACCCTGATTATAATGAAAATTCTGAAAAATGTAAATAAATGATTAATTTCTATTATTTAAGGCAAATGGTATGCCAAAAAGTAAAATTTAAGATATAATAATAAATGGTGTTTTTATATCAAAAGAGTAATAAGTGAAAAATATAATCACATTTCATACTTGTTATACGCTTACAATAAAAGTACTAAAAATGTTTAAGTTAATTATAAGATATAAGATTGATTATTTAGATAATTTCGCAAATAACAAAAAACAACGAAAATATCATTTCGCTCTTTTATTTTATCGCAAATTGTATTAAGATGTAATTTGTGTTTCAAGAAACGTGTATTATTGCAATTTCTTGTGTCCGGATAAAATATTCTTTTATGAAAGGTAGATTAAAGTAATGGATAGACAGAGTTTTACAGATTTAATTCAAACAAAATTTAAAATGGTGCGCATCGAAGCGGGTTATACGCAAGATACGATGGCACAAACAATTGGTCTTTCAAAAAAGACACTAGTACAAATTGAAAAAGAGAGAGTATTGCCAAACTGGACAACATGTGTGTCAATTTGTGCATTATTTAGAGATTCTGATGTTCTAAATAGTGCTTTCGGATGCGACCCATTAGAAATGGTACAAACAATTTCACGTAACCATTGTGCGTATCCAAATCATTCTACAACAAGTGATATATATTGGAACACAGTTGATACGCGTAACGGCTATATTTTACAAAGCAACAAAGTAAGTGATATCTACCGTGTACTAAATCAGGAAACACAACCTATTTTTGGTACTTCTAAATTAAGAGAAGCTGAAACATATTTTGGTAGAGTTTCTAAAGAAGAATTAATGCACGTATAAATAAATGTACTGTGTGATAGAAGAATCATTATTTATAACATTAACTAAAAAAGTTATGGCGTATATATTGAATGGTTTAGTCACTATAGTTAATTGAAATCGGTCATGAACTAATGAACTGAACTTAATAAGTAAGTTGATATAGTTTTTGACCCATGATAAAAAGAATACATCATTTTAAGAGCGAACACGGGAAATCAAATGTTGATTGATTTCTAAATCGCTCTTTTTTTAATTCTGTATTTTTACTAATACAAATTGAATGTACTCATAATGATTGCTACCAGCAATTTTATTTTGAAAAATAACAAATAGTATGCACATTTTTATGTTATATGTTATACAATGTAAAAATGACTGATATGATTGTACCTTCAGTTTATAACAAATTTTATTTGAAGGAGAATTAACTATGCACGCTTTTTTAATAATTATAGCGATGATGATTATTGGAGCAATAATAGGTGGCGTCACAAATGTAATTGCTGTAAGAATGTTATTTCATCCGTTTAAAACTTATTATATTTTTAATAGACGAATTCCTTTTACGCCCGGGTTAATACCAAAAAGAAGAACAGAAATTGCAGATAAAATTGGACAAGTTATTGAAGAACACTTATTAACTGAAACGTTAATTAAGTCAAAATTAAATGCACCTAAATCAAGAGAAGCAATCGAATCACTAATCTTAAAACAGATCCAAAAATTAAAAACAGAGCATGTGACGATTCAATCGTTGACGAAAAGTTTCGATGTTGATGTTGTACAGGTTACTAATGATAAAATGTATTCAGTTATCAATAATAAATTAGAACAATATTATGCTGAACATAAAGAAACCCCTATAAATCAACTGATTCCTTCAGATATTGAAGAAAATATTGATGCAAAGGTAGATGGGGTGCCTGAGTTATTATTTGAACGCGCACGTGTTTATCTTAAATCGGAAAAAGGTGCTGCTGATATAGCATCTATGTTAGATACTTTCTTTAATGAGAAAGGTAAAATCGTAGGTTTGCTACAGATGTTTATGACAAGAGAAAGTATTGCAGATCGAATACAACATGAATTGATTAGATTAACAAATCACCCCAAAGCTAAAGCAATTGCAAAACAGATTATTGAAAATGAATACGCTACATTTAAATCAAAAGCGTTAGTAGATGTCATCAATGAAAATCAATTCGACTCGCTTAAGGTAACGGTTACCGAATTACTAATAAACTATGCAAACATAGATAGTATATCGAATCGACCATTGAAAGAATTAATGCCAGAATTTATAACATTCTTAGAAACAAAAATTTCAAAACAACTTACGGAATTAATTATTGATAAAGGATCTAAGCATATTTCTCCAATCATGAAAAAAGTTAACCTAAGACAAATGGTTGAAGAACAAATAAATTCATTTGATTTAGCATATATTGAACGTTTAATCATAGATATCGCAAATAAAGAATTGAAATTAATTATGCTTTTAGGCTTTCTATTAGGTGGCATCATAGGTTTATTACAAGGCATAATTGCAATTTTTGTATAACATATTAAATTATGTTATTGTAATATCGATGTGGTTATAACACATATACAAATAAAGGAGTGAAGCACAGTGGCAGTAAATTTATACGATCATGCAAATCAATTAGAACAAGCTTTAAGAGAAAGTGATGAATATCAAGCAATACAAAAAGCTTATGCTAAAGTAAAAGAAAATGATGAATCAAAAGCACTTTTTGATGAATTCCGCGAAACACAATTAAACTTCCAACAAAAACAAATGCAAGGTGAAGAAATTGGTGAAGAGGAATTACAAAAAGCTCAAGAACAAGCACAAAAAATCGAAAATGATTCTAACATTTCAGAATTAATGGCTGCTGAGCAAAACATGAGCCAAGTATTCCAAGAAATTAATCAAATCATTGTTAAACCTTTAGATGAAATTTATGCTGACTAATTAATTAATCAGAATGATTATTTTAAAAGTAATCTAAAGTTCTTATAAAAATTTAAAAATATTTAATGTGTTGCCATATAATGATTTTAAAATTAATATATGGCAACAACCATAGTTTGAAGGAATATATGTACTTTTATTCAAGCATAAGTATGATAAACTCAATATATTGAGAAATGAAATACAAAAGAATTGATGCCAATAAATGAATTCTTTAATTGCTGGATAATCGTTCATGTTTTATTCAATGAATCATGGTTAATATTGAATTTAAAGCTGAGACATTTATTTATGTTTCAGCTTTTTTGTTTTATCGACTGTACAATAGTCGGTGTGGTAAAATAAAGAGATACGAGGTATTAGCGTGTACATAGGTGTTAGTCCATTTTTTAAGTCTCAATATCAATGCCTGTTTTTCATGCTTTTTATAAAAACCTTTAAATAAAGGAGAACTATAAATATATGGTTAAATTTATTCATTGTGCAGATTTACATTTAGATAGTCCATTTAAGTCTAGAAGCTACTTAAGTCAATCGATATTTGAAGATATGCAAAAAAGCGCATATGAAAGTTTCAAAAAAATCGTGGATTTAGCGTTAAATGAAGAAGTAGATTTTATGATTATAGCAGGGGATTTATTTGATAGTCATAACAGAACCCTCCGTGCTGAAGTGTTCTTAAAAGAGCAATTTGAAAGACTGGCAAAAGAACAAATATTTGTTTATCTTTGTCATGGTAATCATGATCCATTATCTTCATCTATAGGAACTGAGTGGCCAGATAACGTTTCGGTTTTTTCTGAAAATGTAGAAACATATCAAACAATTACTAAAAACGGTGAAGAAATATATTTACATGGTTTCAGTTATCAAAATGAAGCGAGCTATGAAAATAAACTTGATGCCTATCCGTCAAGTCAAGGTCAAAAAGGTATTCACATAGGTATTTTGCATGGTACATATAGCAAAACTAACACAAAAGACCGATATACTGAATTTAGATTAGAAGATTTAAACAATAAACTTTATCATTATTGGGCACTTGGTCATATACACGAGCGACAACAACTAAGCGATATGCCTCAAATTCATTATCCAGGTAATATTCAAGGTCGTCATTTCAAAGAAACTGGAGAAAAAGGTTGCCTATTAATAGAGGGCGATGATTTACATCTAAATGCTAAATTTGTGCCAACACAGTTTATTCGTTTTGAAAAGGCTGAAATAGATACAAACATGACTTCAAAACAAGGTTTGTTTGACGCAATACAAGATTTTAAATCACAAGTTAGAGCTGAAGGTAAAGCAATTTATCAATTAGTAGTAAATGTCAATTCAGATGAAATTATTTCTGATCAAGATTTAATGCAAGTGCATGAAATGATTAGTGAATATGAAGAAAATGAGCATAATTTTGTGTTTATAGAAGATCTGAATATAAAGAATAAAGATGATGAAAAAACGACCCTTGTCAAAGAATTTTCAGCAGATTTGATAGAAGATAATTCAGTTTATGAGTTAGCTATGAATGATTTATATCTTAATCCAAAAGCTTCCAAATACCTAGAAAATTATGATGATTTTGATCGTCGAGAATTAATTAAACGCGCTGAATTATTATTAAAGTCAGATATGAGGGGGGAGTAAAATGAAGATTAAATCATTAGATATATATGGTTATGGTAGATTCATTCAAAGATCCATTCAGTTTGATGAAAATTTTACAGAAATTTATGGGGAAAATGAGTCAGGTAAGTCTACGATACAGGCATTTATACATTCCATTCTTTTTGGGTTTCCAACTAAGAAAGAAAATGAACCACGACTAGAGCCACGTTTAGGCAATCAATACGGCGGAAAACTTACATTGATTCAAGATGATGGTTCTTTGATAGAAATTGAACGTATCAAAGGTGCAGCAACTGGAGACGTTAAAGTTTATCTACCGAATGGTGCCATTAAAGATGAAAGCTGGTTAAAGAAAGAACTTAATTTTATCTCAAAACGTACATATCAAGGTATATTTTCATTTGATGTCTTAGGCCTACAAAATATTCATAAAAATATGGATGAAAAACAATTACAAAACTATTTACTCCAGGCTGGTGCATTAGGATCAACAGAATTTACTAGCATGCGTGAGATTTTGAATGATAAAAAAGAAGCGCTATATAAGAAAAATGGCAGAAATCCAATTATTAACCAACAGCTTGAAGAGTTGAAGTCATTAGAGCGACAAATTCGAGAAGAAGAAGAAAAATTGTCATCTTACAAACGTTTAGTAGACGATAAAGATAAAGCAGATCGACGCTTAGAAAATTTGAAACAGAATTTAAACCAATTGTCTAAAATGCATGATCGTAAACAAAAGGAATTAGCTTTACATGAGCAAACGCAAGAATGGAAAACATTGGAAACCCAATTAAATATAGAACCTGTCACATTTCCTGAACAAGGCATCGATCGCTATGAATCTGCAAAAATTCAAACACAAAATTTAAAAAGAGATATTGGCTTAAGAGAAGAACGATTAACGCATTTAAAAAGTGAAAATGAAAAAATCAATGTACCTAAGCAATCTGATATTGATGCTTTTAACCATATACAACAACAAGAAAATGAAATTAAACAAAAAGAATACGAATTAAAATCAGTTAAAAAAGAAATTCAAGATAAAGAACGTGAAAAATCAGGCTTGAAGTCTAATATCGGATGGCAAGATGTATACCATGAAGTCGACAGTTCAGAGGCAATGAAGAGTCATGTAAGCGATCAAATTAAAAATAAGCAAGAACAGACTGCTTTTATTCAACAATTAGAACGCAATATTGAAGAAAATAAAATTGATAAAGAAACAAATCAAACTGAGATGGATGCATTAGAAAAAGATATTGTGTCTGATGAAAACTATGAAAAGAAAAAACAATATAACAATCGTGTATTCGAACTACAAGAGAAAAATAATTTATATCAAAAAATGAAAGAAGCTTTTGATAAAGAACAACAAGAAAATGAACGTAAACAAAATATTTTTCGATTTGCATTCGTTATATTAGCAGTTGTTGGTGTTGGATTAACTATCTTTTCATTTATTTCAGCTAATTTGGTCTTCGGTATTGTATTTGCATTACTATCTCTTGTATTTATCGTGGGTATCTTCTTAGTTAAATCGAAAGAGATAGGACATAGTGAAACATTTTCTAATGAAATTGAAGATTTGCAACACCAAATTAATGATTTAGAAGCCAATTATAATTTGGACTTTGATTTAGATGATCAAAATAGAATTCGCGAGCAATTCCATAATGCTATTAAAACGAAAGAGGCATTAGATAAAAAAGCCAATTATTTATCTTCCAATTTAGAATCTGCACAACAACAATACTCAAAGTCAGAGAATGAGATCAACCAAATTAAAGATGAATTACATTTATCTGATAAAATTTCAGACGAACTCATTATTGATAGTATTGCGACGATGAATAAAATTAAGGATTATGACAATCATACTGTTGAATTGAACGAGCAAAAAATTGAGTTACAACAGGCATTAGATACATTTTATGAACATGCAAAAGCAGTAACCCAAAATCAATTTACTTCTTTCAACACATTATCTTTATTTCATGACGTAAATCAATGGTTAAAAGAAGAAACAACTAATTTAGATAAATGGAATAGGAATCAAGAACAAATCACATTAATAGAAAGTGAATTATCACAGCTTAAACATCGCTTACATGAGAATAATAATGTGATATCACAGTTATTTAACTTTGTAAGTGCAAATGATGAAGAATCGTATTATCATCAGCATGCTCAATATCAGGCTTATCATCAACAATTAAACCGCTTTAATGATTTAACGAAATATCTAGAAAACCAAAATTATAATTACGAAGCTAGTTCTATGCTGAGTCAAAAAACATATGCTCAACTATCTGAAGAAGATGAAGTGTTAGAAAGACAAGTTGATCATTATAATGATCAATATTTAGAAATGCAGTCAGAAGTCAGTGATTTAAAAGCTAAAATCACGGATATGGAAACAGACAAAACGTTAGCGGATTTACGTCATAAGTTCCATATTTTGAAAAATAGAGTGAATGATGAAGCAAAAGATTGGGCAAGTCTTAGTTACTTACAATCTTTAGTGGAAGGACATATTAAACAAATTAAAGATAAGCGTTTACCACAAGTGATAAATGAAGCAACAGAAATCTTTGCACATTTAACAAATGGAAATTATGTACAAGTAACTTATGCGAATGAAGATTTAATGGTAAAACAAGTGAATGGTCAAATGTACGAACCAATTGAATTAAGCCAGTCTACTAAAGAAATACTATATATCGCATTGCGTTTAAGTTTAATTAAAACATTAAAACCTTACTATCCATTCCCTGTAATTATTGATGATGCATTTGTACATTTTGATAAACATAGAAAAGAAACGATGATGAATTATCTAAGACAAATGCCCAATGATTATCAAATTTTATACTTTACATGTGTCAAAGATACAAGTGTGCCTTCAAAACAAATTATTACTTTGAATAAACCTGAGGAAGGCGGTAAATAATGAGAAATGTAGAAAAATTAAATCCTGGAGATTCAGTTGATCACTATTTCTTGATTCATAAAGCGACACAAGGCGTAACTGCTCAAGGAAAAGACTATATGACGATATATCTTCAAGATAAAAGTGGGGACATCGAAGCCAAATTATGGACTGCTACAAAGGAAGATATGCGTGTTTTAGAACCAGAAAAAATCGTACACGTTATTGGTGATGTTATTAATTATCGTGGTCGTAAACAGATGAAAATTAATAAAATTAAATTAGCTTCAGATGAAGCAGATTTAAACATACATGATTTCGTAGACGGCGCGCCACTCACACCAGAAGAAATCAAAGAAGAAGTCTCTCATTATATGTTAGAGATTGAAAATGCAAATTTACAACGCATTACAAGACATTTATTGCGTAAATATCAAACAGAATTTTTTACATTTCCTGCAGCAAGTACACATCATCATAATTTTTCAAGTGGGTTAAGTTATCATGTATTAACAATGTTACGTGTCGCAAAATCTATTTGTGATATATATCCACTTTTAAACCGCAGTTTATTATATAGTTCTATTATTTTACATGACCTAGGTAAAGTTAAAGAATTAAGTGGTCCTGTTGCAACAACATATACGGTTGAAGGTAATTTGCTGGGCCACATCTCTATTGCCAGTGATGAAGTAGCAGATGCTGCACGAGAATTAAATATAGAAGGTGAAGAGGTATTATTACTGCGTCACATGATTTTAGCACATCATGGAAAAATGGAATTTGGCTCTCCGAAACTACCACATATGAAAGAGGCAGAAATTTTGTTTTTCATCGATAACATTGATGCAAAAATGAATATGTTTGAAAAAGCATATAAGAAAACGCCAAAAGGTCAATTTACTGAACGTATTTTTGGGCTTGAGGGTAGACAATTTTACAATCCAACATCTTTAGATTAAGCGATACGGAAAATATACGCTTAAAAAAATAAAATTGAAACATTTTGAAAGTAAAGGACTAATCCAAATTTTGATATGCTCCCTTCAAAGTTTACATTTTTAAGTGTCTACTTTGAAGGGAGCAGTTCATTAGCGTGGATTAGTCTTTTTTATATGTAAAATCATTCGTTTCTGACCGTGATTATTTACAATTAATATGTCGTATTAGAAGGTAAGAAGTAGGGGGTGAGATAATCGTTTTCTATTCATGAGCATCGTATGATTTGATATAAGTAGATTGAATATGTGTTTATCCTGTGTTATATATCAGCGCAAGAGATAAAATACAATCGTCTCGAAAAATATGTGTACAAGCATAATTAATAAGTAAATATAAGTTAGTTTCATTAATAAAAAAACAAGGCAAATGCCCTAGAAATTAGCATTTGCCTTGTTTACTTGTGAATTATGATTCTATTGTCCAGAGGTCATACCAGCTCCACCTTGTTGCATCGCTTGCTGTTGTTGCTGTTGTTGTTGCTGTTTAATTTTATCTGGGTCTAGAATGGAATCTTCAATAGCTTTTTTAATATCTCTATCTTTATAATCTACTTTGTATTCATCTAACAGTTCTTTATAAGCGTCTGTTAGTAATTTAGGACTTTTTTGTACTTTTTGTTGGATTAATTGCGATTTTAGCTTACCTTTTTCTTTATCAAAGTCATTTTCTTTATCTGCTTTAATAATATGGTAACCATAATCTGTTTTAACTACTTTTGAAACGTCGCCTTCTTTAAGTTTGAAGAGCGCCTTTTCAAAATCTTTTTCCATTTGTCCTTTGATAACATATCCTAAGCTACCATCTTTTTTAGCCGAAGATTTATCCATTGATTCTTTTTTGGCAATTTCTCCAAATTTGTCAGGATTTTCTGATACTTGTTTTTGGATTTTTTCTGCTTTTGCTTTTGCATCTTTATCTGATAAACCTTCTTTGTCATCTTTATTCTCTTTAACTTTAATTAAAATATGCGAACCTTTTTTAGTAGATTCTTTAATTTCTTTATCAGAAATATTCACTTTATCGTTCAGTAGTGCCTTTTGATATGATTGTAATTTTTTTTGCTCTTTATAGTCACTAAGTGACATTTTTTGTTGTTTTAACATACTTTCAAATTGATCTTTGCCACCGTATTGTTTTTGTTCTTTTTCAACTTCTTTATCAATATCTTTCGTGTCTATTTTATCTTTATACTTATCTGCTAACAATTTATTTAATAATATAGAAAAAGATGTGTTTGCAACTTGCTCATCACCCATTTTATCCATTACATCTTCAACTTTAACATCGCCAGCTTTTGATGAAATAATTGTATCTTCTTTAGAATCTGTAGCGCTATTACCACAAGCACCTAATAATAATGCACTAGCAGTAACAGGAATTATAACTTTTTTAAATGTTTTCATGATTGGGAACTCCTTTTGTAAGAATAACAACGTAAATATAACATATAAAGTCGTTTTCACCAATTAGAAACCTAATATATACGACTATAGTTGTAACCATTTTATATAAAAAAGAGCGAATAAAAAAAGCAAACATTGCTGTTTGCTTAATCAAGTTCATGATTCGTATAAGGTGATACTTTGTTTAAAATATTAATACCAGTTTGATGTTCTTCAACATAAGTACCTTCATTTGAAAATAATATGATCTTTAAATAAAGAAAATCCATAACCGAATAACCTAAATTCAAAGCAATTAAAAACATTAAATAATGACCATATTGAGGAATGATAGTACTTATAAATGTGCAAACAATCGTTATAAATAAAGCTGGTGTGATTAAATCAAAACAAAAATAATATTTATTAACAGGTGTATTTACATACACATTATAAAAAGGCACAGACTTATGTTTTACTAATTTATATTTTTTAAATGACTTACGATAGGGATAGAAAAACAATAAGTGGATTAATTTATGTAAAGGGTACAAAAGCACTACTAAAATTAAAAATATTAAAAAGTGGTCGTCTGTTAATTTGGTATTTGAAAAGAAGTATAAAAGTTCGTATGCAATTAAAAATGTGATAATTGTAGTAACAAAACTAAGGAAAGCAATTCTAGGTATGCCAAAACGAGCGTTAATATCTATTTGACGTGTACATAAATACATTACGCAATCATACTCCTTTTTAAAATTTATTGAATATACTTTCGTATTATCTAACGTATTCTTACAGTCGTCAAGTTTAACTTTAAGTTAATTTTAGAGTTTGAAAAGTTCTCAAAACACTATAATGTAAGGATATTATAGTTTTTAATCAAAGAAAGATGAGTGTACTATATATTTTTTAATTCAGCATCATTTTAAAGACATAGATGTTTTTATTGTAATAAAGAAAAGAGTTATAACTCAGGTTTTCAAGTGAGTTATAACTCTTAGTTAATTGAGTTAATTATTTGTCTTTTTCAAATGCTTTTGAAATTTCTTCGCCACGATTTTGTAAATTTTCAATATGGGATTGCAAATTTTCAATATTAGGATCGATATCAGATTTAAAATCACCAATCATCGTTTTCACTTCATCACCAATAGTACTGCCAATTTCAGTACTTTCTGATTTGATTTGTGAAATGTAATTTACAATATCATTGACGTTTTGCTTTATAGTGTTGATTTCTTTATCAAATTCAGATTCAGCACCCGTAGGTCTGCGCGCTTCTGTCTCAAATTGGTTTGAATTTTTCTTATCACGATTCATTAATGCAACACCAATTCCAGTTGCAACACCAGCACCAAGACCTAGTAATAATTGAGCTGTTTTCATAAAAATTCTCCTCATTTCTAAAATTTCTGAGTCATTAATATTTTTAATATACCCTATATCATATCAGGTAAGCATAATTAATTAAATTGTGCTGCAATTTCTTGTGCAATTTTTTTCTTTTGTTCATCGCCTATGCTTTCTTCATGTGTTTCCCATTTATAACCAAAACCATCTACTTCATTTTCATATCTTGGTAACAGATGAAAATGTAAATGGAAGACAGATTGATCGGCAAATTCACCATTATTTTGTATAATATTTAGACCATCAGGGTTAAATGCTTTTTTGATTGCGTTTGCTACTTTAGGTAAAGCAACGCCTATATGTTTCATTGTTTCACTATCCGTTTCAAAGATATTTGCAGAAACTTTTTTAGGAACTAATAAAGTATGACCTTTGGTCACTTGAGAGATGTCTAAAAATGCATAAACATATTCATCTTCATATACCTTATAACTAGGAATTTCACCATTAATTATTTTACTAAAGATTGTTTCAGACATAAATTTTCACTCCTTGTCAGATGTTTAGTAACTATTATAGCATTACTGATTAAATTCCGTCATTTTTTGAAGTAACTTTATGAACAATGTTTGATTTTTGATACAATACTATTTGTGGAGGTGCCTTATGACAGTAAAAGTAGAGCATTTAACAGGCGGTTATGGCAAAAGACCTGTGATAAAAGATATAAATTTTGAATTAAAAAAAGGAGAAATTGTTGGACTGATAGGTTTGAATGGTGCTGGGAAGAGTACCACTATTAAACATATGTTAGGCTTATTAACGCCGATGGAAGGGCAGTTAACAATTTCAGATATTGATATCAAACAAGATGTAGAAGCTTATAGACGTAAGTTGTCATATATTCCGGAAGCACCAGTCATATATGATGAATTAACGTTGCAAGAACATATTAATATGACAGCAATGGCGTATAATATAGATAAAATGGAAGCGATGAAAAGGGCAAATCCATTATTAAAAACATTTAGGTTAGAAAATGAGTTAGATATATTTCCGAGTCATTTTTCTAAAGGTATGAAACAAAAAGTAATGATTATTTGTGCATTTATTGTGGATCCAGAACTATATATCATTGACGAGCCATTTTTAGGATTAGATCCTTTAGGTATACAATCTATGCTTGATTTAATGGTCGAGAAAAAAGAAGAGAACAGAACTGTATTGATGAGTACACATATTTTGGCAACGGCCGAAAAATACTGTGACAGATTTTTAATAATGGACAAAGGGCGAATTGTAGCATTTGGCAATATAGATGAATTGAGGGAACAAACAGGTTTAAGTGGTAAAACCTTAGATGAAATATATATACACGTTACTCAAGGTGGCCAAAATTCATGAAACAAGAAGCTAAACAATTATTTAACCTAAGGAAACAAGCAATCAAAAAAGAGAAAAGTTATTATAATAAATTTATATTTAATGGTCACTTTTCTGTGTTTCTTGTAATTTTATTAGGGGCATTTATTTTAGGTTATGGTGATTGGTTGAAAACAATACCTAAACATTTTAATTATGCCTTAATTGCTAGTATGATCACAGCCATCACATCCATGTTTCCAATTAGGACTTTATTAAAAGATGCAGATAAATTATTTCTATTGCCATTTGAAAATCATATGTTTGAATATATGAAAAAAAGTTTGATTTATAGTTATGTAACAAGGTTACCTATACAAATATTATTGATTATTATATTTTTTCCATTATTTTATGTGATTAATAACAAAACTTTTGGATTTTATATTATCTTTGCTGGACTAGCAATTATATTTCCGCTCTTAGGTTTATTATTAAAATGGCAGTGGTATAAATTTCGTCTTGAACGTTGGTCTTTATTTAGCATTTTGTTTGTGATATTTACATCTGGTTATTATGTAGCCTTAGATCCTAAAAATATCTCAAGTATTTTTTCAGTTATTATACTTGTTGCTCTGACTCTGTTGATAAAATATTTAAACAAAGACTATTTGTTCCCATGGGAGCATATGATTAATACAGAACAACAACATCATATGAATTATTATAAATTTGTAAATATGTTTACGGATGTAAAACAATTAGAAGAGAAAGCAGTAAGGAGAAGTTATTTAGATCCGTTATTGTGGAAACCGAAACCTAAAAAATTTAATGAAAACTATATGTATCTTTATTTATTTATTAGAAGTTTTGCTAGAGGTAAAGACGCATTTAATATTATATTACGCTTGATTATTATAGCTTTAGTTATGATGATATGGTTACATCAAGTCATCGTAGTTTTATTAATTGGTAGTCTATTTATGTATATTATATTGTTACAAATGGCTCAATTTTATACACAACAAGCATATGGTCTATGGCCTCAAGTTTGGCCTGTATCTGATAGTAAGGTCATTAAAGGATATGAACAATTTTTAAATAGATTAATGTGTATTATAGGCGTGATTTTTATCGTTACTTTTGCTATTGTTTTTCCACAATATAGTTTGTTTGGTCTCATTTACTTTCTTGTAGGATGGTTGACGATTAGAAATATAACTAAAAAATTGAAATATCAAGAAAGTTTGCTAACAGATTAAAAAATCGCTACTCAGGTTTTAGCTTAGAGCTAAATTTGAGTAGCGATTTTTAATTAGTAATCGTCAATTGGGAATAAATATCTTTCGAAGTAACTTGAATGTTGACCACTAGAACCAAAGAATTGACTTAGTGCTAGTTTATCAAAGTTTTCTTGGAAAACGGCAGACGCTTTGAAATCTTCGTAATCTGTACGACTATTAAAGCCAAAATAAATTTTATATGTTAACCCTTGATTTGGTTTTAAAAAGCGATAACTTCTATAACCTGCAAATTGTTTGAAATCAGTTGTGACATTTTCTAATTTCTTTTCTAATTGATATGCATGATCCTCTGATGTTGGTATAAAAATAACAGAATAGAAGTAATTTTCATCTAAATTCCCTTCAGACTTAATGATGTCATAAGCCAGCGGGTGTTTTAAAACCGTTTCACCTTCTGTTTCTTCTATAATAACTGAAGAATCGGAAGCTGAAAATTGTAGTAGATGATGTGTTGGATTATTCAGTCTAATTTGATTTAAATAACCAAATGTACCGTAAGATGCGTAAATTTTCATAAGTTTTCCCCCTTGAATTGTTTAAGAAACATTGCATAACTATTATAATTTACTATATATACTTCTAATATTTCAAATAAATGTAAAATAGACTTTAACAGTATTATAATTGATTTCTGTTAGAAAACAATAGTCAAATAATTAAGAATAACAAAGTGACACACTTTGTCTTTTTTATGACATTTCTATTGATTGAATACGGGAAATTAGTGGATATGGTAATATTAATAAGAATGATTATAATGTAGGAGGATTACAAGGTGCATAATAAAAATAATACAATCCTAGATATGATTAAGGGCAAAGAAGTTAAGCACACACCTGTGTGGTTTATGCGTCAAGCTGGTAGATCACAGCCTGAATATAGAAAACTGAAAGAGCAATACTCTTTATTTGAAATAACACACCAGCCAGAATTATGTGCATACGTAACACATTTACCAGTAGATAATTATAATACGGACGCTGCGGTTTTATATAAAGATATCATGACCCCATTGCAACCGATAGGGGTGGACGTAGAAATTAAGTCCGGGATAGGACCAGTAATTCATAATACGATTAAAAATATACAAGATGTTGAAAAATTAGGGAATATTGATCCGAAACGAGATGTTCCATATGTATTAGACACGATTAAATTATTAACTGAAGAAAAATTGAAGGTGCCATTGATTGGTTTTACTGGCGCTCCTTTTACCTTAGCAAGCTATATGATTGAAGGTGGGCCTTCTAAGAATTATAATTTTACAAAGGCAATGATGTATAGTGACGAAGCAACTTGGTTTGCGCTTATGGATCATTTAGTCGATATGTCTATTACTTATACGACAGCTCAAATAGAAGCTGGTGCAGAAATCATACAAGTATTTGATTCTTGGGTTGGTGCATTAAACGTTCAAGATTACAGATATTATATAAAACCAGCAATGAAAAAGTTAATTAATGGAATTAAGGCGAAATACGATGTACCCGTGATTTTATTTGGTGTGGGTGCAAGTCATTTAGTACATGAATGGAATGATTTACCAATAGATGTATTAGGTCTAGATTGGAGACTGTCTATTAAAGAAGCTAATGATTTAAATATTACTAAAACATTACAAGGGAATTTAGATCCATCTTTACTATTAGCACCTTGGGAAGTTATAGAAGCGCGATTAAAACCGATTTTAGATGAGGGCTTAGCACATGGTAAACATATATTTAATTTAGGACATGGTGTTTTTCCACAAGTTAAACCCGAAACTTTAAAAAGAATTACTACGTTTGTTCACGAATATACTCAAAGATAGTTAGACATACAAAAGGTGAACAAGATTTACATTTAATTATGTCATCTACATCTTAAAAATTTAAATAAAAGGATGATTTTAAAATGGCAAAAACAGTAGGCTTACTAGTAATGGCTTATGGTACACCTTATAAAGAAAGTGACATAGAAGCTTATTACACAGATATTAGACATGGGAAAAAACCTACAGAAGCAGAATTGCAAGACTTAAAAGATAGATATAAATTTATTGGCGGTTTATCACCACTTGCGGGAACTACGAATCGACAAGCTGAGGCATTATGTTCAGAGTTGAATAATCAATATACTGATGTTGAGTTCAAGTTGTACATTGGTTTGAAACACATCCATCCGTTTATTGAAGATGCTGTAAAGGCAATGAATAAAGAAGGTATAGATGAAGCTGTTACTGTGGTACTAGCACCACATTATTCAAGCTTTTCAGTGGGTTCCTATAATAAGCGTGCACAAGAAGAAGCGGATAAATATGGTATTACGTTAAACCATGTTGAACATTATTACCAACAACCAAAATTCATCCAATACTGGACTGAAAAGGTAAATGAAACTTTAGAGCAAATACCAAAAGAAGAACATGATGAAACAGTCTTAGTAGTATCAGCACACAGTTTACCTAAAGGACTTATAGAAAAAAATAATGACCCATATCCGAATGAATTGCATGATACTGCTGAATTATTAAAAGCTAAATCAAACATTACTCACGTTGCTGAAGGGTGGCAATCAGAAGGTAATACTGGGACACCTTGGTTAGGCCCTGACGTTCAAGATTTAACTAGAAACTTATTCGAAAAATATAATTATAAAAACTTTATTTATACGCCTGTAGGCTTTGTATGTGAACATTTGGAAGTATTATATGATAATGATTATGAATGCAAAATAATTTGTGATGAGTTAGGCGTTAATTACTTCCGTCCAGCAATGCCTAATACAGATTCACTATTTATTGGTGCAATCGTAGATGAAATTAAAAATGTTTATTAAAGGAAGCGTGAATCACATTGACTAAGAGTATCGCAATTATTGGGGCAGGCATCACAGGCTTATCCAGTGCATATTTTATCAAATCAAAAAGACCTGACATCGATGTCACAATTTATGAATCTTCTAATAGAGTAGGCGGGAAAATACAAACATATCGTAATGAGGGCTATACCATTGAATTAGGTCCAGAATCTTATTTAGGACGAAAACAAATTATGACAGATATAGCCAAAGATATAGGACTTGAAGATCAACTCATTACTAATAAAACTGGGCAATCGTATATATATGCTAAAAATAAACTCTATCCGATTCCAGGCGGTTCTATTTTAGGAATACCGACCGACATCAAACCATTTCTCAAAACAAAATTAATTTCTCCATTGGGTAAGTTAAGAGCTGGAATGGATTTGTTTAAAAAAACTATAGATATGGATAACGATATGTCGGTTGGTGAATTTTTTAGAACGCGGTTAGGTGACGAAGTGCTAGAAAATCTAATAGAACCATTAATGGGTGGTATTTATGGCACAAATATTGACGAGCTTAGTTTAATGAGTACTTTCCCTGAGTTTAAAGAAAGAGAAGAACAATTTGGTAGCCTTATTAAAGGAATGCGATATGAGAAGGCGCAAAGAATAAAACAACGTGAACTTTATCCAGGTGCACCTAAGGGACAATTTAAACAGTTTAGACATGGATTGAGTTCGTTTATAGAATGTTTAAGAGACGATTTGGTAGCAAAAGGTGTTAATATTAAATATCAAACAGCTGTTAAAGATATTACAGCGTCACAGAAAAAATATGAAATTAAAACAGTCAATGAGAAGCGCATCTATGATAGTGTCTTAGTTACAACGCCACATCAAAATTTCTTACAATGGTTTGGTAATGATCCTGCTTTTGATTATTTTAAAAACATGGATTCTACAACAGTAGCAACAGTCGTACTTGCATTTGACGAGGCAAATATCATCAACAATTATGATGGCACAGGATTCGTTATTGCTCGTACAAGCGATACGAATATCACGGCTTGTACTTGGACAAGTAAGAAATGGCCATTTACAACACCTAAAGGTAAAGTGTTAATTAGAGCTTATGTTGGTAAACCAGGTGATACGGTAGTTGACGATCATACAGATGAAGAACTCGTGAAAATCGTGAAAAATGATTTGAGTAAAATGATGACCTTTAAAGGTTCGCCTGATTTTAGTATTGTAAATCGTTTACCTAAAAGTATGCCTCAATATCAAGTAGGACATATTGAACAAATTAAATTGATACAATCGCATATAAGACATAATTATCCTAGACTACGTATTACTGGTGCGTCATTTGAGGCTGTTGGGTTACCTGATTGCATAAAGCAAGGAAAAGAAGCGGTTGAAGAGATTTTAGATGAAATCTAAATAAATAATAAAAAAGTCATTTTCTACTTTGTTAATTTTTAATTATTGTAGAATTGGCTTTTTTTACTAAGTTGAAACTTACAATACTGGTGATATATATGAGATACTTTAAAAGTAATATTTGTAAATGGGGGATTGATTTATGACAGATATAGTAATAGTACATTCAAAATTAGGTGATTCAACGAATCATTGGTATGAATGGTTAGCAAATAATCTTACATTAGAAGGTTACGTAGTTACACTTTTTAACATTCCGAAAGAACAAAATAGTGATATACGTAAATGGCTCAATGTTATGAATGAACAGATCCATATACGTAAACAGGATACCTATTTTGTAACTCATGGTTTTGGTACAATTGCTTCACTTGAATTTATTCAAAATAAAAACATAAACAATATTGAAGGTTTATTCAGTATCTCAGGTTTCAAAGAGGATGCACAAGAGATTGATGAGTCGTTGAAATTAGATGATAAAATCATTAACTATGATAAAGTTAAAGAAAAAGTGAATAAATTTTATGGTTTGTGTGCAAAAGACGATAAACATGTTTCTTACAAAGAAACAAAGCGTTTAATGGATGAATTGAATGGCAAATGTAAAATTACTGATTTTGGAGGACACTTCATGGAAGATGATGGTTTCACGACATTTACAAATTTACAAAGTAAAATGATGGGTATCATGAGTAAATAGATTGAATAAACCTACGACGGTCTATAATTATACAGCACAATACGGGGAAATAAGTTTTATATTTCAATTATAAAATGAATAGTCTTTATAGCTTGCTTATATTTTAAGTAAATAAATATAAGCAAGCTATAAAAATAAACAAATATGTGTCATTTCTTAACTAAAATTATAATATTATAGTTATATTCCTTTTTTACACAAAATACTTTAATGAAAGCATTGACGAAAGCTACAAAAGTTAATATACTAAATAAGTATTCAGAAATGAGGGGAGCTTAACCACTCATTATGACATTTAATTTTTAATTATAAATTAATTATTTGTAAATTAATTTTAAAATAATGTTGATTTTGTAATGACATTATGGTATATTTAATAGGTAGGCGTCATTAATAATATTAACGCGGGATGGAGCAGTTCGGTAGCTCGTCGGGCTCATAACCCGAAGGTCGGTGGTTCGAATCCGCCTCCCGCAATTACATAGTTTGGTCTCGTAGTGTAGCGGTTAACACGCCTGCCTGTCACGCAGGAGATCGCGGGTTCGATTCCCGTCGAGACCGCCATTATTGATTTACCATTAAGGTTCAGTAGCTCAGTTGGTAGAGCAATGGATTGAAGCTCCATGTGTCGGCAGTTCGACTCTGTCCTGAACCATTTTATTTTTGGCGGTTGTGGCGAAGTGGTTAACGCATCGGATTGTGGTTCCGACATTCGTGGGTTCGATTCCCATCAACCGCCCCATAATCGTTATCAAGCGGGTGTAGTTTAATGGCAAAACCTCAGCCTTCCAAGCTGATGTTGTGGGTTCGATTCCCATCACCCGCTCCATTCAAATTAATCCACAGTAGCTCAGTGGTAGAGCTATCGGCTGTTAACCGATCGGTCGTAGGTTCGAGTCCTACCTGTGGAGCCATGGCCCCGTGGTCAAGCGGTTAAGACACCGCCCTTTCACGGCGGTAACACGGGTTCGAGTCCCGTCGGGGTCATACAAACAGAAGTGAAATATCGCTTCTGTTTTTTTAATTCTATATTGGAGAGTTGTCCGAGTTGGCCGAAGGAGCACGCCTGGAAAGTGTGTAGGCGCCACAAGCGTCTCGAGGGTTCGAATCCCTCACTCTCCGTTAATTCGATATTCCTCGTTATATCTCGTTTACCAAAATGCTGATATAACGGGGTTTTGTTATATATCGTTATTCTTCGATATATATCGTGATTAAGTTTTTACGTCCTCTAAACGTCCCCGAAGTACTTAATATTAAAGCATAACGTCCCCGAAAATAAGAATTACGTTCCCGGCTTACTGCGTCATGCTTTCAAGCGCTTTAACTGCTTTTTCTTTTTCTACTTGAGCTGTTTCTTATAAAAGGTGAGAATAAACATCCATTGTAGGGAACAAACTGCTCTTAATTTCTAATATTTGATTTTGTGATTAAGGGATTATGAGCCATCTTAGGACATCGTTCTATTTATTATAAGTGTAACGATTTTTCGTTATTTGATGATTGCGTCAAACAAATATTATTGTTTGTCAATTTTAATTGCAATATCTTCTAATTTATCTCTTATTTCTTTTAGAGTATGGCTTTCTGAAAAAGTGAAATGGAACGGAGTATTTTTGTTAGTTTTTGCATATATCGTTATGAGGTCGTAGTACAAGCCTTGCTCAATTTCGTATTTAATAAATTTCATTTTATTGTGATCTCCTTCATCATATATATATATATAAACGTTTATCTTTCTTCTTATCTAATATGGTGTAAGTAAACGGAGAGTGAGGGATTCGAACCTCTGATGCCTTAATAATCTATTATGATAATGAAGAGTCCTTCTACAGATCATGTTTTTTTATGTGTTTATAATTAGTTGAAACGAAGTCATTTTTATTATCATATCACCAAAATTCATCGCATACAACTTAGATTTTGACTATTTTACAAAAGAAATGTAAACAAATAGTATAAATATGAATTTATGGTAATAGTAACTAATAAAATGCACCAACACTGTTAAATCAAAGTAAAAACGTTATAATAGTCTTTGAGATGGAGGAATGACAGATTGGAATTTTGGTTGAAAACGCAAGCAAAACAAAATGGAAATAAAGTATTTATTGATGATGGTCTTAATAAAATCACGTTTGCTTCAATGTATTACGAAGCAAGCCGTTTAGCTTATCAAATAAAACAGTTGAAGAAAAAGCGTATAGGAATATATATAGAAAATCATATTGAATCTATTACTTTGATTAATGCGTTGTGGCTAGCAGGTGTTGAAATCGTGATGTTAAACACGCGTTTAACCAAAGAAGAAATACAAAACCAGTTACATTCTATTGAAACTGATACAGTAATTACTACTACCAATTTAACGTTACAAGATATAGTCATAATTGATTTTGATGTATTGAAACGTGAAGTTTCTAATAATACTTATGAAGCTATATTCAATATGGATCAAATTGCTTCTATTATGTTTACTTCTGGAACAACAGGACCACAAAAAGCTGTTCCTCAAACATTTGGCAACCATTATGCAAGTGCACTGGGTTGTAAACAAAGTCTAGGGTTTAATCAAGACACAAAATGGTTATCTGTATTGCCTATTTATCATATTTCTGGATTAAGTGTCATAATAAGAGCGCTGATTCAAGGTTTTACAGTACGTATTGCAGCGAAGTTTAATTCACATAGGATGCTTGAAATAATAGAAAAAGAATTACCAACGCATGTATCATTGGTTCCTCAAACTTTAAAATGGTTAATGGATGAAGGGTTGACTCAACCGTATAATATTCAAAAGATATTGTTAGGCGGGGCTAAGCTTTCTAGTACATTGATTGAAAATGCTTTGAAATTAGGATTGCCGATTTACAATTCATTCGGAATGACTGAAACATGTTCCCAATTTTTAACAGCATCGCCAAGTATGTTAGCTGAGCGTTATGATACCGTCGGAAAACCAAGTGAAAATGTTTTTGTGAAAATAAAAGAACCGAATAACCAAGGACATGGAGAACTACTTATCAAAGGTGACAATGTTATGAATGGATACCTATATCCTGAAGATTTAATAGATACGTTTGAAAATGGTTATTTTAAAACGGGAGATATTGCTGAAATAGATGACGATGGATATGTAATGATTTATGACAGACGTAAAGATTTGATCATTAGCGGTGGCGAAAATATATATCCATATCAATTAGAATCTGTAGCAAAACTACACGAATCAATTACTGATGCAATGTGTATCGGAGAGCATGACAGCACGTGGGGGGAAGTACCTTATTTATATTATGTTTCAAAAACAAAATTATCCAATGAAACATTAATCGAACATTTTAAATCACATATAGCGAAATATAAAATCCCAAAATATTTTAAACAAGTAACAGAATTACCTTATACATCAACTGGTAAACTACAAAGAAAACATTTAAAAAATTAGGCGTGAAAATTTATGAAATTGAGCGAAATGAAACTTTATATTTGTAATAATGATTTTAAACATTCAATTATTACTCCTAAGGTAAAATTGGACAAGCGTAAAGCACTTATTATTGAATTTATTACGGATAAGCAGATACATTATTTTGGAGAGTGTAACGCTTTTGAAACAGACTGGTATGATGATGAAACGATAGAAGTAGTTTATGACCAAACAATAAAGTGGTTTGAATCTTTTAAAAACATTGAGTTTGAATGCTTTTCGGAAGTTCAAAACGCGCTTCAATGTTTGGAAAAATATCCAGCTACACGAAGTATGATTGTGATGGCCTGTTATCAAATTTTTTTCCAATTAGAGACATTTAATGTGCCATATGGTGCCACGGTTAGCGGCCTAACGGATAAACAAATTAATGACTTAAAAGTCACACAACCACAACGCATAAAAATAAAATGGTCGGAAACGATTTTAGAAGATGTTAAGCGATTGCAGAGATTGCTATTTAAACCTCAAATTGTCATTGATGCCAATGAATCTGTTAGAGATAACGAAGTTGAGAAAATCATGTTACTTTCAAGCAGTGAAATTCTTTATTTAGAAGAGCCTTTTAAAGATATAGAAAAAGTAAATCAATTTAAAGATACGGAATTACCACCTATAGCTATTGATGAGAAAGCAGTATCTTTGAAAACAATTTTATATTATATTGAAAATTATAAAATCGATGTTGTGGTATTAAAACCATTCAGGCTCGGTGGTATTGATAAAGTGATGGAAATCATTGAAATATTGGAACAAAAACATGTGAAATTTGTCATTGGCGGTATGTATGAATATGGATTAAGTCGTTATTTTACAGCTTTATTAGCAAGATATACAACTTATCCAAGTGATATTACACCACAAGGTTATTATTTTGAAAATGATATTGTAGCACATTCAGGCATATTAAAAAGAGGTTCAATTTATTTTGAACCTCCTTTAGTAAACAAAGATAATTTAATGCAGATTGATTAATGTTTATGCTTTTTATCTTTTTTTAAAGGTACTGGATCAAATCCACCTTTGTGGAGTGGATGACATTTTGAAATACGTTTAACACCTAACCAAGTACCTTTAAAGGGGCCAAAAACTTCTATTGCTTCTCTAGTATATTCAGAACAAGTTGGGTAAAAGCGACATGTGGCTGGTGTCATAGGAGAAATGAAATGTTGATATATATAGATAAGTCCTAGAAAGATTTTTTTCATAAAATTTTGCCTCCAACAATTTACATCGCATTGATAGTTTAACATATATAAAGGGAGATTGATGTTAGTGAAGTTTAAAGATAAAGAAAATGATGATGTTTTTTTATCGTTTAAAGATGAAAATGATATACCAGATGCAGACCATGTCTTAGTTATTCCAATATATCAAGGACAATTGCTTTTTACCAAACATAAAATAAGAGGTATAGAATTTCCTGGTGGCAAAAGAGAAGCAGGGGAATCAAGTGTACAAGCGTGTGATAGGGAATTGTTTGAAGAAACAGGAGCGCTTATTAATTTTAAAGATAGACATTATATTGCTCAATATTGTGTTAATCGTCAAAATGGCACACCTTTTACAAAAGATGTTTTCATGGTTAAAGTAGATCGATTACAAACGAAAAATGATTATTTAGAAACTGATGGGCCATTAATTTTCAATAGTATCTCAGATATTTCAGAAGCATATAAAAGTTATTTATTGAAAGATGCTGCAATTTTAAAATGTTTAGAGAGAGTGATCGAGCTTGGATTTTATTCACAGAAAAAGAATGCCGATAGAAGTACCTGACCATATTTTTGATGAAGTCACTTATGAAGTGGATGAGATTAATGTTAGAGGTTTATTAATGCAACCACATAAAAGTGTAAAAAGAATAGTTATATATTTGAGAGGTGGTAAAGGACAAGTTGGTAAAGTAAGAGCAGGACGTTTAATGCAATTTTCAGATGCTCAAACACTTGTATTTGGACCTTATTATAGAGGTAACAATGGTAGTGAAGGTAAAGATGAATTTTATGGTAGGGATTTAAATGATGTAACCGTGGCTGTTCGAATATTAAATGCAATGTACCCTGATGCATATATTCATATGATAGGATTTTCCAGAGGTGGATTACAAGGGCTGCTTACATTTCAAGATTTACCAGTTACAAGTTTTATTATTTGGGGTGGTGTGTCTGATATTCACCTCATGTATGAAGAAAGAATAGATTTAAGAGGTATGTTGAGAAGGATGATCGGACATCCAAAGAAACAAGCAACAGCATATAAGCAAAGGGATGCGATTGCTAATATACACGCCGACAGTCCACCTATACTTATTGTACATGGTGGTAAAGATAAACAAGTTGGGATTCACCAAGCCTATTATTTGGAAACACAATTGAAACATATTGGCTCGACTTATCAAACATTTTATCAAATGGATGAAGATCATGTACCAAGGCCATTTGCAATGAAAACAGCGTTATATACAGTTAAACAATGGATGGATAAAGTAGAAAAAAATTACTAATAAAGCACATGGGCCACAATTATAATGTAGTCCATGTGCTTTATTAAGTATTTATTTAAAGCCACCATTTTGTGCTAAATCTGAAACTTCATCACCAAATTTTTCGAAATTATGTTTAAATCTGTCGATTAAATCTTGAGCTTGTTCTCTATATGCCTCTGGCTTACTCCAAGCATTTATTGGATTTAGTAGTGTTTGAGGTACGTCTTCAACTTCCACTGGTATATTTAGTCCAAACATATCATCTTGAATATATTCTGTATCTCTTAGTTGTCCAGTGATTGCTTGATTAACCATTTGTCTCGTATAACTTAAACTAATACGGCGTCCTGTACCATATTTACCACCAGTCCAACCGGTATTCACTAAATAAACATCCACATCATGTTTATCAATTAAGTCGCCTAGTAAATCTGCATAAACTTTAGCATGTAAAGGTAAGAAAGGTGAGCCGAAACATGTTGAGAAAGATGGTTCTGGTTCAGTGATACCTCTTTCTGTTCCTGCAAGTTTAGCTGTGAATCCACTTAAAAAGTGATACATCGCTTGATCTTTGCTAAGTTTTGAGATAGGAGGTAAAACGCCAAAAGCATCAGCAGTAAGGAAAATAATCGTATTTGGATGTGCTGCTTTGGAAGGTGTAACGATATTTTCTATATGGTTGATTGGATAAGCGGCTCTTGTATTTTCAGTGTAATAGTTGTCATCAAAGTCGACATCGCCTTCTTCATCTACAACAACATTTTCTAAAATTGTACCGTATTTAATTGCTTCATATATTTGAGGTTCCTTTTTGTAAGAAAGGTTGATTGCTTTTGCGTAACATCCACCTTCGATATTAAAGATACCATTTTCATTCCAACCGTGTTCATCATCACCGATTAATTTTCGAGTTGAATCTGCTGAAAGTGTTGTTTTTCCTGTACCAGAAAGTCCAAAGAATAGAGCTACATCACCTTTTTCACCAACGTTTGCGGAGCAGTGCATACTCATTATATTATCTTTAGGCAGTAAGTAGTTCATTACGGAGAAAATACCTTTTTTCATCTCACCAGCGTATTCAGTACCGCCGATTAAAATGACCTTATGTTTAAATGAAGTAATAATAAATGTTTCTGAATTTGTACCATCTATATTTGGATCAGCTTTAAAATAGGGTGCTGATACAATCGTAAAGTCAGATTTAATTTCTTCTGCTTCTTCTTTTGTTTCAGGACGAATAAACATATTTTGTGCGAAGAGATTATGCCAAGCCAATTCGTTGACAACCGTTAGTTTGAGTTGTGAATCTTTATCGCTACCTGCATAGCCTTTAAATACATATAATTCATCTTTTTCATTTAAATAATTTAATACTTTATCATATAATTTTAAAAATGTGTCTTCTTCAATAGGTTGATTGATATTTCCCCAATCAATATCATCTCTGTATGATGGTTCATTAACAATAAACTTATCTTTCGGTGAACGACCAGTGTATTTACCCGTTTTAGCGTTAATTGCACCTAGTTCGGTTAGTTCTCCTTCATTATTATTAAGAATTTTCTTATACAACTGTGTTGTAGATTGTTGAAATAATGAAGACTTCTTGTCCAAAATGTTTTGAACTTTTTTTGTGTAAGTGTATGTATCTACCGCCATACTATATCCCTCCAACGCTATTAAATTAATGTAAGCCTTTACAATTACAGAGTATAACACATATGATTGATTAGTCCACACCATTTTTAAAGTAATTTAAATAAATATCAAATTGACATTAGTACTTAGTTTCGGTACTATAGTGATTAACGGATTCTCTTATCCTGAGTGGCGGAGGGACATGGACCCAATGAAGCCCAGCAACCTCTTCTTACAACGAAGAAAGGTGCCAAACCGTTTGCGGACAAATAGCGTCTGAACGATAAGAGCGAATGGACGTATAAGGGCCTTCTCTCTATTCATATAGTGAAGAAGGCTTTTTTTAATGAGCTCAATAAAAGAGAATTTTCGTAATCAAAGACAAAGGAGCAAGTTAATTTATGACTTATAATAGAAGATTATTTACTTCAGAATCGGTTACAGAAGGGCACCCAGATAAAATCGCTGACCAAGTGTCTGATGCAATTTTAGACGAAATATTGAAAGATGATCCTCATGCGCGGGTTGCTTGTGAAACTACCGTGACTACGGGTATGGCATTAATTTCAGGAGAAATTTCTACAGCTACATATGTAGATATCCCTAAAGTTGTAAGAGAAACAATTAAAAACATCGGCTATACACGTGCTAAATATGGTTACGATAGTCAAACGATGGCAATATTAACAGCTATTGACGAGCAATCGCCTGATATTGCACAAGGCGTCGATAATGCATTAGAATATCGTGATAATTTATCAGAAGAAGAAATTGAAGCAACTGGTGCAGGTGACCAAGGTTTAATGTTTGGTTATGCGACAAACGAAACGGATACTTATATGCCGTTACCAATATTTTTATCTCATCAATTAGCTAAACGATTATCAGATGTGCGAAAAGATAGTATTTTAAAATACTTGCGACCAGATGGAAAAGTTCAAGTAACGGTGGAATATGATGAACAAGATAAACCACATCGTATAGATACAATTGTCGTTTCAGCTCAACATGCGGAAGACATTACTTTAGAACAAATTCAAGCTGACATCAAAGAACATGTCATATACCCAACAGTACCGGAAGGATTAATTGACGATAATACAAGATTTTATATTAATCCAACTGGACGATTTGTAATTGGCGGGCCTCAGGGTGATGTTGGTTTAACGGGTCGTAAAATTATCGTAGATACATACGGTGGTTATGCACGTCATGGAGGAGGTTGCTTTAGCGGTAAAGATCCTACAAAAGTAGATCGTTCAGCTACTTATGCTGCGCGTTATGTAGCCAAAAATATTGTAGCAGCTGATTTAGCGGATAAATGTGAAGTTCAACTCGCATATGCCATTGGAGTGGCTGAACCAGTATCGATTGCAATAGATACTTTTGGAACAGGAAAAGTAAGTGAAACAGAACTAGTAGAAGCAGTTAGAACTCACTTTGATTTAAGACCAGCAGGCATTATTAAAATGTTAGATTTAAAACATCCAATATATAAACAAACGGCAGCGTATGGTCACTTTGGAAGAACAGATATACTGTTACCTTGGGAAAAATTAGATAAAGTAAATTTATTAAAAGATAGCGTAGAAATATAAGCGTGACGTAATTAATTTTTTAAACTTTACTATCGAATGATGAACTCATATCTATTATAATTAAGTTACTGAACACATAAAGGAGCGTTGTTGTTATGAATTCATTTGGCCCGATGGAAATTGGACTAATCGTGGCAATTGTCGTAGCAGTTATTTGTTTGATCTTATTTTTAGTTGCTTTGAAAAGTAAGAAAAAAGCACAGCAGACTATTGAGGAGCAATACAAAACAAGAGAACAAAAACTTAGCGATGAACATGATGAAGAGTTAGAAAAAGAAAGAATTGAAAATAAAAAACAAGTTACTAAACAAAAAGAGGACTATGAAGCTACAGTAAATGCAAAAGAGCAAGAAATAGATGCACTAAAACTTTTCTCTAAAAATAAAAGTGAGTATGTAACGGATATGAGATTAATTGGTATTCGTGAACGCTTAGTTAATGAAAAACGTATTCGTCCAGAAGATATGCATATCATGGCAAATATTTTCTTACCGAAAAATAACTTTAGTGATATACGCCGTATAAGTCATTTAGTACTCACACGTACTGGACTCTATCTCATAGATTCACAGTTGTTAAAAGGTCATGTATTTAATGGCATTAATGCTAACCAATTCAAAGAACAACCGATGATGGAGCAAGTGTTTGAAACGTTAAACCTTGACAAACAAACGGCACAAACCTTAGTTATGGACCAAAATGATGACAAAGATTCTTTATCATTTGTAAATTATACGAATTATTTAAATGAAATTGAAAAACTAGCTGGTGAATTACAAACAGAATTAAACTTGAAATTCACACCTACATCAATTCTTTATTTTAATCCTAAAGATGAAGGTGCTGTGACAATTTCAAATTATGCACAAAGTACTAATTCTAAAGTGCTAGTTGGACCAGAACAACTTGATGAATACTTTAATAAGTTTGTTTTTCATGGTCGTATCCAGTACAATGTTGAAGATTTACAACGTGTGATGGATGAAATTGAAACATTTAACTAATTATGTATCAAGAATATAAATCTTGTTATAATAGCTCATAAATGAATTTTTTCGAAAATTTATTTATGGGCTTTTTTACTTGTATTTTATAAGTGTGAACTTACTTTCTACGAGCAAACTTTAATATAAATTATCTGGTTTGATTTGCCTATCAAAATATATGTATCTAAATTGCTATTTATTAATGTTATTCTAATTCTATATAATACCAATATATGTATAGGTCATTAAACAATAGGATTAAAATAACTTAACAAATGTGTTTTTGGTTTAGGAAAAGAATCGAATTTTTTTAGAAGGTTATGACTATAGCTATTTGTTAAAAGTCTATATCTAAGTATATAAGTAATTTATTTAGACAAATTATTTAAAATTTAGGCATTTTAATTTAATTGTTTGATAAATTTGATTATTATTATAGATAGTTTAATAGTAAAGGGGAGTTTAAATTTGGAATTTGTAACATTTTATAATGGTAATGAAATGCCAATCATAGGCTTAGGTACTTTCCGAGTTGAAAATAACGATCAATGTAAGGATGCAGTAAAACATGCAATTGAAAATGGGTATAGACATATTGATACTGCAATGATATATGATAATGAGGAAATGGTTGGACAAGGCATTGCAGAAGGATTATCATCCACAGGATTAGATAGAAGTGATCTTTTTGTTACATCCAAATTATGGCTTGATGATTATGGTCGCAGCAATGTAGCGGAAGCTTATGAGACTAGTTTAAGTAAGCTAGGATTAGACTATTTAGATTTATATTTAATGCATTGGCCAGGCTTAGATGAAGCATTGATGATAGATACTTGGCAAGGTATGGAAGATTTGTATAAAAATGATAAAGTTAAGAATATTGGGGTTAGTAACTTTAATGCAGAACATTTAGAAGCATTACTTGCTCAAGTTTCAATTAAACCTGTAATTAACCAAGTTGAATTTCATCCTTATCTCACACAGTCAGAATTGAGAAGATATCTTGAAGTTCAAAATATACACGTAGAATCCTGGTCACCATTAATGAATGCACAAATTTTGGAAGATGCTACAGTTAAGTCAGTAGCATCAGAAATAAATAAAACACCAGCACAAGTTATAATCAGATGGAATATTGAACATGGAGTTGTAGTGATACCTAAATCTGTCACACCATCTAGAATTGAAGAAAATTTTAATGTATTTGATTTTGAATTAACTAAAGAACACATTGAACGGTTAGACAGTTTAAACGAAGATAAAAGAATTGGTCCTAATCCATCAGAGTATAGTGGACACTAATAGAGTAATTATATTTTGAATAAGACCGTAAATATAGTAGATTAAAACTATATTTACGGTCTTTTCTTTTTATGTAAGTTAAATCATAAAATATCCTAATAAACATGAAATGAACGCTACTACATATTGTAAAATTGAATAAATAATAAAATGAAATATCTGTTTGTTTGGTGTTAACATTTGAACTAATTCAGATGATAAAGTTGAAAAAGTAGTTAGTCCACCAAGAATTCCAACAATTAAAAATGTGTTAATCCAAGTAACGTTTAAAGTCAGTCCCATGCATAGACCAATCAAAAAACTACCTAAAATATTTACGACAAGTGTTGCAATCGGGTAAGTACTATTAATTCTATTGTTAAAGAAATTAGTAACAAATGCACGAATAACTGCGCCTATTCCGCCACCTAACATAACTAAAAAAAACTGAGTCATGATAAACGCGCCCCCATTCTAACTCCAATATAACAAACCAATATACCTATGATATAGCTGAGTAAAGCATAGGTTACTAACATGACATATGCTTGTTGTTGTAATAATCCAACAAGTTCGAATTGAAACGTTGAAAAAGTAGTCAGTGCACCAAGTAATCCAGTAGTTATACCTTTTTTGAGTAGTGGATTGTTTCTAAAATACTGTATCGCTAAAGACCCTAATAAGCCCATTAAAAATGCACCTATGATATTCGCGAAAAATGTGCCAGTTGGAAATCCTTCAGTACTATTAAAAACAGATAATAAATAGCGAATGAATGCGCCAATGGCACCGCCAACAAAAATATACAAATATTGCACTATGATATCTTCCTTTCAAAAAAATAAACTACAAAAGTAGTATAACTTTTGTAGTAGGATTTAGAAAATAATACCAAATGTTGAGAGAGAAGCTAAGATATGAATTGCTATCACAATTAATATTATATAAGGTAAAACTTTGCTAACTGGACGAATCCAATCTGAATCTTCATGTAAATTTTTAATAGATTTATCAGAAAAGATAATAGCAAGTATTAAAATAATAGCATTGATAATACTACAAACAAAAATGAGTTTAATCATTGAATTAAAGTGCATATTTAATAGAGGGTTTCTAGTATTAAAATAAAAGCTAATTATAATTAAAATGCATGATAAATAAAAATAAAGTTTTGAACGTGCCATAATAACCTCCTAATGCAATTTATTAAGTTATAATACCATAAATTAACTTAAAGTTAACTAAATTTACAATAAGAAAAGTTTTTAGTTAATAAGTCAAGTCCAGACTCCT